>CAXUKB010000065.1:808-10100 GCA_964251345.1 uncultured Fimbriimonas sp. | reverse complement strand
GCCACGAACCGCATGATCCGAGACATAAAACCTGAGGAATAGGTTCTCAAGGCGGGGTATCTGCTACGAACAAGCCAGCCAGTACAGAAAAAACATAGCTATGAAAGTGAAGTATAAGGTTCATCACACGGTACCTTAAAATGGTACTTGTATTGAAGCAGATTATAACTTTACTTCTCTCCTTGGCTATATACGGTAGCAAGTACCGATCGGGTGATTTCTAATTAATGCAGCCGGTGTGGTAAGCGCGCGTTCAGACCGATAACGTTCGGGGGGACGACCACGCGCGCGACGTCCTAAGCTGGACCCTCCGGTGGCAATACCTCCACTACATCGTCAACACCGAGGCCGAGTTGCGGGAACGCGAGGAAAGTGGCGTCGCCGACGCCGGTGGGTTAGAACCGGGCCATGAGCAGATCACCCAAGAACCTAATGAGAGGTGCTCCAGGGCGGAGAAGATCTCGATGGGCGAGCTCGCTGGACGGCTGCCGCTGTGGTACGTCTCGAGCCGTGGTGGCGGTCGCCGCGTGAACGCAGAGCCGGACGAGACGAAGCTGGCGCTGAGCGCTGAGGCACGACTCGACAGCCGGTTATTCTAGTAGATTTATTTTTGAATTTGAGTTTCTAATGAAGCTATCCTTTTAACGGGTTAAAGAGCTAGGAGTTCCTGTACCACTCGATTATTCGATCCTTATGACTTTCGGAGGCTTGCAGTTCCTCCTCCGTGAGTTCCGCACCCATCGTTCCGCAGTCGTTGCAGCGTCAGTTGGCCACGCCGCTCCGACTGGGCACTACGACGCGATTCTCACCACGTCCAGGGCAAGGCGAGGAGGGCGGCTCGGCATATCCGCCCTCCAGGTGCCGGATAGAATCGTCGAGGAAGTGGAGCGGCCTTCCGATCTCGACATCTCCCACCTTCTTTAGAGCGGTCTGTGGATACTTTGCCAGGATGGCGTTTTTCGTAGTCCCGTGCTCAAAGAGATCAAGCCTGCCGAGCGTAAGCAGGATCTCGCATGGCGATGCAAGCTTCGCCCTGCTCGCGACCAATGCCAGGTCTTCCGCGTGAATGATGACCGGTTCTCCGACGTAGTCGCCGAACTCGGCAAACAATTGCCGAGCCTCGTGCACCGCGAAGTCGTAGGCTGGGGCGTTCGTCAGGACATCTTCCATAACGACGAGGCAGGGCGTGATCCGCGTCACTCCCTCAAGACCATACACCTCTTGGTCCGCCAGCATCGTGCGGATGTGATTCGCCAGCTGGATGAACCCCTGCTTGTCCTTTGGCGTACCGGTAACGAACTTGTCCCGTATGGCGCCGGCGAGTGCCTCGGCATCGGTTCCGTACGCCACCGATGCGGGGAGCGGCGCCGTCTTGCACTCGAAAGCAACTGCTTCGCTTCCCTCGATGTAAAGGAAGTCTACCGGGGCCTTTTGCAGCATTTTGTCGCTCCTCAAAGATGCACCTTTCGGTTCCCTTGCCTCTGCCACCTTCGAGAGCAACCGTTCGCAGTAAGCCTCAAACGCGTAGCCCGCGTCGGCGTGAAATGCGCTCACCCGCTTGTCCTTGGCGACCTTGCTAGCGAGATTCCAGAGTTCGCGGCCCATTCTGGCGAGCGCGAAATCGAGGTCGAGGCAGATGATCAGGCCGTTGTAAACACCGAAGGGGCGCTCGGCAAGGTACCCGAGGTCTACAAGAGACTCGTCGTGGCGCGCTAGGGGCAAGGCGCCAAGATCGACGCAGAAGTTGCGCAGGATGTAGTCCCCGACGGCCTTGGGCACACGCGACTGTCCCATCATGTACTCGAAGCCGATGCTGGACGAAGTCGTCTGCATCGCATGCTGCGGCGTGTGGCGAGCGAAGTGAGCCCAGAGGGCGGTAAGAGCGACCTGGAACTGGGTGGGAGAGAAGCCGAGATCCTTGGCAATCTCCTCTTCAATGCCGGTCTGCTGCAGGAGCTGGTCCAGCACGTATCCTTTCACTGATACCTGCTCAAAGCCCCTCTGATCCGAGCGGTAGCCCTCGTGCACGAGCGCCAATTCGACAGGAAGGCGGCGCAAGGGGCCGGTGACGTCGTATTGAGTGAGCTTGGGCGGCAATACCTCGGGGCTGCTGAGCAGAGCGTCGCCGGCGAGCCGCCGGAGCTTCCTATCAGATAGGGAACCTCCACATCCGCTTTCACCGTGGCGAATCAGTAGCGAGATCAGGAGCCTGCATTGAAGAGGACACATCCAGAGAAACTGGTTGTGCCTGAACCTTGGGAGCGAGAGCGCTTCATCCGCCTCTCTGGGCGCCAAGAACTCCCGCAACAGGCCTCTCTGGAAGTTCGGATCGTCCATCCCTCCGGCTTCGAGCGCGACGTTGATACGGGCGAACGCGTTGACAGCATCTGCCGCGTCAACTGACTCGGCAAAGCGTTTGAAGCGGGTAGTGTCAAGCGTGCGCTTGCGTAGGTCATCCGGGACCAAGTACAACCCATAGGGAGCCACAGAGCCCAAAGCATTCAGTCTCGCGTATCCGAACTCGTCGCCTGGAAGAGGTCGCGCCAACCTTGGTTGCTTCATGGCGAGTTCTATCGGCAGGGCCAACCGTTGAACGCACAGGAGGCCGGGTCAACTGAGACAAGAGGCTACCTTCTCCTCCAAAGCCCCCGAACGCGAGAAGGGACTGAAATATTGCCGAAGTGAGTACGGTTTCGTCAATACTCGAGAGGACTTTGGAAATGATCAAGGCGATTGAGAAAATCAGTTCGCCCTAGTCAAACAACACCGCGCCGTAGCGCGGCGTGCGAATGAGCAACGAAGTTTGTGCGCACCGGTATCGCCCATGTTCCAATAGGCTCATGGAACAACCCCCTACGCAGGCCTTCGGGCCGGCCGTGAATCGCGTCAGCGACGTCATGGCTCACACAACTCGGTACGCCTTCAAGGGCGTCGCTCGCTTAGCCCGAGACGCGGGGGTCAGCCCCCCGGCGGTCTCCAGATTGATCAACGGCCGGATGAACCCGAGCTTCCTCATGGTCGCCCGGATCGCGGGCGCCCTCGAGAAGGAGCTCGGATACGCGCTGGACCCGCGCGAGTTGGTTGCGGAACGCGGCGAGTTCCCCACCCGCTATGCCTGCGACCTCATCGACGGATGCCGGGGGTGCCTCCCCGAGTCCGCCACCGACGAGTTCGGCGACCTTAAGGCCGCGTTCTACGGGATCGAGCCGGGCAGGTGGGTCACGTCCCGCCACCCGAGGGGCTACGAGGAAGTAACCGACGAAGGAGGAGACGATGAGGACCGATGACCCGCTTGTAGGAGCGCTGCGGGGCTGCTCCCTTCACGCGCTGCTGATGCTGCTCTCGAAGGCCCTGACCCGCTCCGGGTGGAGCGAGGCCGAGATCCAGGGCCGCAGGGACGCCGGGCAGAAGTCCAGGAACGGCGGGCACGAGATCGCGTGCCTCGCCCTCCTCGGGCCCACCCCCGTGCGGATGATCGTGAAGGTGTCAAGGGACCCTGAGGGCGTGAAGACCCGAATGCTCGATGAACTCTCCGGGGCGGTGCTGAGGAACTCCGCCGACCTCGGGCTGATCGTCACGCCCTACAAGGTTAGCGCTTCGGTGGCCGAGAAGCAAGGCTCCTACGGAGCGGCCCGAGTGGTCGCGATAGACGGGAACGGGCTCGCGCGCTTCATGCGGTGTTCGGGCGTCGCGGTGCGTCCTAATGGCGAGTCGGACTACGCCTTCCTCTCCGAGCTCGAGACCGTGTCGGGGCGGCTGCTGGAGTTCATCGGGAAGGAGGGAAAATGACGGACGACCGCGCGGTGAGGGCCGCCACGGAGCTCATGCGGCTCGGCGTCTCGAACGCCGGGATCGTGGACCTGCTCGCGCACCATCCCATCGAAGTAATCGAGAAACAATTGCGCCTACTCCCCGGCCGCAAGGCGCGAAGGCCGGAGGCGTTCATCATCCAGGCGATCCGCGCCGACTACTCCGCCCCTAACCCCCACCGCCATGCCAAGAGTGAGACTGACCCTTCCCGGGAGCGGGACGCCGTGGACCAAGGTCCCGAACGTCCTCCTCGACTCCCTGATGCCAAACCTGAGGGACTCCGAGCTTCGCGTGCTTCTCGCCGCAGTGAGGGCCACGACGGGGTGGAACCGCGAGGGACGCACGATCCCTCTGACCTACCGCCGGCTGATCCTGCTCACGGGGCGTAGGAGCGAGGCCGTGGGCAAAGCCCTCGCCTCTCTGCGCGATCGCGGACTTATCCACACCTCGGGCGTGAGCCCGCGTCGCTTTCCGAAGCTCCGCGCTTCGGAAAGCGAGGGACAACATACAAAGACAGAAGGATAAAGAAAACAGCCGCGCTCCGCGAGTTGTCCACACCCGACCGGGCGCGGACAGACAGGGCGGGTGGGCGGGATACTAAGGGGCCGCGCCGCCGCTTCGCTTGGCGGCGCGGCCCCTTAGTTCTTTTCACCGATGCCTGCGGCATCGGTCTTTAGAAATCAATCACGGTCGCTCTTCCCGCCCGGCGCGGGCCGAATCGTCTTTCGAAGTCGAGGGAGCGACGAACGCTAAGTGAGGAGCGAGTGAGAGGACGAAAGAACGAAGAGGGTTGAGTTCAGAAACGGGCGTTTCGGGTTCCTTAGCCCGACCAGGGTTAGTCGGGGCCTTGGCCGGGGTCGCTAATCGGGGTCTCGGTCGGTAAGGGACGCGTCCCCTACCTTTGACTTACTTCCTGCCCGCGACCGGAAGGAAGACGGTGAACGTGCTCCCGACGCCCTCGGCGCTCTCGACCTCGATCCGGCCTCCCATCTTCTCGACCATCTGCTTGGTGACGTACAGCCCCAGTCCCGTGCCGGGGATCGACTCCGTCTTGTCGGTGCGCACCCGGTAGAACTTCTCGAACAAGCGCGTCCTAGCGTCCTCGGCCATGCCGAGTCCGGTGTCCCGCACGTCGATCCGGACGAAGCCGCCGTCGGCCCTGGCCGCGACCTCCACCGATCCGCTCGGCGTGTACTTCACGGCGTTGCCCACGAGGTTCACCAGCACCTCCGCGAGGCGGGCCGGGTCGGCCATCGGCGTGGGGAGCGAAGGCGCGGGCACGAAGCCGAGTGCGAGTCCCTTCGCCCGCGCGCCGGGAGCCACGCCGTCGACGGCCTCCTGGATGATACGCATAACGTCGACCGGCCTCGGCTCGACCCGGACGGTCCCCGACTCCAGCCTCGCGACGGAGAGGAGATCCTTGACGAGCGCGGCGAGCCGGTTCGCTGAGCCGTACGCCTTGCCAAGGTAGCCGCGCGCCTTCTCGTCCACCTGCCCGAGGTTCTCGTCCAGCACCATCGACAGGTAGCCCTGAACGCCCGCGATCGGCGTGAGCAGCTCGTGGGCGGCGATCGAGACGAACTCCGTTTTTGTGCGGTCGCCCTCGTAGTACGCGGCCTTCTGGATCGCGGCCACGGCGGCGGACCGGACCAGCTCAAGATAGGAGAGATCCTGCCACGACAGCCTGCCGCCCGCCTTCTTGTGGCCTATGAGGACCAGCCCGAGCGTTCGATCACCAACGGAAAGCGGAACCGCGGCCTCCGCGCCCAGGGCTTCCATCCGAGAGGCGAGGTCGGCCCCGAGCTCTCCCGCTTCCCACGCCTCGATCAGCTCAGGCAACTCCGCCACCCGGGCGTCCCTCCCGAAGTGGCGCGCCTTCGCCCCGAGATCAAACACGGCGGGCTCATCGGAGGTGCGGTAGCCGAATCTCCTCAGCGCCTTGACCTCGGCGTCCGCTTCCGACGATCCGTTAAGCGCGATCACGGCGACGCGATCCGGGCGGAGCGTCTCTCGCACGCTCGCGAGCGTCGCCTCCAGCGCGTCGTCCAGGCCCACGGTCCCTGCGAGCCGCTCGCTCAGGCGCGCGGCGGCGGCCTGCGCCGCGTAGTCGCCCTGGTAGAGCCAGCGGTCGGTCCGCGCCGCGATCCACCTTCTCAGCGGCTCGGACGTGAGCCCGACCGTGACGACCGCCCCAAGGTTGAAGAGAAGGGCTTCCGTCGGGATCCGCACCCCCGAGAACGTTTGCGCCGCGAGCAGCGCGAGCGCCCCGTAGAGCGCCGTCAGCGAGCCCACGAGCACGGCGAAGACCACCGTCCGCTCCACCACGACGCGCACGTCGAGCAGGCCCCGCGCGGTGACGGCATAGCCGAGCGCGCCGATGAGCAGGACGACGGAGAGCGCGCCCGCCTCCTGGTAGGCGAAGATCCCCAAGAGGACAGGCAGGACGACGTTGGTGACGATGACGATGGCGGCCATGGCGAGGAAGCCCGCGAGCACCAGGCGGTATTGGTCCCGGCGTTCCGCTGAAGCACCACGCGTTGCCCGGATGAGCGCCCACGCGGCCGCCAGGATGCACGCCGCGATCTGGGCGGCGAACAGGATGAAGAGGGGGCCGAACGCCGTCATGGGACTCTTGTCGGACTGGTACTCGCGCGCGGAGACGAGAGGCGTGAGCAGGATCAGCGCCGCGAGCGCGAGCGTCCCGACGAGCAGGAAGGGGCGGCGCTTTTCCGGTCTGCCGACGAGCCCGCGCGCAAAGAGATAGCCGTACGCGACGGAGAGGGAGATCGCGGCGAAGTTTGCGCGGCCCACGGCCGTGAGCGCCCGCTCGTCGACCACCCGGTAATACAGGAAGAGGCTCGCGAGCCAGAGGGACATGAGGAGCGTGAAGGCCGCGAAGTCGCGGTGGACGCGGCTCGCCCGATCCTGCCGCAGGGCCAGTCCTCCGAGCCCGAGCAGAAGGACGACGCACAGGCCGTAGGCGAGGGGCCAGGCGCTCACGAGGGAAAGCTGAGACGTGTCATGCGTCCACTGTAGGGCAAAGCGGCCCGGCGATAAAGAGGCCTCTCAGTCCCGGTGCGCCTGCTCCGTGACGAACGCGAGCGACGGCGCGGCGCGGACCTTCGCGGCGACCGCCTCCGCCACCTTCGCGATGCCGACCCGGCAAGGGAGGCAGGGCTCGCCCCAGTGATCGCGCGCGGGACCGACCGGCTCCGGGCACCACCCGAGGCGTGCGTAGAGGCGCTGGTTGCGGGGCGGCACGGCGGCGAGCACGTCCGTGATCCCGGCCTTCGCGCAGTGCCGCCACATCTCGGCGCAGAGGGTCCAGAGAAGCCTCGGCGTTCCTCTGAACTCCGGGGCGAGCGCGAGCAGGACTAGCTCCGCGGGGCTCGGTGGCCCAGCGTGGTCCAGTTCGCGCCAGGTCGCGAAGATCGGAAGGTTCCCGTGCTCGTCAGGAACGCGCAGCTCGACTCCTCCGGCCAGCCGACCGTCTATCCACGCGCCGAGAAGCAAGGAGCCTTCGGCACTGCCGCAGAGGTCATCGCCGGGCGTCCAGCCTTGTTCGGCGGCCACCTCCCCGAACACGGCTCGGAGAGCCTCCCGTTCGTCCCTCGTTCCGATTACCCCGACGGCGATGCCGCCGTTTGTGAAGGGTGCCTCCATGCGGCTATGGGCCTCCGGCGGCGGTCGCGAGCCGCGATCCGTCGCCTAGGAAGCGTCCCGAGACCGATCTCTCCCACTCCTCCGGCGACATTCGTGCGAGGGCGTCCACGCCTTCGTCCGGTACCGCGCCGCGCGCGAGCCGGACGTACGGGGCCGCCGCGAGCGCGCAACCGACGCTCCCCTCGGGAACGTGGTGGGCGCGGACCGCGATGAACACGCGCCCGTACCGCAGGCGCAGGTTCTCCCCGACGAGCGCGGCGGAGTCGAGCAGCGCGTCCGCGATCGCCCGCCGCTGGGTCTCTTCGTCCAGATCCGAGCGAAGGACGCCCACGTCCTCCATGAAGAGGTCGGCGTCGCGCTCCCGGTCCTCCGGCATCCCGATCGCGAACGCGGCGTACATCAGCCCCGGCCCTTCCACGAAGTGCTCCTTGTACGCGCAGAGCAGGTGAGCGCCGGGACGGATCGGGAACCGCCTCTCGTCCACCGTGCCTAGGAGGGCACGGGTGGCCCCGAAGAGCGGCCCGCCATCGAGCGCCTCGGGGCGGCGCGGCGCGAGGTCGGACCGGACGGGCGGGCAGGGCAGCACGTCGTGTCCGAGCAGCAGGCCGTTCGGTCCGTTGAAGGACGAGACCCGCACCATGTTCGTCTGGGTGACGTTCGCCTCAGCGGACTCGGCGCGGTCGAACGCGACGGTTCGCGAGAGCGACGCCGACGCCAGGAGGGGCGAGGTCCCGAAGGCGAGGAGCGGGGCGGCGACGTGCGCGCCTTCCGGCGACATCGCCGCCGCCGAGCAGTACCGCCCGAAAGGGCCGACGCACCCCTCAAGGGTCTCCGTCGGCCGGTTCCTCCTCAAAGCTTAGCTCCGACTCCGCACCCAAACGACGGGGCGCAGGGGTGGCGAGAGGGGCGCGTAGAGACGAGACGAACGGGACATAGGAAACCTCTGATCATATTACTTCGATACAAAGCGTTTCTCACTTAGAAACGACGATGTCCGCAGACTTTCGCTCAAGTGGGCGTCGCCAAGAGGCCGGAGTACGAGAAGCTTGGGCTGGTCATCCGCGAAGCGCGAGAAGAGCTCGGCCTCACTCAGAGGGGCCTAGCCCGCCAGGTCCACCGGACGGAAACCTCCATCCACAAGATCGAGGCAGGGGCGCAACGCGTCGATCTTGTCGAGCTGTACGACATCGCGAAAGCGTTGCGCGTCGACCTGGCGGAGCTATCGCGTCGGTTTGAGCGGTCGATCGACGAGCAAGGTTGACGAAGCCGTGCCGACAGCCTTCGGCACATGGGGCACGCTATCCGACGCGAGGTCCGCGGTCCTTGATCTGGGCGCTCAGCGGCCGCCGAGCCGAGTTTTCGTTCAAAGCCGAGGGAGCGACAAACGCGATGTAGGGAGCGAGCGGGACGAGGAGGGATGATGAGGGTTGAGCTTGAAATCGACCGTTCCAAGCTCTTGACTCCGACCAGAAGCTGGTCGGGACTTTGGTCGAGGTCTTGGCGACATCAAACGAGGTTACGAGCATACGACGGCTACTTCGGCAAGTCGTATCGTTCCAGCGAGATCCTGGCGAGTTCGCTCTCGGCCACGCGCTGGATGTAGACGAAGCGGTGCTTTGCCCCTGCCCGCACGGTCCACCGAAGGTGCTCGACGGCCCCGTCGAGGTCGCCGCGCACCTCGCTAAGGCGCGCCCTGAGCGGCTCGGTGTCGAGGCGCGAGATCGGGTCCTGCGCGCGCAGGTCGAGCGACGCCCGCACGTGGGCCTCGGCCGCCTTCGCGTCCCCCAGGGCGAGGTGGACCCGTGCGGCGAGCTGGTGC
>CAXUKB010000065.1:0-798 GCA_964251345.1 uncultured Fimbriimonas sp. | reverse complement strand
GCGCGCGCCGCGTCGCTCGGCGCGAGCGCCATCCGCTGCTCCGACCGGACCAGAAGCCTTCTCAGGTCCTCTTCCTTGCCTCCGAGCAGCTCCTGGTTCCGGATGGTGTCCGCCATGTACTCGGACTCGGCGAGCCCGGCGGCGTGTTTCGCCGCCGTCAGGTCCAGCCCCGCGGCGAAGCCGCCCGCCGAAGCCATCTGCTCGGCCTTCCGGCGCTCGTCGGTCGTGTGCCGGTAACTGAAGTGAAGCGTTCGGCGCATCGCGCGGGCGGTGTGCGCGACGCCCGCCGCCTCCAGTCCCCTCATGCCGCTTTCCTTTCCCCAGCGCCTCACTCGGAGCGCCATGTCCATCGCCTCGCCGGGCAGGTCTAGCCGGTGGGCGCACTGCAAGGCCTGGACCGCGAACCCCCACCGCGCCTCCGCGTCCTCTTCCTCCTCGAAGGACCGGACCGCGAGCCTCAGCGCCAGGTCCGGCCGGTTCCTCCTCATCAGGGCGGTCGCGAGCCTGCCCCGGTCCGCCGCGGCGGGAAGCTCGCCCGTCCCGACGATCTCCCTGCCCCACGCGACGAAGATCTCCGTCCGCAGCTCCGGCAGGGAGATCGGGGCCATGAGCTTCGCGAGGGTCTTCCCCTGGATCGCGGTCGCGGGCCTCGTGAGGATCTGGCTGAACGGCGATTTGTCGAGCCCGGCGAGCTCGGCCATCTCCTGGTTCTGCGAGACGCCGTGCTCGACGAAGTACGCGTGCCGGACGGCCTGCGCGAACGACATCGACCAGACGTCCGCCGGCTCGGCGCGCTCG
>CAXUKB010000064.1:0-16811 GCA_964251345.1 uncultured Fimbriimonas sp. | reverse complement strand
GACTTGCCCTCCGCCAAGTCTCTTTCCAGCGCGGTCCTCGCCCCTCTCGTCGATGCGATTCCGCATACGCCGGTCCATGCAGGCTGGAAAGCCTTTTGGCGCGGCTACCTCTCGCTGCGGGTGGGATCGTGCGAGGATGCCGAGACTCACTTCCGGCGTGCGGTCGACGCGGCGAGCGGCACTCGGGATCACCAACTCGGCTTCGATGCCTGTATCGAGCTCTGTGGAACGCGGCTCGTCCGAAACAAGCTCGGGTCGGCGATGCGCTTAACCGAGATGCTCCAGACGATCGCCCAGGATCGCGGAGGGAGGCATCGCGGCGTGGCGCTCCTCACCCGGGGGTTAGTTCTGGTCCACACCGGAGATTCGAGTGCCGGCCTCGTTCTCCTTCGCGAAGGAGAGCGGTCGATCGAAGACGAGGCCATGCTGGCCACCCGAAAGGCGATTCGCGCCTACTTGGAAGCCAGCGTCGGAAGAACGGACGAGGCCGAGAAGACGCTCAACGACGTCGCTCCTCTCGTCACGACGCTGAGCAACGAAAAGCTCGACCTCTATTGCGATTTGGCAAGGTTGGCGATCGAGGCGTCCCGCAGACCTTCCGAAGCTTTGGGGCACACGATCGATGGTCTCGAAGGCCGCTACCGAGAGATCGGCGATCAGGGTCTCGTGATCTACACGAACGAGCTTGCGGCGGCGGTGTTCGCCCGTCGCGGAGATCTCCCGACGGCGGGCGAGAGGTTCAAATCGTCCCGCAAACTGCGCCGAAACTGCGGAATGCTCGACACCCCCTGGGATCGCGAACGCTTACGACCGGTACGGTCGGCCTTGGATCGCGACTTCGCTCCGGCGTTCTGAACGCGAAGGCGAAGGTTATCCGTTCGCGCCGACGAGATTGCGATAGCCGACCCACAATTCGGACTTCACGCGATCGTCGCTCCAACCCTGCCCGAGCTGAAAACCGCGGCTAGAATCCCCGACGCGGGCCACGATCTGGAAGGGTAGAGCTTCCGATTCGACCATGGTCATCAACCGATCGATGGCGGCGCCGAACGCCTCGACGCTGGGATCCTCGAGCCGCCCTTCGCCCGCCCGCGTCGGGTAACCGCTTTTCTTTTTCTGCCAGATCGTCAGCGTTAGCAGCACAGGTTAGCATGGCACACCGGGTCTTGGGTGGCAAATGTCTCTCAACTTTTTCGCATGAAACTCGTACTCAGAGACGATGGTCCAGCTTCTCGACCGATATCGTCGACTCTCGGACGGAAAGGCCTTCGCCATCGTCGGGTTGGGCGATCTGCCGGCGACATCCTCGTCGCTCGGGGTAGGCCGGACGATCACGCTTGAGGCGGAAGACGGCGAAAGGGTGGAGAGTCAAGCCTCGACGGTGCGGGGTCACGGAAGGTTCGAGCCCATCGAGGAGTAGTGGCCTCCTCATGAAGAAGGCGTCGGAACCCGTGGGTTTCGACGCCTTCTCTACTCTCCCTTTGTGGGGAGTCTTACCAGCGGCCGCTGGTCGCCTTGCGGGGATCGTCGCTCCGGCCGTTTCCGCTCTCGCGGGGCTTGGCCTCGTTCACGGTCAAGTTTCGTCCATCGACGCTCTTGCCGTTCATCGCGTCGATCGCGGCTTCCATCTGATCGGCGGCGACTTCGACGAACGCGAAGCCTCGACCCTCGATGATCCGCACCGCGGAAGGGGAGTAAGCCGCGAAGGCGGCCTTCAGCGAGTCCTCGGTGGCCGAGTACGAGATGTTGCCCACGTAGAGCGATTTGTTTGCCATAGTCTTACCTGATACGTAGCTTGGTTCTGCGATCTCGGGAAGACTCAAGCTAGGCAAGAATGGGCCGGAGAAGGGGTCGGTGCAAGAGCGTAACATCGGGTTCTACTCCCGAACCGTTTGGCTCATTGCAAAAACAACGCCCTTTTCGAATTCACCTTCGCCTTTTCGATTTCCGGCCCCTCCGTTGCTGACGGCAAGGTCGATCGTCGCTCACCTCGATCCCTACTTCCGGATCTCGGATCGCTGCCGATCGGCGTCTAACCCGGCCGCAGGGCCTACGTTCGTTCGGTTACTTCTTGCCCTTGTCCTTCTTGTCGAGTCCCTTGGGGGGCGTGGCGTCACGGGACGCGGCGTGCTTGGCCTGGTCGGCCTTGTGCGCGTCGGAGTTGCCGGAAGAGGTTTTTTTCGGTTTTCGGTCACCCATGGTGGTTCACGTTGGATACGGTCTAAATCACAAAGCTTTCGGAGCGCCCCTGATACCAGACCAGGACGACGGTGCCGTGAGGTTGGGCCTTCTGTGCGAGGGCCACGAGATCCTGGACGGAGACCCGGTCGTCGTCGGCCTGAGCCGAAAACGTCACGGACTTTCCGCCGTCCCCCGCTCCTCCGGTGGTCAGCCGGATCGAGACCCAGCGGATCTGGGAAGGATGGAGACTCAGAAGATGGTCGGCCGAGGTCACGAGCGCGGGCTCCAGGATCTCGAGCTCGACCGACAGGACGGCGTTCATCAGGCGAGGGCGAGGTGGGTCATGGCGATCATGCGCGGTCCGAGCCCCGTGGTGGGGAGCAGTTCATCGGACGGATCGGGGACGACGCGGGGACCGGATGAATCCGCCCATAGGCGATCGCTCTCGTCGAGCGAGAGGGTGTGGCCGCCTGCGCTGCGGATTTGAGCGAAAGCCTCGCGTTCAAGGTCGTCCAACGCGGTGAGGGCGACGGCGATCGCGTTCGGCCCGTACCGCGCGGCGAGCGACCCGATAAGCGACTCGCTTCGACCGGAGACGGAGGAGGAACCCCGTCCGTCGCCGCCCAGAAGAAGGACGTCGTCGTCCGCGTCGGACCCATAAGCGTCCGTCAGTCGGCCGTCCGCACCGATCGCAAGCCTTGCGTCGGGGCGGACCACGTAGGCGTGGCCGTTTCGCAGACGAACGCCGCTCACGCCGGGGTGGACCATGACGCTCGAGGCGACGTTAAGGTTGTCGGCGATGCTGCGCTCGCGGCCCGTTCCGGTGTGCGCCAAGATCACGAGCGCGCCGGGGAAGCCGCCCTGAAGGGACTGGAAGACCTCGCGAAGCACCCGGACCCCGTCGGCGGGAGCGACGAGGATCGCCACATGCGTCACCGCCGAGGCGGCGATCGGGTCGAGGGTCGCCGAAGCGGCCATTAGCGTCCGCTCCCCGCCGTCGCCAGGCGGACGGAGGTTCTCGAAGCGCCGGGTATCGTGACGACGAGACGAAGGGGGGTGTCGCTGAAGCGGGCGCCGTAGCCGTGGGCGCGCAGGGCGCGGGCGATGACGACCATCTCGGCGGCGTCGTCGAAGTCGGCCTCGTAACTCTCGTTGGCCACCTGAGGCGAAAGAACTCGCCGGGCGAGTCGGATTAGATTTTTTCTCACTGGACTCCTGCCCCTTGCGAGGGGCCTGTGCGTCGCGAGAGGTGAGAAAGGGCCGTGAGGCGGCCGATCGCTTCGACTCGGTACAGGGTCGTGGCCGAGGCCACCCCTCACTCTACGCCACAAGGGGAGAAATCTCTTGAGAAAAGCCGCCCTTCTGCATCAATCGCCGATCGGAACCTTGATCGATCCAAGGGCGGGAAAGATCCTCGCTTCTCTTAAGATCCCGAGTGTCGGGCAAGAGCTTGCCGATTCGCCACATGAAGGCGGTCACGGTCCTGCCGCCTTTGTGACCGATCTGCCGCATCGTGCGCCTTCGTACTTTCGGACAGGCAAGGCGCCGACTACAATAAACGATGCCCACGATCTCGAACGAGTTCCTCGACGTTCTCGTTCGTTCGGCGGACGAAAGCCTCATCAAGATCGAGATGACCGCGGGAGTGCCGACTTGGGAGGCGATGCCGGGCATCCGCCATCAGCGGATCGTTCAGGCGGTGTTTCTGTCGGTGCGGCGTGCGTTCGGTTCGGAGGGCGATTGCGGTTGTCACCGCTACCTCGACACCTACGTTCGGTTTCCCGACGGTTCGTTTAAGCGTCCCGACCTGGCGATCTATTGTCAGGAGCCACCCGACGTGGACGGCGCGACGGAGGTGATTCCGCAGGCGGTGGTCGAGATCGTGAGCGCGGGATACGAGGAGAAAGACCGGATCGGCCTGCCGTTCTACCTCGCGCAAGGCGTCGCGGACGTCGTAATCCACGACCCAAGCACGGGCGAGGTCGTCCACGCCACGCCCGATGGACAGCGGGTCCACGCCGCGCCCGTCGAACTGACCTTCGCCTGCGGTTGCGCGGTGATGATTCCACTGTAGCCTTGTCGTACAATTCACGCATGGAAGCCGTCGCCTTCGATCCGGTCGCCGCGCTGTTCGCGGCGGGAGAGGGCCGATTTGAGTGGAAAGGTAACCTCGTTGACATGGAGCCCGTCTCCGACGAGCACAGCGACGAGGCCTATTTTCTCACCTCCGCAATCGGCTATTACGCGGAGGAAACCGACGCGGGAAGGGTCAAGCCCGATGGCTTTGCTCAGCGCTTGGACGAGGATACGGTGCGCGTGCCCGACGTCGCGTTCTTCAAGAAAGCCAATGTCGGCAAGATCAAGCCCACTTACAGCGAAGGTGGCGCGGACCTCGTGGTCGAGATCGTGTCGAGAGACTCGCGGATGCGGGATAAGGGCGAGAAGTTCTACGAGTACGAGAAGGCCGGCGTCGAGGAGTACTGGATCGTCGACCCGGAACGCCGGCGTGCGGAGTTCTTCCGGCTGCGAGAGGGCGCTTACGAGCCGGTGTTGCCCGATGCGGAGGGAAAGCTTTACTCGTCGACCCTTGCCGGCTTTTTCATCCGGGTCGATTGGCTCTGGAACCGCCCGAAGCTCCGCGAGGTGTATCGGGAACTGGGGCTCTCGTAAACTGAGAGGCACGCGGGTATTCCCTCGTGGTTTGAAACGATGGGGCCGAGGATGGTCTTTATACAGGGTGGGGGCTTTCCTCCCGAAGCGGTGGCAGGTCCATCTTCGCCCTCGTCTCGTTGCTGCGCTTGATCCACTCTTCCCGGCCGATGGACGGACCTTCGAGCGCGAGCGGTGGCGTCCAGCCCGGCGCGCGGTCCCTCATCACCACCTCGCAGAGTTCGAGCAGCGTCCCCGGGTGCTTCGGGAAGAACGACTCGCCCGGCCGTTCGGTCCACCGGACGAGCGCCTCGCCCGGAATGCCGCCCCGTCCCTCAGGCCCCAGAACCCAGAGCGCGTCGGACGGGATACCCGCCCGGACGAATGGCAGACCGTAGCCGAGCACGTAGCGCTGGCGCTCCTCCGGGCTCATGCCGGCGACGTCGGGGGCGTGGGCCGAATAGAGCGAGAGGTACTTGATCGCCTTCGCCACGCACCGGAGGTACTCCGAATCGGGCAGGAGCCGAGCGTCCTCCCGTACCGGTCGCTCGAAGGGATTCATGCCCCCCAGGATCGCCGCCGGGACCAGGTCAGAAAACGGCTTCATCGTCCCACCCGCTTGCGCCCCCGGTCCGCGCCGTGTCGTAGTCGCACTCCCATCGCACCCCGTTCAGCCAGGTCGAGGCGTGCGCCACCTTGTCGGTTCCCGTCTTCCCGGTTGAGTTCATAAGCCGGGCGTACGCCTCCGCGCCGTCGAGAATAGTCTCGAATCTCAGCTCCGGGTGAGCCTTGAACGCCTTCAGCGCCGCTCGTTTGCCCTCCGCCCACGGTTGGCCCGGCCGTCGAGGGTAGGCCGCCTTGAACGCGTCCCAGAACGCATCGAATCCCTTGGGAAGGACCCCACCGCCCGAGCGAAGCGACGGGGTATGGGGAGATCTCTCGCTAGAGAGATCTGTAATTGTAGATGTAGATGTGCTTAGCGATGGGGTTTCCACTGGCGAACCCACTGGGTTTTCGATGGGTTCGCCACCCGCTTTCGGTTCGGCTTCCGGCTGGGTTTTAGGCTTGCGGCCGCCCTTACGACCGTTGTTCCGGTTCCGCTCTCGAATCGACTCCCACCGACTCCAAGCGTCGGCAAGCTCGGCCTCCCACCGCGGTCGGAGGATCGCGATGCAGAGGCTCGCTCCTTGCCATCCGCGGGCGAACTCCTCTTCATCGGCGCCGATCGCTCGCCGTAGCCCCTCGGGCGTGGCGGGAAGGCTTCCGCGGCTCATAAACACGGTGAGGGCGCCATCCACGATCGCGCGGACGATCAGACTCGCGTCCCGGTATTCCGGGAGCGCCGCCCAACGCTTGAGGTGAGGAAACCAAAGCATCGAGTCGTAGTCGTTCGCCTCGTCGCCGCGGTGGCGGGAGTCGGAGGTTTCTTGAAGGGCCGTCATCGCTCCTCCTTTCAACCCTGCGCCGGGCGGAAAGATTGCATGGCCGCCGAGATCGCCCGGGTGCGACCACCTTCGGAGTCGTTCTCGTGGGTCGATCTCACCGGGGGGCTTCGACACAGGGGCTGTTCTCTTCGACACCCTTCGGGGTCGGGAAGGTCGCGCGTCGGCTTCGAGTTCTGCGGCGATGGCGTCTTCGTATGTACGCCGTAGGCGTGGTGCCCGGCGGTGATCGTATCGCCGCATCCAAGGGGCGTGGTTTGGCCCACCCAACCGATCTCTGTACAAGGAGCATCGATCGACCGATCTTCTACTCTCGGAATGGTGTGCCACGGGTCGCAAGCCCTATCGTGCCGAACTGCCCCGTGCGTCCTGCCTGATTCCGGATCATCCCTTTCCAAATAAGCCTATTCACACGAGGCTACGGGAGCACGAACCATCTCCCTAGATCCGTGCCACCCCACGGGGCAGAAGAAAGAGGTCACACGGTTCGGGCCACCCGCCGACAACGGGCAACAGGTCGTGGGACAAAAGATGAATGGCTGCGCGATAGGGCTCGTCCGGGCGTTGTTCGCGCTTGGTGGCTTGTGCGCAGCTTGTGTCGCAGAGTTCAACCTACACGGCGTGCCGATGCTCGAACGGAGAGCCATGAACTCAGAATTAGGCTTCGCCGGAGCAATTTTGGCCGTCGTTTGCTTCTTTGGGCTCGCAAAGTTGAAGTCGCGACCTTTACCCTGACCAAGGCTCGCCAACGGGTCTGACCCGATTCGGATTTATACTGAAAGTAGGGATCACGCATGGTTCAGGCCTACCCGCCCGATCTGAAAGCAATCTCACACAGCGCTGCGAAGCACGCCCCATCCCCTTGTCGGTGTCCACCCCATTCGGATGGATCGGCTCTGGACCCGCCCGCCGACTTATCTGAGGCCGAGTCGGCGCTTCTGAATTCTTGCAAGCGCCTTTTGAATCGCCGCGCGATGGGCCGATTCCTGCATCCACTTTGGATAGGGGGGGCGGTAGCTCCAGGTCGGCTTGACATCGGTGCGGGAATGGTGTGACGCCACGCTTTCCAGTCTCCGGTAAGGAAGAATCGGAGATCCTCGAAGTGGGTCCAGTTGTAGGCCCACACGACTCGGCGCCCGACAGCCTCACGGAGCCAGAGGGGCAAGGCAAAGTAAGGATCGACTCCGGCCCGGTTCGAAGGGCCTCGTAGCGGGGCGAACCCATGCGATGGGCCACGCTCGCGGATATTGCCGCACGACCGGCAGGTGAGCTTGGCGCTCACGAACTCCTCCGTTTGGACGTCGGCTTGCTTGCCGCACGTGGGACACTCGACGAAGACACGTTTCGCAAAGTCGGCCGGAGAGCGGGGAAGGCGGCGATCGTTCATCTCGTCCCATGCGACCTCGGGGCCTTCCTCTCGAAGACACGAAAAACAGAATCGTAACCGAATCCCCTTGCGGGCCGACACGAATACGAGGTAGTCTGGTTCCTTCCCGTCTTGTCAGTCCTCGGACGCCGCGCGTATCGTCGTGCCCGCCGCTAAGGACCCTCAAGCGGGTGAACCACAAGCATTATGGCGGACGTCAGTCTCTTCGACAAGATCCGAATCGGAATCGCCTCCGGCGAGGACATCCTCTCCTGGTCCCATGGTGAGGTGAAGAAGCCCGAGACCATCAACTACCGCACGTTCAAGCCCGAGCGCGACGGACTCTTCTGCGAGCGTATCTTCGGACCGGTGAAGGACTGGGAGTGTTCTTGCGGCCGCTATAAGAAGATCAAGTACAAGGGCATCGTCTGCGAGCGGTGCCAGGTCGAGGTCACGCGCAGCAAGGTGCGGCGCGAGCGGATGGGCCACGTCGAGCTCGCCGCGCCGGTCTGCCACATCTGGTACCTGAAGGGCGTTCCCTCGCCCCTCTCGCTCGTGCTGGACATCTCCGCGCGCCTGCTCGAGAAGGTCATCTACTTCGCCTCCTTCATCGTCATCGACATCGAGGCGGAGAAGATCCAGGACGCCCTTCCGGAGATCCGCGTGGCGGTCGAGCTCGAGAAGGCCGGGATGCAGCTCCAGATCCGGCAGCTTGAGGAGGAGTCGCTTCAGCGCTTCGCGAACGACCTCAACAACAACCGCGAAGAGTACGACGAGATGTTCGCCCGCGAGCGCGCCAAGGCGGTCAACGACCGCATCAAGGCGGAGTACCGCGACATGGACGACCGGATCAAGGACCTCGATCTGGCCGTCGACATCCTCGGTCGGTTGGAGAAGAACCAGCTCATCGACGAGGACAAGTACCGCGCCGTCTCCAAGCTCCTCTATAACGTGGGCGACCGGATCGGCAAGGATCTCGTGGGCCTCGTGCGCGCCAACATCGGCGGCGACGCGATCAAGGAGCTCCTGCACCGCGTCGACCTCGATAAGCTCGCCCGCGAGCTGCGTCAGGAGATCGTCATGACGCAGTCGCAGCGGCGCGCCCGCGCGATCAAGCGACTCGAGGTCGTGGAGGCGCTGATTTCGAGCCGCTCGCGCCCCGAGTGGATGATCCTCGACGTCGTGCCCGTCATCTCGCCCGAGCTGCGACCGATGGTCCAGCTCGACGGTGGCCGCTTCGCGACGTCGGACCTTAACGACCTCTATCGCCG
Organism: uncultured Fimbriimonas sp.; assembly: GCA_964251345.1. Taxonomy (GTDB): domain Bacteria; phylum Armatimonadota; class Fimbriimonadia; order Fimbriimonadales; family Fimbriimonadaceae; genus Fimbriimonas. Next base: position 7,902 of record CAXUKB010000064.1, on the reverse strand, counting down.
TATCATCAACCGCAACAACCGGTTGAAGAAGATCATCGAGATCCACGCGCCGGAGTCGATCATCAATCACGAGAAGCGGCTCCTTCAGGAGGCCGTGGACGCCCTCATCGACAACGGTCGCCGCGCGCGTCCCGTCGTCGGCTCCAACTCGCGCCCGCTCAAGTCGCTCAGCGACATGCTTAAGGGTAAGGAGGGGCGGTTCCGTAAGAACCTCCTCGGTAAGCGCGTCGACTATTCCGGCCGTTCGGTTATCGTCGTCGGCCCGCACCTCAAGCTCCACCAAGCCGGCTTGCCGAAGGAGATGGCGCTCGAGCTGTTTAAGCCGTTCGTGATGAAGTCGCTGGTCGAGAAGAAGATCACGCAGAACATCAAGACGGCGAAGCGCATGATCGACCGGATGCACCCGGCGGTCTGGGACGGTCTGGAAGAGGTCATCAAGGAGCATCCGATTCTCCTGAACCGTGCTCCGACGCTTCACCGGCTCGGTATTCAGGCGTTCGAGCCGATCCTCGTGGACGGTAAGGCGATCCAGGTTCACCCGCTCGTCTGTAACGCGTACAACGCGGACTTCGACGGCGACCAGATGGCCGTGCATATCCCGCTGAGCACGCAAGCTCAGGCGGAGGCGCGCGTCCTCATGCTGTCGACGCAGAATCTGTTCTCGCCCGCCGACGGCCGTCCGACCTGCGCCCCGGTGCAGGACATCATCCTCGGCAACTACGCCCTGACGTTCGTTCGTCACCAGGGCCGGTGGGACCTCGAGGCCAAGATGAAGGCCCACGAGGAGGATCCGGAGAACAACCCGGCGCCGAAGATCTACGCCAATCCCGACGAGGTGCTCTTCTACCTGGAGACCCCGGTGAACGAGATGAAGATCCCGCTCAACGACCCGATTCGCGTTCGCATCAAGCGACCAATCTACCGGGCCGACAGCGAGATCGCGTTCCGCGATCCGGGCACGGGCATGGAGTACTTCAAGGCCACCGTGACCGACGAGGAGGGCGAGGAGCGCGAAGAGCTTCAGCCGTTCGAGCAGGAGTTCGAGACGTTCATCACGACCTGCACCCCGGGCCAACTCGTGCTCAACACGATCCTGCCCCACCCTCTCAAGTACAGCGACGAGATGCTGCACATCGAGCTGGGCAAGAAGGTGCTCTCGGAACTGATTCTCACCGTCCACCGCCGCGCGGGCGTCGGGGCGACGATTAGGCTGCTCGACGACATCAAGGAGATGGGCTTCCGATGGGCGACCCGCTACGGCCTCTCCGTCGCCATCACGGACATGGACCCGCCCGCCCGACGCGAGATCATGATCAAGGACGCCGACGATCGGTCGACCAAGGTCACGAACCAGTTCCGACGCGGCATGCTCACCTATAACGAGATGACGCAGGGCCTCATCAAGCTCTGGACGGACACCTACGACGAGATCGGAAAGGAGATCGTCGCGGGCCTCCAGCAGATGAACCCGCTCAGCATCGTGACGGTCTCGGGCGCCCGCGGTTCGGTGAAGCAGCTTGCGCAGCTCGCCGGAATGCGCGGCCTCATGTTCAACCAGTTCAACGAGGTTATCTACGAGCTCCCCGTCAAGAGCTCGTTCCACAAGGGCCTCTCGATGCTGGAGTACTTCGTGACCACCCATGGCGCACGAAAGGGTCTGGCCGACACCGCGCTCCGAACGGCGGACGCGGGCTACCTGACGCGACGTCTCTGCGACGTCGCTCAGGACGTCATCGTCAAGGCCGTCGATTGCGAGACGACCGACGGCATCCTCGCGCGCCGAGTCGTGGAGCAGGGTGAGGCGAGCGAGCCGCTGTCCGACCGAATCTTTGGCCGCGTGGCGCTCAGCGTCATCATCGACCCGGACACCGGGGAGCAGCTCTCGACCTACCAGGAGCCGATCACGCGCGACAACGCGAATCGGATCAAGGACATCGAGAACCGCTTCATGAAGGAGTACGCTGCGGCGGAGAGCGACGAGGAGCGCGACACGATCCAGGAGCGGTACCGCGGCTTCGGCTTCGAGGCCGACGAGCATGGCTACCTGCTGGTCAATATCCGCTCGCCGCTGACCTGCGAATTGGTCCAGGGCATCTGCGCCAAGTGCTACGGCACGGACCTTTCGAGCAGCCGCCTCGTTGAGGTCGGCGTCGCGGTGGGCATCATCGCCGCGCAGTCGATCGGCGAGCAGGGCACCCAGCTCACGATGCGAACGTTCCACACGGGCGGCGTCGCGGGCTCCGCGACCATCGCCCGTACGAACCAGTACAAGACGGGTCGCTTCATCCGCCAGTTCATGGAGGACTTCGCCACGGCGACGGACACCGACATGAAGGTGTTCGACCCGACGAAGCTGCTCGAGAGTCAGGAGAGCGCGGTCAAGTCGTTCTTCGCGAACAAGGACGCGGCGCCCCTCACCATCCAGCCGACGGAGGCCGAGATGCTCGATCCAAAGGTTCAGCGAAAGGTCGCCCGAACCACCAAGGCGGCGCAGAAGGCGGCGGACAAGTCCGACACCGACTCGCGCAAGCTTTGGGAGCGGTCGCGCAAGACGTTCTTCTACGCTTGGTCCGGTGAGTCGTCCGGTATCGTCCGCGTCGAAGAGATCTTCGAGGCACGGCGTCAGCCCCGTGGTAAGGCGATCATCTGCCCGGTCAGCGGCATCGTCCGCGACGTGCGGGAGAGCCCGTACGGCCGGTGGGTCATCGTCGAAGCGACGGTGCCCCTCACCGCGCCGATCAAGGACGCCTACGTGGGCGACATCCAGAATTGGCCGAAGAACGAGTTCGGCGAGTATGAGGGCGGTCTCCAGAAGATGGTCGGCCAGAAGCTGATCACCGGCACGCTCGCCGCGCTCCGCAAGGGCGAGGTCGAGAAGGTCAACATCTTCTATCCGATCCTCGTCCCGCCGCTCGGTAAGCTGCCGGTCAACAAGGGTGGCCGCATCATCAAGGGCGACCCGCTCACCGAAGGTCCGCGCGATCCGCACGAAGTGCTGGAGCTCGCGGGCGCCAACGCCGTGTACGACTACTTCGTGGAGAACCTCCAAGAGGTGTACAAGAGCCAGGGCGTCGACATCAACGACAAGCACATCGAGGTCATCATTCGGCAGATGCTGCGTAAGCGGCAGGTCAAAGAGCCGGGCGACACTCCGTTCCTCCCGGGTCAGATCGTCGACCGCTTCACGTACCAGCGCGCCAACGACGTGGTCCGCGAGCGGATCCAGTCCGGCGCGAAGGTGAAGTACGTCGACCCGGTGACGGGCGAGGCGGTCGAGCGCGAGTTCAAGGAGGCCACGGCCACCTGGATTCTCCTCGGAATCACCGAGGCGTCGCTCGCCACCGAGTCGTTCCTCTCGGCCGCGTCGTTCCAGGAGACCACCCGCGTCCTCACGGAAGCGGCGGTTCGCGGCAAGAAGGATCAGCTCGTCGGACTCAAGGAGAACGTCATCATCGGTCGACTCATCCCGGCCGGTACCGGCGTCAAGCAGTACCGCGACGTGGCGATCGACGTTCAGCGCGGCCCGACCTGGGCCCAGCAGTCGCTTACCGCGCTCGTGGAAGCGGAGGATCGCGGCGTGGGCAGCGACTTCGACTCGCTGTCGTTCCCGTCTCTCGCCGACATGGCGGCGGCGGAAGACGACTTCGAGGATTGACCCCTCCGAAGCCCCCTCTTCCATTCCGGGTGAGAGGAGGGGGCGAGGATACAGGACTGTTGAGGTCGGGAGCCACGAGGCGCCCGCCCTCTTTTTGGCAGTGCAATGTCGATCCGGCGCAGGGCACGAAAGAAAAAGCCGAAGTCGGAAAGGGCCGTTCCGATCGAAGCGAATGCATCGCTACAATAGACTGTGACTGCGCCGCCGCTCAGAGAAGGGATCGACGAAGGTCAATTGGCTAAGCTGATTGCCTTTGAGGAGGAGCTTGGTCTCCGTTTCGAGCTGACCGACGGAGGAATCACCTGGGAAGCTTCACCCGGCATCGCGCATCAAGAAATCGTTTACTCCGTCCAAAAGTCGCTCGAAAGCCTCCGCAAGTCGGACGGTGACTGCGAGTGCTATCAAGGCTCTGACATCGAGATTGCTTTTCCCGATGGATCGGTCAAGCGTCCTGACGTCAGTGTTTGGTGCAGACGGCCGGACGAATTGGAGGGTTTTGTCCATCAGGTGCCTGAAGCGGTGATCGAAATCGTGAGTCCCGGCTACGAGGCCAAAGATCTCGTCCATGGTCCACCCATTTACATGCGGAACGGAGTTCACGACGTGATCGTCTTCGACCGAAAGAAGGCGGAAGTTCATCACTGGACCGCCAAGGATCATCAAATCCTTGCCTCGCCTTCGACGATTCGTCTCAGTTGCGGCTGTCAGGTCGTGGTCTAGCGGATGATCCCTCCAGAAAAAGGGATATCTGGACGAACTTCGGATCGGCGGCTTTTCCGGCCCGTGTATCGGTCGCCTTTACATCCTGCTGCCACTCACCCTTGGCATCTCTCCCGTGAGAGCCAAGGTGCGGTGGTCGGAATCAATGATGTCGATAGGTCGCAATAAGATGCAGTCTTTCCGTTCTCGACCATGCCGCGCCCTTCGTACTCGAGCGTCATCGTTTTGCCATCCGCGCTCAGCGTCCCTACGGACTTCCAGAGGTGGGACGACAGCTTGGCAAACCGGCCGCCCCGATCCTCTTTGAACGAGACGTCGTAGACAAGCGTGGCAGACATTGTTCGTAGCCCTCCGCCGGGCATCGTTCCATTGAACTCCCAAAAGACCCGAAGACCGTCGGTGCTCTTTGCGATGTCCATTCCTTCTCCCTTCGTCGTCGGACTGCTGGGCTCTATCACGTGTGCATCGCTGCTCATAGTGTGGGAAAGTCGAATTAAAAGCGACGCGTTCGACAGCGTCTTCGCCGCACGTAGGTAAGTCGATCGAAATTCTTGCTTACCAAGCAGACCGGTTTTATTTTTGCGAAGAGCTATCCTTACGACGCATTCTTCGGCATGCCCCAAACGTTCACCATCAGTTGGTAGGCGGTCGGGTCGAAGCGGCGGAGTTCCGCACGGTCGAAGGGGTAGAAGTCGTTCTCACCGAAGTACGCCTCGGTGGTCTCAGCGAAGAACTCCATGGGGTTCGTGAGCGCGTAATGACGCTCCGTCTTGCCAGTGGGGGTGGTCCGACGATAGACGCGGTCGTAGGCGCCTGACCGGACCGCCGCGTCGTAGGCGGTGCGAACACGAGGTTCGTCGAAGCCGAGAACGCCGTCGTGGTAAGCGTGGGCGAGTTCGTGTAAGACCATCCAGAACTGCGCGCGATGCGACCAATCGACGAAGTTCCGGACGTTCGCGATCTCGACCCCCTTCACCATCGCGGGATCGGTGCCGTGCTCTCGGAGCCATTCGGCTCCGGGGTGATACGCGGCGCAGGGCGTACTCGGATCGTCCCTACGAATCCAGAAGGTGACCCTGCGCAGGAAGGCCAGGGGACGGTTCGGTACGACCCGAACGATGTTACGGAGCTGCCGGTCGAGCTCCTCCCGCACCGGGGACCACGCGTCGGAATGGACGAGGGCGGACTCGGCCCGGACGGTCCAGCCTTCCAGCCGAAGGTCGTCATAGTGCCAAACCGGCGCGAGAAGAAGGGAGAACACCGGGTCGATTGTCCCTCAGAGCCGACGGGAGCCGTCAACCCCGACGAAAAGAGGTCTGGCGAGCAATGCTCGCCGGACCTCTTTTCCTCGCACCTACGGGGTCTTAGTGCGAGTGGCCGTGGCCTTCATCTTCCTTCTCGGGGATCTCGGCGACGAGCGCCTCGGTCGTGAGCAGGAGGCCGGAGATGGAGGAGGCGTTCTGGAGAGCCTGGCGGACGACCTTGGTCGGGTCGACGACGCCCTGCTCCGTTAGGTTGCCGTACTCGAGCGTCGCGGCGTTGAAGCCGTTGCCCGTGCGCTTGACCTCGGCGGCGACGACGGAACCCTCAAGGCCCGCGTTCTCCGCGATGGTCTTGATCGGAGCCTCGATCGCTTTCTTGACGATCATAAGACCGATCGCTTCGTCGCCCACAAGGCTGAGACTGTCGAGCGCCTTGGAGGCGAGGAGCAGGGCCGTGCCGCCACCGGGGACGATGCCCTCTTCGAGCGCCGCGCGGGTGGAGGCGAGGGCGTCTTCGATGCGAGCCTTCTTCTCCTTGAGGGCGGTCTCGGTGGCCGCGCCGACCTTCAGGACGGCGACGCCGCCGCTGAGCTTGGCCTGCCGCTCCTGCAGCTTCTCCTTGTCGTAGGTCGAGTCGGTGGTCTCGATCTGACCCTTGATCTGCTTCAGCCGGCCCTCGATCTGAGCCTTGTCGCCGCGACCGCCGACGACCGTCGTGGTCTCTTTAGTGACGACGATGCGCTGGCACGAACCGAGCATGTCGGTCGTGACGTTCTCCAGCTTGATGCCGAGGTCGTCGGAGACGAACTGGCCGCCGGTGAGGATCGCCATGTCCTCCAGCATCGCCTTACGGCGATCGCCGAAGACCGGCGCCTTGACGGCGACGATGGGCAGGTTGCCGCGGATGCGGTTGAGGACGAGCGTGGCGAGCGCCTCATTCTCAAGGTCCTCGGCGATGATCACGAACGGCCGGCCGGTTTTGAGCACCTTCTCCAGGAGCGGGATAAGGTCCTGCACGCTGGCGATCTTCTTCTCGAAGAAGAGGATCTGGGGCTCCTCGTAGGTGGCCTCCATGCGGGTGGCGTCGGTGACGAAGTAAGGAGAGAGGTAGCCCTTATCGAACTGAAGGCCCTCGACGGTGTCCGTCGTGGTCTCGGTGCCCTTGCTCTCTTCGACGGTCACGACGCCGTCCTTGCCGACCTGGTGGATGAGCTTGCCGACGAGTTCGCCGAGCTCAGGGTCGTTGGCGGAGACGGTGGCGACGCGAATGACGTCGGCCTCGCCGTCCACCGGGATCGAGATCTTCGCGAGCTCGGCGACCATGGCGTCCACGGCCTTGTCGATGCCGGACTTGATCTGGATCGAATTCGAACCGGCGGCGACGTTGCGGATACCTTCCTTGAAGATCGCCTGGGCGAGCACGACGGAGGTGGTGGTGCCGTCGCCCGCGGTGTCGTTGGTCTTCGACGAGACCTCGCGAATGAGCTGGGCGCCCATGTTCTCGAAGCGGTTCTCGACCTCGATCTCCTTGGCGATGGTGACGCCGTCGTTGATCACGGTGGGAGAGCCGAACTTCTTCTCGAGGACGACGTTGCGTCCGCGCGGTCCAAGGGTGACCTTGACGGCGTTCGCGAGCTTATCGACGCCGGCCTCGAGGAGGCGACGGGCGTCGTCGGTGTACTTGATTTCTTTAGCAGCCATGAGCTTGAGGTTGACGAGGGACGATTTACGATTGACGGTTTCTGAGTGTTTTAACGCTGGCGACGACTATTCGGAAGAGCTGATCGGCCCCGTCTGAGAGAGGCTCGATCGTTTCTGGAGAGACAGTGTTCGAGTCGCGCAACAGATCTAGCCAGTAGCGCGATTCATCGACTTCTTCCTCGACGATCTTCAGCTTGTTCACCATGTCCGCGGGCGATTTAGCCAGGCAGGCTGCCCGGTAATTCGCGCCGACCGACGTGGCGCACCTGACGAGTTGCTTTCCCATGACTCTGCTGGCGTCGTCCCTCGGAAGAGTTCGCGTAAGCCGAATCGTGTCGAGCGCGAAGGCGCGGGTTCTCGCCTTCAACTCGTCCGGTGTCATTCGTCAATAGTCAATCGGCAATCGCTAGCCGATTACGCCAAGCACGTCGTCGGCGCGGAGGATGATCACGTCCTTGCCGTCGACGGTGACTTCGGTGCCGCCGTACTTGCCGTAGAGCACGGTGTCGCCGACCTTGATGTCGAGCGCGGAGAGCTGGCCGGAATCGAGCCGCTTGCCGGGGC
>CAXUKB010000063.1:15097-16977 GCA_964251345.1 uncultured Fimbriimonas sp. | reverse complement strand
GACGGCGATCCTCGAGGAAGCGACGGCCGTCGTCGAGCGCCCCCTCCCCAACTCCGCGGCCGACCCGCACGACGAACTTCGCTCCCTTCGCGACCGGCTTGCCCAGGCCGCCGTCCTCTCCTAATCCCGAATGGCCATGATCGAGACTCCTACCCCCGTTCCGTCCGCCGCCTCCGACCCTGCCGTGCAGGGCATCGGCAGCCACATCGACCTTTCGCTCTCGACCCGCGCCGAGAAGGCCCTGGGCGACGCGGGCGACCTCGCCGTCTCCCTGAACATGCCCGAGGTCTCGGCGAACCTTCGGGAAGCGATGGGAAGGATCGCCTCCGACTCGTTCCAGCTCATGGTGTTCGGCCGGTTCAAGAGCGGGAAGTCGACCCTGATCAACGCCTTACTCGGTCCCTTCGATCTCGACGGGACGGGAAAGAAGGGCGTGATGGCGACCGATCCCCTGCCCGCGACCGCCATCCTCACGACGATCACCTACTCGGAGAAGCCGTTCGTCCATGCCTGGCGCACGGACGGCAAGATGGACGATTGGACGTTCTCGAAGTACCTCCAGCTCTCGACGATCACGGTAGAGGGTTCGCTTCCGCCCGAGCTCGCGCCGGTGCGCGAGTTCGAGGTTGGGTTGCCGGTGCCGCTCTGCAAGAACAACATCAAGCTCCTCGATTCGCCGGGGCTCGACGAGAACAACGAGCGGACGCGCGTGACCTACCAGGGCGCGCAGCGGTGCGACGCGGTGCTCGTCCTCGCAAAGTCGGAGGCGATGCTGGGACAGGGCGAGTTGGCCGACCTCAACAAGGTGAAAGGGACGGGCGTCCGCCCCTTCGTCGTCATCAATCTCTGGGGCGACGACGTGCTGAACGAGCGGCTCCAGCGCCGCGCCTGGCAGCTCCTCGTCGCCGACGTGACGGGCGAGGCATTCGACCCTGCGGGATTCGAGAAGCGGGACATCTATTTCGTGGATGCTCGCGACGCCGAGCGGGCGCGCATCGCGGGCGACGCCGCCGCGCTCGAAACGACCGGACTGCCCGCCTTGGAGCAGCGGCTGGGCGACTTTCTCACCAAGGACCGGGTGCGCGTCCACCTCAGCCGCCATCTCGTGTACGGCACGAAGTTGCTGGACACCTTAAGCGAGAACATCGCGTTCCGCCGCAAGACCCTGGAGACGGAAAGCGCCGACGCCCAGAGCAAGGCCGAGGCGCTGCAGCCCAAGATCGAGGCGCTTAAGTCGCGTCCGCTGAAGCTCATGCCGATCTTCGAGGCGGTGATTCCGCAGGCCACGACGGAGATCCAGTCGAGCTTTGAGGCGCTGATCTCGCAGTTCCGCGCCGACCTGCCCGCCCTCTGCGACGGTGTCCACCTGGACGAGGACGACGGGGTCATGGGCATGCTCGCCGCGCCGTTCAAGATTCGCTCGATCTCCGAGACGGTCGTCGCCGTCGCCCTGAAGGAGTGGGAGGACCGCATCGACCTTTGGCAGGACGAGGGCGTCGCCAAGGCGCTCGATCCCGTCGTCGATCGGATCGAGACCGAGGTGCGCGACGAGGTGACGGGGATCGAGCAGGATCTCCAGAGCATCAAGTTCCAGGTCGCCGACGGCTGGACGCCCGCCGCGGTGCAGGGCGGGTCGGTCTCGATGACCGACCGGGTGCTCTCCAGCCTCGTCACCTTCGCGGCGACCGGCGGCAACGTCTCCGCCGCGGCGGCGGGGGGCGCGATGGGCTGGCGCGGCGCGGTCGGCGGCGTGCTCGGAACGATGGGCGGCATCGTCGCGGTGGCGATCGTGGCGTCGCTCACCCCGATCGGGATGGGGGCGGCGTTGATCGCCATCATCATCGCGAGCATCGGCGGCTCGGTCGGCGTCGGCGGCTTCG
>CAXUKB010000063.1:0-15087 GCA_964251345.1 uncultured Fimbriimonas sp. | reverse complement strand
CTTCGGCCTTACAAAGCGGGTGAAGAAGGAAGTCGCGGATAAGCTCGTGGCGCAGTTCAGCGGCGCGGCGGAGGCGATGCGCCCGAAGGTCGCCGACCAAGTGCGCGCGTCGATCGGCAAGATGGGCGAGGACGTGCGTCAGGTCGTGGAAGACGTGGTGCGCCAAGAGTGTGAAACCGTCGAGGGCGCGATTCGGTCGACCCAGCTCTCTAAGGCGGACAAAGAGGCGGAGATCGCGAAGCTGGACGATGCGGCGAAGCGGATCGACGGCATTCGGCAGTCGCTCCGGGACCTCAATCTTGAAGTGGAGCAGACGGTCTGATGGACTCCGCCGAGTTCGCGAAAGCGGTCGAGGATCTCGTCGCCAAGGTGAGGCCGATCGACGCGGCGTTTGCCGACATGCTTGAGAACGAGGGGAGACGTCCCGAGGATCCGGAAGCGCCGAACCGGGTCCAAGCGCTCGTCGGTGATTGGTCGGCGGATTACGGCAAGCGCGAACCTTACTGGACGTACAGCGGCTTCTCCATCGCCGCGTCGCGTGCGATGGAGGACGGCGTCGACGCGCTCGCCGCCGAGACCGAGGCGGCGTTCGTCGCCTACGCGGAAGGGATCGCGAGCCTCGACAAGACGTCCGCCGAGCACCAGGCGGCGCTCGAACGGATCCGCGACACGAAGCGGACCGACGCCTTCGCGGCGCTCGTCGCCAAGGTGGAAGCCTTGGGGGCGAAGGCGGGCATTCGGGTCCGCCACGCCGGCCTTACGCGGGCGCTCGAGCGGTGCGTGCCGAATCCCGGCTTCGTCACGGAGTACCGGCAGACCGCCCACGAGAATCCGGCCGAACTGGCCACGACCGGGGCGCTCGTCGGGACCGCGATGATGCCGATCGTCGGCACCGTGATCGGCGGCGTGGCGGGCTGGCTGGGCGGCCATGCGATCCACGGCAAAACCGCGGAGCCGAACCTCGACAAGCAGAAGGCGCAGATCGTCTACACCGCCGGGCAGCTCCGGGCCGAGATCGAGAAGGCCGGCGGCGACGCCTCCGACCTTATCGCCGCCCAGATGCCTTGGACGGGCTCCCCGGTCGGTGCGGACGAAGACTGGCGGATGCTTGTGCTCCACAACGCGGTCGAACGGTTCCTCTCGGAAGAGGGAGGATGAGGCCGCAACTCGGCGTCGAGTCGGGCCGTCTGCTGTTTCGCGCCGCCGTTTCCGACACCCTTCGGCCCGACGGAGCCGTTCGGGACGCGGTCGAGCGGTTCCTTCCGCCGGAAAGCCCCGCCGAGGTGTGGCGTGCGGCGCGGGCGAGTGCCGTCGAATTTCTCGGAGGAACGGCGGACGCCGAGGCGGCGATCCTCCCGATCGTCGTGGAGGACGGTTCTCCCGTCGCCGACTTCGAGGCGCGACGGATCGGGGCGGGCGACGCCCTGCTCGCGAATTGGGCGGCGGTCGCCGCGCCCGCCGCTCCGGCGGCGGTGCTCCTCGTCCACGTGGGCGAAACCCGGACGACCGCCCGGTTCGTGCGCTACCGCCCCGGCGTTCCGCTCGCGGATCTCGGATCGGGCGCGGCCGGTCTCGCGCCCGTCGAATTCGGTCTGCAAAACGCGGTCGACGCGGTGCTCGACGCGCTCTGCGCCTGCCACCACGACCGCGCGAAGCCCGGCCTCGACGCGTCGATGCTTCGGGCGATCTTGGAGTACGGCCTCGCGCTTCAGGCCGTCGGACCGGATGGAGAGGTGCGTTGGCGAGGTCCCTACGCCTCACGCCTCTGGCAACCCCTCGCCCTTTCTTTGGGCGAGTACCTTTCCGCCGCGTCCGGCGGGCGGTTCGCCTCGATGGTCGAAGACGCGGCGCGGCTCACCGCCAATGCCCCGGTTCGCGTCGTGTTCAGCGGCGCGGGCGCGTTCTTCCCGGACGCGCCCGCCGCCTTCGCCGCTCGGTTCGACCGATCCCTGTTCTCCGTCGATCCGAGCGCGGTGGCGCGCGGGGCGGCGCGCTGGCGCGAGACCTCGACCGTCGCCACCGAACCGTCTCGCCCGCCATCCGCCCTTGCCGCGCCAAGCCTCGCCCCCGTCGCGGTCCCGCCTTGGGCTCGCTAAGGATTCCGCCGTGAACACGCCCCTTCCCCTTGCCCCCGCGATCACGACCGCCCCGTCCACGATCGTCGCCTCCGATGCCGCCGTTTGGACGCTCGACCAAGACCTTCCGGGCGCACTCCTCTCGGTGCTGGAGCGCCGCTACCTCGCGGACTATCGCGCCGAGGACTGGCGTCCGCAACTGGACGACGACGATCCGGTGCTTCCATCTCTCCGCGAGGTCGAAGGACTAGGAGAGAGCGGCGCCCGCTTGGACGAGTCGCTGTCGAAGGCGCTCGCCTCGATCCACGCGCCCGGCCATGCCGTCGTGTGGGTGGCGTTCGGCGACGGCGCCCGCCACCGCGTCTTCGTCGGCGGGCGTCGGTCGATGGGCTCGGGAGCGGGCTCGGCCTCGGCGTTTCTCGCGGCGCAGGCGGCCGCGCTCGGGGCGAATCTGCCGGGAATCCGGCTGTCCGAGGCGAAACCGCTCGACGGCCGTGCCTATCCCGAGCTCGATGCGTTCCTCGCCTCGGCGCCCGGCGTGCGCGCCCTCGGCGGGGTGCCCGGCCTCATCGATTCTTCGAAGGACGCCGCGCCGGGCATGGAGCGGATCGTGGCGGCCTTGGGCTCCCAACGCTACGCGCTCGTGCTCGTCGCCCAGGCGCTCGATCCCGCGGTCGTGGACGCGACCATCGACGCGGCGCGGCGGCTCAAGGATGAGATCCACCGCTACGTTCGGGTGAATCTTTCGCGGAACCGCTCCGAAGGCGAGTCGACCTCGCGCACCGAGACGAGCGGCGGTTCTTCGACCGGCCTCACGAAAGACTTGCCGTTCGCCCTTATGGCGCTGAACGTGTTCGCGACCCTCTCGCGCCTCTCGACCGTCGCCCAGGCGCTTCAGACGATCGGCGTCTTCGCCGCCTCGCGCGGCGGATTCCAGCGACAGTCCCACGAGGACAGCGTCCAAGTCGGAACGTCGGCGGGAACCTCGGAAGGCGAGTCGGTCGAGGTTCGGAACTCGGTGGCGGAGGCGTGCGAGGCGGCGCTCGACGGAACGATCGCCCGACTGGAGGAGGCCCGGAACAACGGCTGCTGGGTCGCCTCGGTCACCGCGTTCGGGGAGACCGAGGCGACGGTGGGCGCGGCGGCGGGCGCGTGGCGCGCGCTCACCGTCGGCGATGCGCGTCGGGGCGAGCCGCTTCGCGCGTTGGAGCTGCCGCCCACCGGGCGCATCGTGCTCCGAGAGGCGGCACGGCGCGGCCAAGTGCCGCGGCTTCTCCCCTCGTCCACCTCCGTCGCACGGGGCATGGGCCATCCCCTCGGCTCCGCCTTCGACACCCTGGGCACCCTGCTCACCTCGCGCGAGTTGGCCGCGCTACCGCTGTTGCCGCGCGAAGAGATTCCGGGACTGCCGATGCGCCGCTACGCCCGCTTCGGCCAAACCGCGCCCACGGTGAGCGCAGGGGTGGAGCTCGGCACCCTGCGCGACGCCCTGGGCCGCGACCTCACGCCGCTTCGCGTAGGGCTCGGGTCGGTCAACCGACACGCGCTCGTCGTCGGCCTCATCGGTTCGGGCAAGACCACGACGTGCATGCAGCTTCTCCTGCAGGCGCACGACGCGGGGAACGGACTGCCGTTCCTCGTGGTGGAACCCAAAAAGACGGAGTACCGCGAACTCGCCGGGCACCCTCTGCTTCGCGCCGAGTTGGCGGTGTACGGGATCGCGGACCCTTCGGTGATCCCCCTCCAGATCAACCCCTTCGACTGGGTCGAGGGCTTTCCCCTCGAGCGCCACGTCGACTACCTCAAGGCGGTGTTCATGTCCGCCTTCGCGATGTTCCCGGGCATGGACTACGTGCTCGTCGATGCGATCCGCGGGATCTACGAAGACTTTGGCTGGAACATTCGAACCTCCACCAACGACGCCCTTGGGCCCGACTCCCGGCCCGAGGACCGGATCGCCCTCCTTCCCCGCCTCTCCGACCTTCAGGACAAGATCGAGTCCGTTCTGAAATCACGCAACTACGGCCAGGAGATTCACCAGAACCTCGGCGCGGCGCTCCGATCCCGCGTGGGGAGCCTGCTCATCGGCAGCAAGGGCCAAGCCCTGAACAGCCGGAAGAGCACCCCGCTGGTCAGCCTCTTCGAAGGGCCGACGATCATCGAGCTTCAGGGACTGAGCGATGACGACGACAAGGCGTTCGTGATGGCGGCGGTGTTCGTGCTGCTGTGCGAGCATGCGGAGATGCGGCGGCGGAGCGCCGGATTCGAGGCGGGTCTCCGTCACGTCACCCTCATCGAGGAGGCCCATCGGCTGCTGCGGGGCACCCGGACCGACGGTCCCGCCGACCAAGCCAATCCTCGTGGCAAGGCGGTGTCGATGTTCACCGACATGATGGCCGAGATGCGGGCCTACGGCGAGGGCTTCGTGGTGGCGGACCAGATTCCCACGAACCTGGCGGCGGACATCGTCAAGAACTCGAACCTGAAGATCGTCCACCGTCTTACCTCCGTGGAGGATCGGATGGCGGTGGGCAACGCGATCAACCTAACGGAAGCCCAGAACGTCGCCGTCAACGAGCTGCGCAAGGGCGAGGCGATCGTTCACGCCGAGGAGATCAGCCCGGCGGTGCTCATCCGCGTGGCCAACGCGAAAACCGCCCTCGCGACCCTCAAAGCCCCGCGCCGGGAGATTCCCGGCGAACTCGCCTGGCAGAGCGGCCTTTGCCGTGGGTGCGGCGCGCCCTGCGTCTACGTCTCGCGAGGAGAGCGGCTACGCGAAGCGGGCGCGGGACTCGTCGCACGTCACGCCCTCGGCGGCCTCCTCTACTCCGATGCACCCTGGACCTCGCCGCGCGAAGGCCAGGACGGCGAGTCGTTCTGCGCCTCGACGCTCGGACTCTACGCGGCGTTGGAGGAGGCGGTCTCGCTCGGCCGAGGTGGCGGCGTCGAACCGCGGCCAGCCTCGGCTCGTTTGGCGATCGACCGAGGCGCGGCGCTTCTGGGCGAATGCCTCAAGGGTTCGTGCGCGGACGCGGCAGGCGTCCGGAATCGTCTTCGTACCCTTCTTGGGGCGAGTCGGGAAACGCTCTTGGCCGACGCCGTTGCGTCGATCCTGAGGACCACGGACGTGAACAAGTTGACGAACGGCCTCGCCGCCGTCCTGGGTCGCGTCGGAACGCCGGAAGCGCGGGCCGACGGCGTGTTGCCGATCGTCCGGGCCCTGGTCGCGGCGACGGTCGTTTCGGGCGCGGACGAGCGGGAGGTCGCGGGACTCGTCCTGCGGGCGGTCGCTTTTCCCTCCGCGGCAATCCAGGACTCCGCGGCGGAGGTGGCGGCGAACCTCGCCGCCCCTAGCCCCGGGCCGGTCGACGCGTGACGACGATCCGCGCCTCGAATTGCGTCACGTAGTCGGGCCAGAAAGGTCGCGGCTTCAGTTCCGCCGCCTGAGGCGCACCGTGAGCGACGGACGAGCGGAGATCGATTTGGACGCCCCGCCCGGTCCACGTCCAGCGTGCCGACCAGTCGGTCCGCACCGGCGCGGTGTCGGCGTACCGGCCCACGCGGTGGCTGCCCTCCGTGGCCGCCGTCGTTCCGCGCAGGCTCGCGGTTCTTCCACTGCGCCCACACGCCGCGCGGAACGTCGCGGCGTCGGGATCGAGGGAGAGATCGCGGCAGAACGCATCCCAGACCGGCGCTCGTGGTGGGGCGAGGGCGATCAGGACCGCGTCCCCTTCGTCAGGCGGAGTCCCCCCGGGATCGCGGGGAGTCCACCGCCCCGAGCGCTCGCCGCCTCCCGGGACCGCGCCGACGATCGTCCACGCCAGCATGCCATCGGTCGCGGCGGCCACGTCGTAGGTCCGGTCCATCTCGGTGCGCACGATCGGTCCCTTCCGGGGGTGCGGCAACCGCCCGGGAAAGCGCATGAGAGGCGGATGCGTCCGAACGACGTGGATCGTGCAACGAAAGCTTCGCGTCCTCAGCGTTCCGACGGCCCTCGCCGCCAAGCGCGGCATGGCGTCGGCGCAGGTCTTTGCGTCGAGAACGAGCGGCGCGATCACAGTCTGGCTCCCCAACGCATAGAGCAATCTTAGCCGACGGTGCGACGGGTAGGGGTAGAGTCATCCCCATGCGCTCTACCGCATCCGCGGTCGCCCTCCTTCTGCTCGCCATGGCCGCGACTTGCTCAGGCCAGGCCAGCCTTTCGGGCAAGGACCACTATCCGCAGTTCCGCGTGCTCTCCGGACTTTCGGGCGGCGGTTACGGCGTCCTGCCCAACGGCACGCCCGACACGGAGGGCGCGGCCGCCCTTTCGACCCCAATCGGCTACACGCTCGACGGCCATGCCGCGCTGAGCTTCTTCTCGACCAGTCGCAACCTGGATCCCTTCCTGTACGACCCCGTTCGGCTCGGCAGCGGACGCCAGAGCAACAACGACGGAACGGGCAACTTCACGATCGGCGGCTCGTTCAAAGGGTGGAAGGGCGCGGTGAGCTTTATGGTGCTCAGCACCCACCTCGATAGCGCCTTCAACCTCCAGGTTTCGCCTCCCCTGCCGGGTCGCCTTGGCGTCTCCTTTGGCGTGCAGGACATCGACGGCGGCGGCGGGGCGGCCGGCACGAACATCGCGGGCGACTTGAGAAGCAGCCGATCGTATTTCGCTGCCGCGACGTACGATATCGGCCACAGCGTCTACGCGACGCTTGGCACCGGAGACCGGCGGTTCAAGGGCGCTTTCGGGAACGTCAGCGCCCCGATTAGCCCGCGACTCCGCGCGACCGTCGAGTACGACAGCTTCAGCTTCAATGGCGGCCTCCTCTACGGCACCGGGCCTCTGCGCGAACTGGGTGGCCGCCTCGGAAAGACCGAAGCGGACGTGTTCCTCGGCATCGTCGCGGGCCGTTACGGCACCGTCGGCCTGTCGTTCACGCTTTAATCAGCCGAGCGGTTCTCTGCCGCGCGTCCGTCGGCCCGGGGAGCCGCTTGCGAAAGGAGGAGAGGTACCCTGGACCCGACGTGCGCCGCTCCCTCTCATCTCTTGCGACGACTTTCGCCCTCGCGGCCGCGCTTCTCGCCCAAACTCCCGCCCCCGCTCGCATCCGCGTCGGCGACGAGATCTCGGTGTACGTGTTCGGCGAGAAGGAGATGACCACCACCACGACCCCGCTCGTCGTGCAGACCGATGGCGCGATTTACGTGCCGCGTGTCGGACGAATCGTCGTGGCCGGTCTCACCGCCACTGAGGCGCAGAACCGCCTCCTCGCTCGTCTGCGTAAGATTCTCGTCAACCCGACCGCCACCCTCTCGCTTTCGAAACAGCGGACGAACTCGGTTTTCGTGGTGGGCGGCAAAGAGAGCGTCCTTCCCTACACGGCGGAGACCGACCTGCGCCAAGTGCTTGCCGCCGCTCAAGTGCAGGGGGATATCGACCTTCTTCAGGTGACGGTGTTTCGCGACGGCCACCAGCTCGCCTCCTTCCCCGCCACGGATCTCACGAGTGGCCGGACGGGCGCTTTCAGCGGTCCCCTCCTGCCCAACGATTTCGTGGTGTTCGAGCCCAAGCCCTACATTCGGGTCTGGGTCGTGGGCACCGTGCTCAAGCCTGGCCACGTGCGGCTGAACGAGGGTGACGACGTCTATAAGGCGATCGCGGAGGCGGGTGACCTCGCGATCGAGCCCGCGGGCGCCCCGACCCGGCTGCGATCGGATTACGTCGTCACGATTCGCCGAGGACCTGAGACGATTTCGGTTCCTCTCGTGGACGAGCCGGGGCGCAGTCCCGTCAAGCTGGAGAACGGCGATACCGTCTCCGTCCAGCCCCCCACCCAAGTTCGTATCACCTTTACCGGCTACGCGCGGACGCCGGGCGAGCGCTTCTTCAAGGCCGGGACCTCCCTCGCGACCGCCGTGGGCGCGGAGGGCGGCGCGGTGGCGGGCACGCCCGCCACCGCGACGGCCCCTCCCGAACCGGAAGGCAGCCTTCGGAGCGTCATTCTCTTCCACAATGGAATCGCCTCCTTCCACGATCTGAGTCCCCGCCCCAGCGGTCCCATCGGTGAGCAGGGGCCGGCCTTGGCCGACGGAGACGTGGTGTTCATCCCTCGCAACGAGCGGAAGATCTACGTCTTCGGTGCGGTCAACCGAGTCGGGCGCGTGCAACTCGAAGACAACCGCGTTTACCACCTTTCGGATGCGGTCGCCGAGGCGGGCGGGCTCTTGGCCACCAATGGCGTGGCGAGCGGCGGCACCCTCACCCGCGTCTCCGTCGGCCGTCCCGGAACGGACGGCAAGTTGGAGGTCAAGACCTACCGACTCGACAAGTTTCTCAAGAGCGGCGATGCAACCGAAAATCCGGTTCTTCGGCCGGACGACGTCGTGTATGTCGACACTTCGCGCGGACTCACGTTCCAGTCTGCGGTGAGCGCGATCTCCGCCGCGTTGCTCCTCAACTCGTTTACGAAGCTGTAACGGATTCGAAGCTACGAAAAGGTATGGAACCCCGCGCTCGTCGGCCTACCCCAGGTGTTCAAGTCGGTTCAGGAAGCGGGGCGTGCCCGTCGAGGCCCCTCTCCGTTGGAAGTCCTTTCGCGCTCTCCCCGAGGGTTCCGGCGCAAAAATCGTTGCACAACCCCTCTTTGCGAGAACCCAATCGAGAGCCTCTCGCGAAAAGGCGAAGAAAGGTCGTGAAACGGATCCTGAGGGCTACGCTCCCTCAGGCTGATTCGATGAGACGGCCTTAAACATGACCCGACTCAGTTCGTCCTGGGCGAGAGGCACGCTCACCTTGCCCATAACCCTTTCGATGAGGTCGACGAAGCCGTCGAACTGCCGGATGGCGTCGAACTCCATCGCGGCGTCCCAAGAGTTGGCTCCCAGTTCACCCAAGCGCTTGGGATCGTCCACCAGGGACTGGATTTTGTCCGCCAGATCGACGGCGGAGCCCGCCCGGTAGTTGAGGCCGAGCTGGCGCTCCTCCATGACGGTCGCCACCTCACCCGTCAGAGAGTTCACGATCGGTAGCCCTGCGGCCGAGTAGTCGTAAAACTTATCCGGCATCTCGACGTTCGAGACGGCCGCATAGGCGCACAGACCGATGTCCGACTGACGGTAGAGCGGAAGAAGATCGGACTGCGGAAGCTTGCCGAGGTAGGTCAGCGGAATCGCGGGATCGTCGTGGGCCGCTTGCACAATGGGAAGCAAAGGCCCCGTTCCGGCGATCATCAGGCGGCACGGGCTTTTCCGTTCGCCCAAAATCTTCGCCGCGCTGACCATGCAGGACACATCGTAGCTGTTGCCCATGGTGCCCGCGTAGACGGCCCAGATCTCTCCCGCCGTCTTCTTGGGCACGACGTCGCTCTTCTTCGACATCGTCTCGCGGAACTGCTCGACGTCGATGCCGTTGTAGACGATGCGGTGCGGACGCTCGTGAAGGGCGGGACTGACGTCCAGCGCACGCTGGAGATAGTCCTTAGCCAGGGCGCAGACGCCGTCGGACTGGTCCCAATTGCGCTTGCGCCAACGATAGTACGGCGAGAAAAGGGCTTTTCCGGTCCGGCGCACTTTCGACGGAAGAACCTGATGAAAGAACTCGGGCCAGAGGTCGTACACGTCGCTGATGACCTTCACGCCCTTTTCCCGCCCGATCCGAAGCGCGATGTGTCCGGCGATCTGCGGGGGCTCGCGCACGACGATGCAGTCCGGAGCCGGTTCGTTCTGCGTCCGCCGGTACAGATTGCGAGCGTACGCCATCTCACTCGTGAGACGCTTGACATCGATGTTCTTACGGTAAGCGGTGGCGGGTACGAAGACGATCTTCCAATTGGGATCGATCTCTCGAACGCTCCAGGGCTCGGCACGAAAACTCTTCGTGTGATGCGAGAAGCACGACATCCATGTGGTGACGCGATATCCGCGCCGCACCAGAGCTCGAGCGAGGTTTTCAGTTCGATGACGACGCCAAGCTTCACCCGGTGCGGCCTCGTATGGCGCAAAGATCCAAACATGCGGAGTGCTCCCCACCCCAAGACTTTACCGTCTTGGGGTGGCTTCCTCGGTGTGAATCCGTTCCTAACCCCCACTCTAAGGGCAAATTTGCCGTTCGAGGTCTGCGCTACTCCGGCGACACGGGGGCTTTTGACGCCGATCGGAAGAACGCCGATCGGTAGGGGAGGGCCGCTTTGCCGCCGACGCCGCCCCAGCGACTATACTGTCGTCTTAAGAAAGGGGCCGATGGCCCGGATGCCCCCGAGTTCCGGGGGCGTCGAAGAACCGACATCCCGATGCAACGCGAGCCTTCGTTCTCCATCGCCCCATCCGCCGAGGAGACGGTCGCCTCCGACTTCTACGCTCGACTTCGAAGGCACCGAGGCCCGGTACTCGGCATCGTCGCCGCGTTCCTCGCCCTTGGGTTCGTCTACACGACCGTCGTGCCACCGCGCTGGAATGCCGCTTCGACCATTCTTATGCCCGGCAATCGGGCGACCGGAGCCGCCGCCGCCGCCGCCCAGCTTGGGCTAAACGTCGGCAGTGGGGGCGAGACTTCGCTGTCGATGTTCCACAAGATTCTCGACAGCGAGCGGGTGCTGAATATCGTCAGCAAGCAGACGGGATACCCGGTCAAAGAGCTGCGGAAGAACCGCCGCACCGATGAGGACACGAAGAACAATTCGCTCACGGTTTCGGTCGTCGACCGAAATCCGAAAAAGGCGCTCCAAGTCGACCGCGCCCTCCTGACCGCTCTCGGATCCGTTGTCAACGATCTCATGTTTCCGAGCCGAAACCGCAGGACCGACGTGCTCGAGCAATCGCTTTCGAAGCAGACGCGGGCGCTAAGCGCCGCCGAGGATCGGTTGGAGAAGTTCAGTCGCAACGCTCTTACCGCGCCGATCTCCCTTGGGACGGTGACGTCGGGCAGCGGCCCTTCGGCGGCGGCCATCCCAACCGTCGCGCCGCCCTTCCGCTACCAGGACCAAGTGACGACCCTGCAGACCCAACTGCAGAGCCTCGACGCACAGTTGAGCGCGGGACAACAGAAATCCCAAAAGGCGGGCGCCGACACGGTGCCCGACTTTCCGCCCGTCGAGGTGTGGCAGAAGCAGCTTGCCGAAATCGAGGGACGACTGAGCGCGGCGCGGGCGGCCTACCGCGAAGACTCGCCGGAGGTCATGCGGATCAAGAAGGAGTACGACAACGTCCGTGTCCTCGAGCAACGGGACATCGACCGCTATCTGGGGGCCGTCGAAAGCCGCGTCGCGGGGACCTCGGCAAAACTGGACCAGGACCGGCAGGGCGTTCTCTCGCAGATCGCAGCGATTCGCAAGCTCGCCGCCGCCGCGCCCCGCGAAGCGACGGAGTATCAGCGGCTCGCGCGGGACGTGGCCCAGCTCACGAGCCTCGTGACCCAGCTGCGGCTTCAGTACGAGCAATCACGGCTCGATAGCCTCGACGATCCCAACCGCTGGGTTATCCTCGACCAGCCCGCCATCGACGAGGATCCCGTCAACAAGAACTTCGCGCGGAACATGGGGCTGGCGGGCGTCCTAGGATTTCTCCTCGCCATTCCCGTCGCGAATCGGCTCGACAGCCGCCGCCTTCGGCGCGAGAATTCCTAAGAGAGCGTCGAGAATCAAGCCCGAAGGCTTGTCGCGGCGCGGGGATTTCGTCATTCATTCCCCGCGCCGGTACGAGGTCCTAATCTCCTTCGGGAGAGAAGGGCAGCCCCCGCGGCGTTTCCACGCCGCGTATGGGCGAGCCGATCCGGACGAGCAGGGGAAGGACCAAGGCCACCGCGAGAAGCGCGAGCGTCCAACCCGTGTAGAAGAACGCGAGGTCCGCGAACAACGTCATGCCGAGATAGCAGTAGACGAGCGAGCGGGCGGCCACGACGATCAGCGTCTGACGCGTGTTCTCAAGCCAACCGGTCGCCAGCCCCATGGCGAGGGCCATGAGCAGCGCGCCCGCGTAACCATAAGCTTGGATCGCCTCGACGATGTAGGTGTAAACGTTGTAACGGACGGGAACGAACACCACGAAGTCATCGACTCGGTTGTCCTGAGGCACGCCCGCCGCGCGAAGTCCCTCCCGGACGGGAGCGAGGTTGTTTAGGCCGAAACCGAAAACGGGTTGGTCGAGGTTCTCGGCCATGTATTCGCATCCGGCCGGAATCGGAAGGCCGAGGTACTCGCCGAAGCCGGAGCCACTCGTGTCGCCAAACTCCGCGCGTCCCGCGAAGATCCCCTGCGAATAGGCCAGAAGCGCCAAAACCAGGCCGCTCAGTGTGAGCAGAGTGCGGCGGTCCAGCCGGGCGAAGTAACGCAAGCTGAGCGCAGTGGCGAACCCCCACACGAGGAGGAGCCCGCCGAAGGTCACGCCGCCGCGCCCGCCGAACGCCACGCTCTGCCCCAGCAAGCACAGGAACGGCAGGATGTAGAACCGAACCCGGGGGCGCCGTCCACCGCTCACGATCGACATCGTGGGGGCCAACGCCGTGGGAACGAGCAGAAAGTTGCTCAGGACGCGCGGCGCCAGCGGGATGGTGGTGGGGTCGAACTGGACGTAGCGCACCGCCGCGGCACTGACGCCGTTCACGATTTGCCACGCCCCCGTGGCCTGGATAAGCAAGCCGACTCCGACGATCGAGAGGATCAGGGTCGTCCAGTAGAGAAAACGGACCGCGAAGACCAGCGGCGGCGTGGGCGCGAGGACGGGCGGAAGCGCGCGCGAGCGTGGCGTCATCGCGAGGCTGCCGATCATGTAGGCGGCATGGGCGGCGACCATTATTCCAATACCGCCCCACGTGAGATAGCGCCATCCCGCCGGGTAGCCGATCAGGACGACCACGCTGAGAAGCCACATGCCGGTAAAGGCCGTCTGCCCCGTGCACCAGCGGCGCGTCACGAAGAGGTGAGTCGCGAACGTTCCCGCGAGCCCGAACAGCAGGAACGCGAGCATCGCCTGGGCTTCCATTACGCGCTCACCCCCACCGAGGCGAGCGTCGCCGCCCATTGAGCCCCGATCGCCTCGGAAGAGTACGTCGCTTCCGCGTATTCTCGGACCCGCGTTCCCCAATGGCGGCGCATCGCCTCGTCCTCCGCAAGGGCGGCGAGCTTCGTCCGCCACTCGTCGAGCGTCCGGCAGACCATGGGTACGCCGGCGCCGTCGGCGAAGGTCTCGTAGGCCGGCGTCGCCGCGCACAGGATCGGAAGTCCGTGGCGCGCGGCGAGGAGCAGTTTGCTCGCCGACTTCGCGCGGTAGAACTCGTTTCCGGAGGGCATCGGAATAGGCGCCACGTCGGCGGCGGTAAAGATGCGAGAGAAAGTGGGCAGCGACCAGGCGTAGAGTTCGATCCGCCGTCCCGGAAAGACGTGACGGACCACGTCGGTCGCCCGGACGCGGCCGTAGCGGCGGAGGTAGCGAGGCGACTCCAAGCGGGTTAAGATGTGGAAGCGCGCATCGTCGCGCCCGACGGCGGGCAAGATCTCCCCGAACGCCTCGACGTTGCCAAGCATTCCTTCCCAGACGAATTCCAGTCCTTCCCGGCGGCGGTAGTCCATCTTGACCTCTCGCACGGTGTCCGTGTGGTCGTCGAGGATGATGCGTACGTTTCCGCAGAACCGCTCGGCGTACGCCTTCATCGCTTCGCTCCCGGCCACCACGGCGTCGGCGCGGGCGAGCGTTCGATCGAGCGCATCGCGAAAGCTGGTCTCCAAGTGGGCGAAGTCGCCGGTGAATCGCTTGCCCACCGCCCGTAGCCGGTCGCCGAGCCCCCCTCGCGCGGTGAACATGTAGGGATCGACGATGTCGAAGACGATCGGCGGTCCGCCTTTTGGCAGGCGCGACCAAACGCTGAGGTCGGCCGCGAGCGAAAGGACGACCGCGTCGGCGGCGGCGTTCGGCTCCGCGATCGCCCAGTCGAGGCGGCGTCGCTGGAGAAACCCGCCGAAGCGAAAGCGGTCCGTCGGACTCGTCAGATCGGCGCTAAACGGCGCGTAGGCGAGCTTCACGCCGGACTCCCCCGCCGCAGAACTCTCAGGCGTCGGAGCAAGCCTGTGACCTCGACGTTGTGGAACGCGCCGACGGCGAGGCCGCCGAAGACGAGAGCGCCAACCCCGGCCGCGCCGATCGTCCGCCCAAGATCCACTCCTTTCGAGTCGCCCAACGCTCCGATGGCCGCGCTGGTCAGGCCCGTCGCGAGGACGGTCGCTCCCAGCGTGAGGGCAAGCCGCGTTCCTTCGGCAAGGACGGGGCCCGAGGCGAGCGCACCGGGCGCGAGCAGCCTCATCGCGGCAAGCGTCACCGCCCACCAGGAAAGGGTGTAAGCCCAGGCGACGCCTTGGGCGCCAAAACCCAGGACCGCGCCGAACGCGCCAGAGAGGCCGAAGTACAGCGTGCAAAGCGCGACCCCGAGCACGGCGGCGATCCCACCCGCGTGGCGCGCGTAAAAGGCGCCGAAACTGAGGACCGCGCAGTTCGTTCCCATGAGCCCAAAGCCCATCACCCGCAACAGCCCCGCGACCGCCGTCGAGTCGGCGGGCCCAAAGTGGTTTCGCTGAAACAAGAGGCGCACGGCGGGCTCCGCCAGAACCACCAGCATCGCGCAGGCGTAGCCGCCGAACCAAAGCAGGATGCGAACTCCCTGCGCGTAGGCCCGCCGGAACGAAGCGGCGTCCCCCGCCGAGTGATGCTCCGAAAGACGCTGGGCCAGCACCGACACCGGTCCCATCATCAGCACTCCCGCCAGATTGACGAGAATGCGATTCGCGTAGCCAAGCTGAGAGACCACGGAAGGACCGAGGCGAGGTCCCCAGTACGCGTCGGAGATGGCGAGCGCGGAGAACGGAAGAAGCCCTAGAAGGTAGATCGGGCTGCGCGTAAGGGTCGCGCGGACGGACGTCCACGTCTCCGGGGAATACGGCGGCCGAACGAACCGGCGGCGCAACACTACCGCCAAGAGGAGCAGTCCCGCCGTGGATCCAATGAGCGCTCCTCCCGCGATCGCCGGCGGTCCGAGCCGATC
>CAXUKB010000062.1:12397-17096 GCA_964251345.1 uncultured Fimbriimonas sp. | reverse complement strand
GCGCCTTCGACACCCCGCCGAGCGCCTGGACCTTCGTCATGGCGCCCTCGAAGTCGCCGTAGAGCTTCACCGAGGCGGCGTCCGCCGCGAGCAGCGGCAGGGTGAGGTCGCGGGTGAGCGTGCCGCCGACCTTCGACGCGCCGCTCGCGAAGCCGCCCAGCCCCGCGGTCGACGGTCCGCCGCCGGACGCACTTCCGCCGCCCGCGTTGACGGGCGGAACGCGGACCGTCCTCATGCGACCGAGCTCGCCGTTCAGGGCCGACGCCTTGGCGCGGGTGGCATCGAGGTCCCGGCCCAGATCCACCACGGCCTTGCCGCTCGTCTCGACGCGCGTGGCGTAGTTCGTCACCGCCGTCGAGGAGAGCGTACGGATGAGCGAGGCGGAAGCCTTCGCCGTGCCCTCGGTGCTCGTCGCCAGGAGGTCGAGGGCACCGGAGGCGCGGGAGGCGATCCCGACGTTGCGTTCGAGCGCGAGGCCCACAGCCGCGACCCGCTCGGCGGCGAGGGTCGCCCCCTCGGCGACGGACTCGAGCTCGGCCTTGACCTGGGCGTTGGCTCGGTCGGCGGAGGACGTTTCCCCCGTGTACTTGACGACCAGCTCGGCGATGACGACGGGGGAGGACATGGCGGCGTTTCCGGGGAGCGAAGACGGGCCAGGCTCCCAAGTCTCGCGCGCGCGCGCGCGAGAATACCGATCAGTCTAACACGAATTCGTGAAATTTACGGGAGAAGTTGAAGAACGTAGAAGATTAGTTTCGCTTCCACTCAGCGTGCCCATCGAGATAAGCGATGGCACTCCCGGTCTCGCCAACCAGTCGTCCAATCTCGGTTTTCTCCGGAGCTGCGGCTTGAGTCTCCTTTCCGCCCTTAAACGCCCATCGGAAGGCGTCGAGTCGGTCGGGTTTGGTCTTGTCCATGTACGGTCTCACCTTGGGAGCGAATTCGTCAGGGCCTGGCATGACGTCGCTGTGATCCGCGGCGCACTGGAGGGCCGCAAAGTCAATCGTCTTCACGTCCTCGATGAATTGGTTTCTCTCGACGTCTGGACCGCTGGATTGAGCCGGAGCGGCGGAAGCAGGCGCCACCGCGTCGGGAACTCTGTTCGCCCGCGCGTAGTACCGCTCGGATTCGGGGCTTGCTCCCATCCGGCTGCCGATGAGGACCCCGGCGAGGAGAAGGCAAAGCGCCCCGAGAACGATGGCCGCCTTGGTCGACGTCGTCATGCCCGCAAGTATAGGCGAGAGCGGAGGCATGAGGCCGAAACCCGCAACCTTCGCAGAGCCAGCCCCTCCCGCGAACGGAATGGCCCATCGACGCACATCTCGGGTCCTGTACGTCGATCTTGCCCGCCCAGGACTCGCAACTCCAGCGAGCCGAGTGAGGCATCCACTGCTTCGTATGCGCAAAATACGTTTCAGAAGCGAGTCATCTTCCTCGTCACCCCGATTGTTGCCGCCTACGTGGCCCTCGGCCGTGCGCACGTCGAGCTCACTCATTTGGAGTCGGCTCGCCAGACCGTGCGGGATCTCGGCAAGGGAGCCCTCGTCAACGAATACGGCTCAAGTCCCACCTTCCTGCGATGGGGCGATCCGACGCGCGAGGCACGGACCGTGTGCGGGAGCTTCGTGACCCGGGTCATGGAGCACGCCTACGGTCTTAGCGCCGGCGACGTCCACCGTTGGCTCGGCGCGGGCGGATCGGACGCGGTCGAGTGGTGGGCAGCCGTGGTCCACGAGAACGGTTTCCACCACCTTCACCGAGTCGACGAGATCCGAGCCGGCGATCTACTGGCCGTCAAGTACAACGACGGCAGCAAGGACACCGGGCACGTCATGATCGCCGACGAGGCGCCGAGTCGCATGTCGGCTTCCTCGCCGATCGTGAAAGGCACGGATCAGTACCGCGTCGCGGTGATCGACTCCAGCGCGAGTGGGCACGGCCCCGAAGACACGCGCCACAAAGTGGGCGAAGGCTTCACCGGCGGCATCGGCAGGGGAACCGTGCGCCTTTACGCCGATCCGAAAGGACGGATCGTCGGCTACGCTTGAAGCGAGACCGCGAAATCGACGTTCTACCGATCTCCGGCGAGGGAACTCGCCGTCGGCCGGCTTCGACGGCCCGCGGCGCGGTAAGACGCTTCACTGGAAAGCATCGCGTCTCGCCGCAGCTGCGGCGAGACGCAACCCTAAGCAAGGCACGGAGCGGACGCTCACTCGATGAGCAAGTACGCATCGTCGGGGTTTAGAGCACGACGCTCCCGTCGAGAGACCTTATGTTCTTCATCGCCGCGCCGCGCAGAGCACGCCGAAGAGGGCGGCGGTGGGGGCGAGGTTCTGGTGAATCGTGAACTCGCTCTCCAGTGGGGTGCAGCGATCGTCGAACCACCGCTCCGCGCCGGGCCAGCGGTCGATCCCGGGATAGACGGTCTTGTTCACCCAGTCATGGTCCCAAGGCCCTTTGCCCTGTTCACGCTCCTTGCGCCACGGGCCGTAGGGCACGATCCCAGGGTGGGGCGTGCCGTCGCCGAGGTACCAGGAGTCGATGTGGAACACCCGATTCGGGTGGCGCGGCCCGAGGCCGGTGACCCAGGTCTGGTTCAGCGCGTTCGTCCCGAGGAAGTAGTCGGCGGTCGTGTAGAGGTCCGCGAGGTAGTCCTTCGATCCGGTGAGCCGCCAGGCGACGGCAAGAGGAAGCACGAGCGGCGTCGACTGCTGGCCCACGAGCATTGGGAACCCCCAGTCGCCGCCCCAACGCAGCGCACGCTTCTGCGCGCTCCCGTGGAACGCCTCGGCCTCATCGAGGATCGACTTCCGGACCCGCGCGAGGAGCGCAGGATCGCGGCGACCGTCATACGCTCCACCGCCGAGGGCGTAGATCGCGGGGCCGTACAGTCCTTCGTCCATGCCCGGGACGCCCTTCGTGTCTTCACGCACCCGGTCTTCGTAGGGGCGTTCGCCCGTGAGGCGAAACAGCGCGGCGGCGGCGTAAAGGCGGTGGGGCCGCACCTCGGTCTCGTCTTTGGAGAGGGTGTGGGCCGCGGCCCAGGCGTACGCCTCGCGGGCCTCCCGCGGCCAGTCGATGCCCTGCGGGTCCTTCGCTTTGGCGACAAGCAGACAGTGGGCGAGCTGCGCCGCCGCGCCGGCATAGCGATAGGTCGAGACGGGATCCTCGCCGCTCGCGACGTAGAGCCGGTCCACGTCCTCCCACGAGCCCTGCCCCACGTCGTTCGGCTTGGTGTCGGAGCCGTAGGGATCGCCGTCGACGCGCAGGCCGAGGCCGCCGGTGCCGTACTTCTTCGCGAGTAGCTCGTGCCGCAGGCGGAAGCCGAAGCGGGGTAGCCAGGCCGCCTCGTCGAGGATGTCGGGCAGGCCGTTGCCCGACTCAGGGATGTTCAGTTCGCCGTCGTCGAACGCCTTGGGATTCATCTCGTAGGCGAGCATCAGCTCCTGAGCGACGCGCAGGTGGGTTTCGTAGGAGTCCCAGTCGCCCGCGTCCTGGTACCACCCCCAAGCCTCGAGCGGCCCTTTGCGGGTGGGGTCGATCTGCGCCTTCGTGCCGCTCTCGCTGCCATAGTCGAGCGACCGAAGTGAGGAGTACTCGAGACGGAACCCGGGCGTCACGCCGGGATGGCCCGGCGCGGGGCGCTCGTAGACGGAGTAGGGCTTGGTGAGCGCGATGCCGCTCCGCTGGTAGTAGAAACCCTTGGCCACGACGTCGAACGGCTTCCGGTAGACGTCGGCGTCGATCCGGAAGGGGAACGAGCAGCCGACGCCCTCGACGGCCATCACGTACCGGCCCGGCGTGCCGAACGCGGAGAAGTCGCACTGGACGACGTCGGCGTCCTGGAAGTTCGCCCCCGGGGTGTCGGTCGTGCTGCCCGTTTCGCGGGCGTCCGCGGCTGCGCGGAACGTCACCTTGCTCTCGAAGGCGTCCTTGCCCATGGCCTGGTCCACGAGCCAGAAGCGGCGTCCTGCAAGGGGCTTCACGTCCATCCCGCCCCGGTCGCCGATCCAGTCGTAAACGTACGCGAACTTCGCGGGCGCGGAGGGCGCGTAGCCGATGAGGTTCGTGTGGATCGACTCGGAGCGGATCTTTCGGACCGAGAACGGAAGCCTCCAGACGCGCCCGTTCGCCGCCAAGTCGCCGGTCGACACGGTGTATGTCACGCCCTCCTTCATGGGCGCGGGCAGGAAGAGGGCGATCCAGTTCTCCTTCGTGTGGTCGGGCAGCCGGTTCTCCGCGTGGTCCACAGCCCAGTTGTCGACGTGCCACGAGAAGTCGGTTCCTTTGCTCTTGCGACCGATCGACGTGGGCTCGACCCCGGCCCTAAAGATGGGGTCGCCCGCGCTCTCGATTCGGTAGGCCGAGGGCTTCGTGGCGGCGACGACGTCGAGCGCCGCCTGCACGACCGTCTCGTCCCCGCGCGTCTGACCCCGCTTGTGGTGGACGACGTGCCCGTCCTTGAAGTGGAGGAGGACGATGCGGTCGCTGAGCGGCGACACGTCGACCAAGTCGGAGGCGCGGGACAGGGAAGCGGTGAGCAACAGGAGGGCGAAGGAGGGGAACTTCATCGTTGGCCTTGCAAAGCCTAAGTACGTTCCACCGGTCCGCTCGGTGCGCCCCCGGGAGGAACGTATCGATGCGCTCGGCGGGGATGGCGCTGCGGGAAAGACCCGGCAGGGCGATGCCGCTCCTCTTT
>CAXUKB010000062.1:0-12387 GCA_964251345.1 uncultured Fimbriimonas sp. | reverse complement strand
GTGCGCCCCCGGTAGGAACGTATCGATGCGCCTCGTCGGGAGTGGCGCTGCAGGAAATACTCGGCAGGGAGATGCCGCTCCTCGTTTCGCTCACGCTATTCGCGATAACCCGTGACAAGTACGTCCATCGCCACTGTGCGGCGGTCAGGCGGTCGACGACTTGGGCGTCGGACCGAGTCTCATCCATCGCCAGCTTTCCCCGCAGTGGCGAACTGCATCAGGAATGCCGCGATTTCACCGTACGATCCCAATCAATTCTTGGCTGCCCCTAGAGAGCACCCTCTCGAACGAACCCAAGGCCGGAGGTCGTGCCCGCCATTACCGACACCGACCATGCTGGTTCCCTTCGAAGAACGAACGCATTCTCGCCGTGAGAGCGAGGGCCATGTCGAGAACGCGCCTCCCTTGGAGTTTAGGGGTCGGTATCGGTTCGCTCGACGACCGGGCACAAACGCGAGCCAAACCGAACGATCCTTCTGAAGGTGGGATCGCTTCGGAGCGATGGGGTTCCGGTTCACCGCGACGGGGTGGAGAGCGTGGCAAGCAACCGTAAGGCGTCGGCCAAAGGGCCGGCCCTCGATCGATCATTTACCACTGGAACTTACTCGGCGGCATGCTCTTCGTCGGGCAAAGAGATCTTCGCTCGCCTCCTTGTCATCCCAGAACCACGAGGCGAGCGTCGACACCTCCCAGCCGTTCTGTTTGATCTTCTCAAGACTTGTGCTTGGCACGCCGCTCAGGGGTCTACTGTCGGCATCAAGGCGCGTCGACGGTCGGAAGCCAGCGCATCACGAACTCGACGAGCCTCGTCTCATACGCCTCGAAGCTAATGGGCTTGCTCGCGTACTCCGACACGCCTCCCGCCTCGCACCGCTCGACGTCCGACGGTTCAGCGGACGAGGAGAACACCACGAACGGCACGGCCTTTAGCCTGATGTCCGCCCTCATGCGGCGCAGGAGTTCGTCCCCCGCGACTCGCGGCATTTTGAGATCGCAGACGACAAGGTCGGGCACGCGGCCTCTTGGCGTGCCATCAAGGCCGAGGGCGTCCAAGGCTTCCAGTCCGTCGCGGGCCACCTCCACCACCAGGTCGGGAAAGTGACGCGAGAGGGCTCGCAGGCTGACGCGGATGTCATCGGATGAGTCCTCCACAAGCAGGAGCAGCGGGGCGGAGAGAGCCATGAACTGAAATACGTCCCGAACCCGCGCAGAATTCTTAGCGGTGCCTTAACGCGTTGCCTCTTCACCGCCTAATCTCGATGAACCGCGCGGGTATTCGTCCTGCTGTCGTAGATGGAGGTGAGCGCCTATTCGCGGCGATTCTACCGCCGTGACCCAACCCAGGCTTCTCCGCCAGAACTCCAAGGCGACCCTCGCCGTTGGATTCGTCCTTCTCGCCCTTTTCCTCGCTGCCAACGCTTTCGTCTCGTACCGCAACTTCAAGCGCGTTCTCGGGAACGACGCCGAGGTAACCCACAGCCGCCTCGTGCTGAGCGAACTGCAGGGCTTGATGCTCTCCGTGCAGGCCGCCGAGTCGGGCGGACGGGCGTTCGTCATTAGCGGCGACGCAACGTTCCTCGCGCCCATCCATGCGTCGGAGCAGGAGTCCTCGCGACACCTTGCACGCCTGCAGAAGCTCGTGCTCGTCCCCTCGGTACGCCAGCACCTGCCCGAATTAGAGTCGGCGGTGGCCGCGCGCTTTGAGTCGATGGACGCGAACATCGCGGTGCGGCGGACCCAGGGCTTCGAGGCCGTCCGCAAGCGAATCCTCTCGGGAATTGGCAGGTGGCGCATGGAGGTTGTGCGCAAGGTTGTTGGCGAGACGAGAGAGGCGGAAGAAGGGCTGCTCGCCCTGCGCGAGGCCGAGTCCGCCGCCAGCGGACGACGGGCCACGCTCGCGCTCGGGATCTCGGCCCTCGCCACGATGATCCTGCTCGCGGCGGTCGTGCTCGCATTGCGCCGCGACATGGCGCGCCGCGAGCGCGCCGACGATCAAGCACGAGAAGCCGCCGAGCGGCTTGCCGCCATTGTCGAGTCCACCTCGCAGATCGTGTGGGTTCGCGACGCCAAGGGGCGCTTCGCCGAGCCCCAGCCCACCTGGAGTGCCTTCACCGGACTCCCCTTCGAGACGATAAGGGGCACGGGCTGGCAGGACGGCATCCACCCCGAGGATCGAGAGCGCGTGGTGGCGGGCTGGGCGGAGGCGGTCGACGCGCCTAGCCCGTACCAGGTGGACTACCGCCTGCGACGCGCGGACGGTGCCTACTGCGACATGCGGGTGCATGCGGTGCCTGTGCGCGAGAAGAGCGGCGGGGTTCGCGAATGGGTAGGAACCTCCACCGACGTGACCGAGGGTAGGCGCGCGGAGGCGGGGCTCCGCCGAAGCGAGGCCCGCAACGCCGCCATACTTGCCACCTCCCTCGACTGCATCGTCGCCATCGACGACCAGAGTCGCGTGGTGGAGTGGAATCCTGCGGCGGAGAGGACGTTCCTGTACACCAAGGAAGAAGCCCTGGGCAGCGCTTTGCCCGAGCTTATCATCCCGCCTGCGTTGCGCGAGGCGCACCGCGCAGGGCTCGCCCGATACTTGGCGACGGGCGAGGGACCCGTGATCGGTCAGCGCATCGAGGTGCCCGCGCTGAAGGCGGACGGGACGGAGATCCCCGTCGAGCTCTCGATCCAGCGTATCGAGGGCTCGGAGCCCGCCGCGTTCAGCGCCACCCTGCGCGACATCGGCCAGCGCAAGGAGGCCGAGGCGGCGCTGGAGACCCACGCCCGCCTCGCGGGCCTCGCCGCCGACGTGGGGCTCGCCCTCACGCGGGACGACGGGCTCCAAGCGAACCTCCAGGCCTGCGCGGAGGCGCTGGCGAGGGACCTGGACGCCGCCGTGGCGCGCGTGTGGACCCTCGACGAGTCGGGCGAGGTGCTGGAGCTCCAGGCAAGTGCAGGCACGGACACCGACGTGCATGGCTTCCAGAGCCGTCTCCCCGTCGCGGAGCACCCTGTCGGGCGGATCGTCCGCGACAGGACACCTAAGGTGGTCCGCCTCGACTCCGACGACCCGAGCTTCGGCGAAGCGGACTGGATCCAGCGCGGCGGGATGGCGAGCTTCGCGGGCTACCCGCTTCTGCTGGACGGACGCGCGTTGGGCGTGCTCGGCGTCTACTCCCCCGACCCGCCCCTCGCACGGGAGGCGCTGAGAGCTCTCGCCACCGCCGCCGACGCGATCGCCCTGGGCGTGAACCGCAACCGCGTAGAGCGCGATCTCGAACGGGCCAAGGAGAGGGCCGAGGAGGCAAGCAAGACCAAGAGCCTGTTCCTCGCGAACATGAGCCACGAACTTAGAACGCCGCTCAACGCGATCCTCGGCTACTCGGAGATGCTGCAGGAGGAGGCGGAGGATCAGGGCGTCCCCGACTTCGTGCCCGACCTCCAGAAGATCAACGGCGCGGGCAAGCACCTGCTCTCGCTCATCAACGACGTGCTCGACATCTCGAAGATCGAGGCGGGCAAGATGGAGCTCTACCTGGAGGAGTTCGACGTCGCAAAGCTCCTGAGCGAGGTGGAGGCCACCGTCGTGCCCCTCATCGAAAAGAACGGCAACGTCCTGCGGGTAGAGCGCAAAGGCGAGCTCGGCACGATGCGTAGCGACCTGACGAAGGTGAGGCAGTGCCTCTTCAACCTCGTCTCCAACGCCGCCAAGTTCACCGAAGGCGGCACGATTGGCCTGGATGTTGGAAGGGAGACGATGGCGGGCGTGGACTCCGAAGCGCCCGAGGACTGGATGACGTTCCGCGTCACCGACACGGGCATCGGCATGAGCGCGGAGCAGGTCCTCAAGCTGTTCCAGGCGTTCACCCAGGCCGACGCCTCAACGACGCGCAAGTACGGCGGCACGGGCCTCGGGCTCACCATCACCCGGCGCTTCTGCCAGATGATGGGCGGGGATGTGACGGTGTCGAGCGTCCCAGGCGGGGGCAGTGCGTTCACGATGAAGGTCCGCTCGACGATGGAGGAGATCGAAATTGTCGGTGAGGAGGCCGCGCCTGAGGGCATCGCCGAGGTCGAGGAGAAAAGAGCGCCGCCCGCTCCTGGCACCTGCGTGCTCGTGATCGATGACGACGCTACCCAGCGCGATCTCATGCGCCGCTTCCTGGAGCGCGAGGGCTTCCCCGCCGAAACGGCGGACGGCGGCGAGGAGGGCCTGCGGCTCGCGAGAAGGCTCCGCCCGCTCGCCATCACGCTCGACGTAATGATGCCAGGCATGGACGGCTGGAGCGTGCTCGCTGCTCTCAAGGCCGATTCCGAGTTGCGCGACACGCCCGTGATCATGCTCACGATGGTGGATGACCAGCGGAGGGGCTATGCGATGGGCGCCACCGACTACGCTACCAAGCCCGTGGACCGCGCGCACCTCACGCGCGTCCTTCAGCGGTACGTCTGTTCCGACCCGCCCTGCACTGTGCTCCTCGTCGAGGACGATGCGCCCACGCGCGGCGTGGTGGGTGCGATGCTCAGGCGAGACGGATGGTCCGTGGTGGAGGCGGCGAACGGCGTCGAGGCACTTCGACGAGTGACTGACAAGATTCCCAATCTCATCATTCTGGACTTGATGATGCCCGAAATGGACGGCTTCGAGTTCGCCGAGACGCTCAGGCGCAACGAGGCGTGGCAGGGCATTCCGATCGTCGTGATGACGGCCATGGACCTCACCGCCGAGGACCACCAGCGCCTCAACGGGCAGGTGCAAAGCGTCGTCCAGAAATCGGGCCAGAGCATCGAGAGCGTTCTGCGCCAGGTGCGCGACATGGTCGTGGCCTGCGCGAGGCCGCCGACGGCGGATAGTTCTTCGGTAACACTTGACGAAGGCTGAAACGATCGCCCTAATGCAGTGAATGCCTCGTCGTCGGCGTCGTCCGTGCGTTACCAGGGAGGATCGAGGGGCGATCGTCCGAAAAGAGGGGGAGATGGTGCGCACCGGAGGACTCGCGAGAGGGAGGCGTCGCCGCGAGGCTCCCGCGTCCCAAGGCCCCGTGCCGGACGCGATCGAGCAGAACGTGGAGGCCATCGTGGCCCTCCAGAGCGAGGAGGCGAGGGCGCTGACGCGTCCGCAGCGCGCGGTCGAGCGGATGCTGCGCGTCCCTCACCCTTCCGGAGTTCTTCTACGGCGCCGCGGCGGCGATCGCGCTGTGGATCGTGGCGAACCTCGCCGTGGAGCTCTCGGGCGGGGAGCCGTGGGATCGGCCGCCCTTCTGCTGGCTCGGCACTGCGATGGGCGTCCTGAGCCTCCTCGTGACCTCCGTGATCGTCATCACGCAGGCCCGGCAGGGACGCATTGCCGAGCGCAACGCCCACCTCTCGCTCCAGGTCGGCCTCCTCGCGGACCAGAAGGCCGCGAAGATCATCGGCCTGATCGAGGAGATGAGGCTCGACTCGCCCAACCTGAGGAACCGAAGGGACGAGGAGGCCGAGGCGTTGCAGGTCGCCCTCGACCCCGGGCGCGTGGCAGCGGCGATCGTCGAGAGGATGGAGGCCGCGGACGCCGAGCTCCATGCGAGTCGGTCGGACGACGCTAGCGGGACGGAGCCGGGGAAGGAGGACTAGCCGTGCGGTTCTCTCGGTGGGGAGCTGTGGAGCCGGCCTTGAAAGGCGAGTCGCGATCGCGCCTCTTGGCGACCGACTTCGGGTTCACGCCGTGCGGCGAGTCCGCGGGGCGAGCTTCCGCCGCTGCGGGCATGGGCATAGAAGAGCGTTTCCGTGGGCCGCTTTCTACCTCAGCGCCCCCGCGGCGCTACGGCACCCTGGGACCGTACACCTAGCCGAGAGGCCGGAGCGCGATCCGATCGACATCCTGCGAGAGGCGCTCGCCAACCCGCAAAAGGCTTCGCTCGACGGCCTGGACTTCATGTCTGGCTTGCTCAATGCGGCCACTGACGTCGCCGATGTCGGTGAGCGAGCTGATACAGGCCTATGCGTGCTTGCTTACGGTGAGCGGAGCCGGTTCGATCGCGGCCGCCGCTTTGCGCAGGCACCTTGAGGACTCGAAGTAGTGAGGTCATCTCCACCCCCGTCCGAGGTGTGAAGGGTGATGACGCGGAAGGGGCGAGGGCAGGAGACTTCCGATAGCTACTCATTTCCGACCGGAAATCCCGCAAGTTCCAGTCGTTCGCTCCGAACCTCAAGCTCACGCTGGCCTTGCTACCGGGGCAGACCTTTGACGCCGGCTGCGCGGTCAAACCATCGTCGATTCTTCGAGGAACCGCGACCATCGCGCCGCGTCGAGCCGGGACATCTCCGCGATGCGCAGGCCGACACGAAAGTGGGAGTCGTCCCCGGGTTCCCTGCGGCAGTAGACCACGCTCACACATCCGCGAACGTCACCGACCGGCGTCGAGACGCTCAGTTCGAGAACCCCGCCAATCGGCACGGCGAACGATGCGAGCGCGCCGAGGCTGTCCGGCGAGACGTCCGTCACGAGAAGGCTGCACTCCGTTCCGGAGCAGGAAAGCGTCCCGTAAACCCCCTCGACCCCGACGCGAACGGTCTCGGCGCTGTGCGCGAACTCAAGCCCCCGGCAAATCTTGACCGCGATGTCCTGTCCCATCTGGCCCACGACGTTCCCCGTAAAGCGCACGCGCACGCCGTCGCCGTAGCACTCTCCAACGATCGGAGAGTGCGGAGGAAGGCTAACGAAGGTCTTCATCCGGATGCGAGCCTCGTCGTGGGCGAGGTGCTTTGTCCAGCCCGCGTACCAAAGCCCTTCCTCGGCGAGGAACAGGCGGGCACGAACGTTGCGGAACGTCCTGACGCGCGTCGACACTAGGTGTCGACCTCCGCCTTGACCACGGTCCGGAACGCCTCGACCACTCGAGGGTCGAAGTGGGAGCCCGCGCCCCGGAGGATCTCCTCGACCGCCCGGCTCCGTGTCCACGCCGGTTTGTACGGCCGCTCGCTCGTGAGGGCGTCGAACACGTCCGCCACCGCCGCGATCCGGGCCGCGAGAGGAATCGCCGCGCCCGCGACGCCCACCGGGTACCCCGTTCCGTCCCACCTTTCGTGATGGGAGCGCGCGATCTCCTCCGCGCGCCGCAGCAGCTCGAAGCGGCTTCCCCCGAGGATGCGCCCCCCGTCCTCCGCGTGGGCCTGCATGGCCCTCCGCTCCTTCGCGTCGAGTGGCCCCGGCTTGAGCAGCACGCGGTCGGGCACCGCGATCTTGCCCACGTCGTGCAGTCGGACCGCCTGCTCCAGAAGACGAGCCTCGTCCTCGGGAAGCCCCATCGCCCTTGCGATCGCCCCCGTCATCGCAGCGACGCGCCCCACGTGCTCGCCGGTGTCGTCGTCCCGTAGCTCCGTGGCCCGCGCCAGCCGGTCCACGATCTCGACCTGCGCCTCCTCCAAATCGCGCGTGCGTGCCCGAACGCGCTCCTCCAGAAGCTCGTTGTGCTCCGTCAGCTCCGCGTGCAGCCTTCGCCGCTCGAGGTGCTGGCGCACGCGAAGCACGACCTCCACCGCGTCGAGTGGCTTGGTGAGGAAGTCGCTCGCGCCCGCCCGTAACGCACAGTGCTTCGTCTCAGGGGTCGCGTCGGCGGTCAGCACGACGATCGGGAGCAGGACGCGTGAGGGAAATCGCTCGGCAAACGTCCCGAGGAGCGTCATGCCGTCGAGGTGCGGCATGTTCACGTCCAGCAGCACGATGTCCGGGCGCCGGGCCTCGCACATCGGCATCGCCTCGCGAGGGTCGAGCGTCGAGTCGCACTCGAAGTCGGCCTCGCGGCCGAGGATGCGCTGGAGAAGCCGCACGTTCGCGGGCTCGTCGTCCACGACCAGGATATGGTTCACGCCGCCACCGCGAACGCCCCGTCCGTCGGCAGGAGGACCGTGAAAGTCGTGCCCACGCCGACCTCGCTCGCCACCACCAGCGTGCCCCCCATCGCCTCGACCAGCCCCTGCGTAATCGCCAGCCCAAGCCCCGTCCCTTGGACGTCCGTCGCCTCCGCCCCCAGCCGGTCGAACGGCGTGAACAGTCGCGCGAGGTGCTCGGTCGCGATGCCCGACCCTTGGTCCGAGATCGCGATCGCCACCTGCCCCGCGTCGTCCGGCGAGGTCGCGACGCGCACGTGGCCGCCCGCCCGGCTGTACTTGATCGCGTTCGTCATCAGGTTGATCAGGGCCTGCTTGATTCGCCCCCGATCGGCCACGACGTGGGCGTCGCCACACCGGTGGACCGCGCGCAGCCGGATGCCGCGCTCGTCCAACAGCGGCCGCAGCAGTCCGTAGACCTCCTTTAGCACGTCGCACACCGACACAGAGTCCACGGCCGGGGGCTGAGCCTCCACCGCCGCGAGGTCCAGGACGTCGTTGATGAGACTCAGGAGATGCCGGCCCGCCCGGTCGATCTCCGCGACGTCGTCGCGCGCCTCCGGCACGAGATCCTCCGTCGCCAAGGTCTGCGCGAAGCCGAGGATCGCGTTGAGCGGCGTTCGCAGCTCGTGGCTCATGCGCGAGAAGAACTCGCCCTTGGCCCGGCTCGCCCGCTCGGCCTCCGCCTTCGCCTCGGCAAGCGCCGCCTCTCGCGCCTTTGCCTCCGTGATGTCCACCATCAGCCCGCGCCAGCGTGTGCTGCCGTCCGGACACAGGGTGCCGCGAGCGGAGCCGCGAATCCACTTCTCCTCGCCCCAAACGACCGCTCGGCCCTCCCAGTGCCAAGGCTCCCCGCTCTCGAGCGCGTCCGAGATCTTCTGGTAGGCGTTCGGCAAGTCCTCGGGGTGGAATCGGCGCAGGAACATCTCCCTGTCCTCGATGATCTGCTCGGGAAAGAGCCCGAGAAGCTCCATCGAGCCCACGCTGACGTACTCGTACGCGAAATGGCGCGGTCCCCGCTGCACCGCTTGAAACACCATGCCCTGCACGCTCTCCGCGAGGTGCCGGTAGTGCTCCTCTGCCGCCTCGACGAGCTCCTTCTGCGCCTCCATCGCGCGCAGCGCTTTGCGCAGCTCCAGCTCGTCCACGACCAAGCTCGCGAGCTCGCGCATCGTCTCACAGTCCTCTTCGGAGGGTTCGCGCGGGGCCGTGTCGATGGCGCAGAGGCTCCCGACGTTGTGCCCGCTCGGCGTCCGCAGGGGCATTCCCATGTAGAAGCGGATGTGCGGCCAGCCCGTCACGAGCGGGTTGTCGCAGAAGCGCGGGTCCTTCGTCGCGTCCGGCACGACCATCACGTCGTCGCGCAGGATGGTGTGGGCGCAGAAGGCCACGTCGCGGCCCGTCTCCTGAACGCCAGGGAGCCCCACGCAGGACTTGAGCCACTGCCGGTCCGCCCCCACGAGCGACACCAGCGCGGTCGGAACCCGCATCGTTCGTGCGACGAGCCGCGTCAGCCGGTCGAACGACTCCTCGGGAGGGGTCTCGAATGCCCCGTAGCTGGCGAGCGCCCGCAGGCGCTCGCCCTCGTCCATCGGGATGGGCGCGCTCACCTTGCCCCACGCCCCCCAGTGCATCGCGAAGCGGTGGAATTCCTCGGCGGTCGCGGGAGAGCGGTGGACGAAGTCCTCGTTGGGGAAAGGCCGCTCGCCGTCGAAGGCGTGGGAAGCATTCTCTCCTTCTTGGTTTGGAGCCGGAACAGATCGAGATGGAAGTTCGCCGCGCATGGATCCAACGTCATCATTCCTGGTTTCACCGGGAAATCTGCGAAGCGCCTCGCGAGGCTAAGACATTGGGGCGAGACTGGTGAGCGGGAAGTCCGCTACCGCAACCGTGCACACTACGATCAGCTAACCCGAGTGAGGCGCAGGGGGGCGGCCGCGAACTTTACCCATGCCACATCCTTCAGGCCGCGCGTCTCGGCTCCGTGGTCGACCGCCGCCCCGAATTTGGACAGGGGCAAGTCGAGGACCGTCACCGTGACGGAAGGGAACGTCCAGGACGACGTCCAAAGGACCCCTCAGGGCGGCGACGCCCGCCGCGAGAGCAGCCTCGCGGAGCGCTTCTCTCGCAGCCCTAACGAGCATCGAGCCGTCGCCACTCGGTACGGAAAGAACGGCAACCATCATCTCGCCGCGGCCAAGATCGCCACGATCCGGAGACTCCTGCGCGATCGATCCGACACAGCCTAGGACTCGGCCTCCTCGTCGCTCGTCTCGGGTTGTGCGGAGACGTCCTCATCCGCGTCGAGATCGGTCATCCGTTCGGCGATGGCGGCCGCGACCAGCGTGGGGTCCACCGCGACCTGAAGCTCCTGCGCCTGCGCATCCACGCGGTTGCGGACGTTCGGCATGTCCCGGCGCATCTCCTCCAACAGCTCGATGATCTTGGCCGCCTTCTGGTCCACGAGCAGGCTCACTTGCAGGTCGAGGTGAGCGTTTCGCTCGGCAACGCGTCCCTGCCGGCTCTGGGTGATGACGACCACCGAGGCCATGAACAGGGCGAGCACGCCCACGGCCACCTGCACCCAAGAAAAAGGAGGCTCGTCCCAGGGTACGTGCCCCTGGAGCTTGAGGCCGACGTTGGCACCGACCCAGAGGGCGATCGCGACGACGACCCCGTACAGGAACCCGGGCACGGTGAGCACCGCCAGCATCCGCTCGACCGCCCGCTGATGTCGGGTGAGGGTCCTCGCCTCCTCGGTCATGAGCGCCGCGATCGCGTCGACGTTCTGCTCGATCACCTTCGTCGCGGCGGCGCGCCCCGTCGTTTCTTCCCCAACACCCATGCCCCATCATCGCCCAAACGGCGGGTTAGTCGAGGCTGGAGTGGGAGAAAGGGCGTGCTTCGGTTCGAGATCACCCAAAAGATACGACGATCGTGTCCACATCGAGTCAGAGCGCAGACACTACGACGGAGGACGAGAAGGGACATTGGTCTAGCCTGACGCGGAGAGCCTTGGCTCGGCATCTGTGACTGACGCCGGACCACCCGCTTGCTCCCCGCCGCCGACCAGACGGCGGTCGAAGGCGTAGAAGGCAGCCGTGGGGATGATCTTCGCCTACGTCAAGGGCCAACCGACCGAGTACGTGCTGAAGTTCAGCGGCGGCAAGCCCCGCGCGCAGGGCAAGGGGCTCTCCTTCTACTATCTCGTGCGCACCACCAGCATCGTCGTTGTGCCGACTCAGGTTCGCGACGCGGGATTCGTGTTCAACGAACTGACCAACACGTTCCAGACGGTCACCGTCCAGGGCTCGCTGACCTACCGCATCGCCAACCCCGCGCAGGCCGCCACGCTCATCGACTTCGCCATCGACCCGCGCCGTCGGACCTATCTCTCCACCGACCCCGATAGCCTGGGCGGGCGCATCGTGAACGCCGTTCAGGGAGAGGTCCGGGCGGAGATCCAGCACCGCTCCCTCGAAGAGACCCTGCGCGACGCCCAAACCCTGGCCGGGGCCGTCCTCGAGCGCCTGCGCGCCTTGGCGGCGCTTGGGGACATGGGCATCGAGGTCCTGACGCTCAACATTCTTAGCGCGTCGCCGACCAAGGAGGTAGCGCGTGCCCTCGAGGCCGACTACCGCGAGTCGCTCCTCGGGAAGGCCGACGAGGCGACGTTCGCCCGTCGCCGCGCCGCCGTGGAGGCCGAGCGCGGCATCAAGGAGCGCGAGCTCGAGACCGACACCGCACTCGCCGAGCAGCGCGCCCGGCTGATCGACCTCGAGGGCGCGAACCGCGTCAAGGAGGCCCAAGCCCAGGGCGAGGCCCTCCGAACGGAGCTTGCCGCCTACGAGGGGACCGATCCCCGGCGCATCGTGGCGATGGCCCTGCGCGCGATGGGCGAGCGAGCGGAACACATCGGAAGCCTCAACTTCACGCCGGAGGTCCTCGCGGGGCTGCTCGACACGCGGGGCCGAGACGCGGGGGATCGTCAAGATGCAGGGGATCGATAGGCTCGTCCTCGTCACCCGCGCGACGCCGCTCCAGGAGGCCAAGGCGCGGTTCGCCACGCGCGAGCAGGCACGCTTCGTCATGGAGCGCGCCCGCGCGGGGTCATTCGCACCCGTGCAATCCTTTGAGGACAGATTCCAAGCGGCGCGCGAGCGCATCCTCGCCGCCGTGCCCGCCGACGTCAAGGTGCAGGAGCTCGACCGCGCCTTCCTGCCCAACTACGTGTTCGGTCCTCACGATCTCGTCGCCACCCTCGGCCCCGACGGCCTCGTGGTCAACGTCGCGAAGTACCTCGCTTCCCAGCCGCTCATCGCGTTCAACCCCGATCCCTCGCGCATCGACGGCGTCCTCGTTCCCTTCGTCGCCGAGCAGGCCCCGGCTCTCTTCCGTCAGCGATCCTTCCGGCTCCGCCGCCTTGCCATGGCCCGGATCGCCCTGGCCGACGGCCAAGAGCTGCACGCGGTCAACGACCTTTTCATCGGCCGGCGCACCCACGTCTCGGCTCGCTACCGCCTTGCC
>CAXUKB010000061.1:0-17111 GCA_964251345.1 uncultured Fimbriimonas sp. | reverse complement strand
CGTCCCACTCGCAGTCGGTCGACGTCTCTGCGATGCGGTCCGTGAACGGCAGGGGATAGACCCGCCCGCTGCTGCCCTGGTAAACCCGCTTCTCCAGGAACATCGGGTTCCGATCCGGCGCGGCGGGCTCGTAGGTCGGAAACACGACCCCTTCGCGGCGAACGCGGACTCCTTCGGCCATCGTTCGATTGTAAGATTTCTCAGGGTCACGGTACCATCGCGTCGCCGGTCGAAAACCTATAATATTTTGCTACTCATGGCTTTCGACCGCGTTGCCTTCGATCTTCCGGCCTACGAAGGACTGCTCGCGGGCCATTACGTGCGCGACGCGGGCTACGCCCGGCGACGGGTGGGCGGCACCGACGACTGGCTGCTGATCGCGACCCTCGCGGGCGAAGGCCGGTTCATCGGCGCGACCGGCGAGGTGGCCGCGCCGCCCGGCGCGCTCACCCTTCTCGCCCCCGGCACCACCCACGACTACGGCACCGCCTCCCGGTGGGAGCTCCTCTGGGTCCACTTCCACCCGCCCGCCGCCTGGCTCGACCTCGTGCGCTGGCCCGCCGCCGCGCCCGGCATCGGGCAATTGCGGCCCCCGGAGCCGGCCCCCGTCGAAGCCGCCTTCCATGAAGTCGTCCGCCTTGCCCCCGCCCGCCGCCGACTCGCGATGAACGCTTTGGAACGGCTCCTGCTCTTCCTCGACGAATCCCGGCCCTCCTCGCGGCTCGATGAGCGAATCCGGCGGGTCGCCGACCACGTGGAGGATCACCTCCGCGATCCGCTCGACCTCGCCCGTCTCGCCGACCTCGTCGGCCTCTCCCCGTCGCGCCTCGCGCACCTGTTCCGCGCCGAGACGGGCCTCGCCCCCATGGCGTACGTCGCCCAGCGCCGCCTCGAGCGTGCCCGCCTTTTGCTCGATCGCACGACCCTCGGCGTCGCCGAGGTGGCGGCGGCGGTGGGCATGGAGCCCTTCTACTTCTCCGCCCGCTTCAAAGCCGCCACCGGCCTCTCGCCCCGGGCGTACCGAGGGTAGTTGCATTGCGCCGGTAGCCGCCGGAGGCTTGTGCCGGCGTGAGCCATTGGAGATGGCGAACCGCTTCGCGGCGCGGGCAAGAACCATCCCGCGGCTACGGCCTTTGCCAAAAACCGGAGGCCTGCACGACGGTCAAGTCTTGACCGATTCAAGTTTGCTTCGTCGGTTTCCCGGGTGGAAGATTCGACCGTGCTCTCGTTCCTGCTCGGCACGATCCTCGCCCAAGACCCGAAGCCCGTGGCCGACTTGCCCTTCGAACGGCAACCGGGACGCGTTCTCCTCAAGGCGCACCTGAACGACAAGCCCGTCGTTGCGATGCTCGACACCGGAGCGGGGGCCTGCGTGGCCGACGCCGACGCCGCTTTCGCGGCCGGGGCGCACCATAACGCGGACGAAGGCACCTACGTCGCGCACGGCGTGGGAGGCCGTAACGTCGACGCCTACTACACGAGCGCCTTGAGCTTGAAGATCGACGGGCTGGACGATTCGCAACGGATCGACTACGCCATCGATCTGCGGGCTTTGCGGGTCAAGAACGAGAAGAACGCGGCCTCCGTCGGCGCCCTGATCGGCGGCGACCTCCTCAAGCGGTACGTGGTCGAGATCGACTATCCCGCCTCGCGGGTGCGGTTTTACGATCCCAAGGCCTACGCCGTCCGGGCGGGCGCGAAGCCTTACAAGCTGCGGTTCGAAGACGACCGGCCGGTGGCGCCGATCCTGATCAAGCTTCCGGGGAAGGACCAAGAGGTGATCGACGCCCTCGTCGACACGGGCGCGACCGGCGTGACCCTGACCGGCTCCTTCGTCAAGAAGGAGGGGCTGCTTGCCCGGTACCCGGACGCGAAGACCTTCGACGGCCTGCCCGGCTTGGGCGGCAAGACCTCGGTCCGCACGCTCCCGGACGCCGCGGGGTACGTCGGGATCCAATCCTTCACGTCGCTCTATCTCGATACCACGAAAGCCGGCCTCTCCGGCCCCGAAGCTCCCTACGACGCGATCGTCGGCGGCGACATGCTCGTGAACAGTATCGTGGCGTTCGATTACGGCCGATCCTCGATGTCGATGAGCTTCCCACCCCCGCCTCCTGCCGCGAAGTGAACGTCGAAGTCGAAAAAATCGTGGGACGTCACCCCTTCCTTTCGTCGATGGTTCGTGCGAGGAGAGGAAGGGGCCGGAGAATCGAGAGCGAATCCAGCGGAGAGCGGTGAGTGGATACCGATCCGGAAACTCCCCACTCGCAGCTCCCCCTCTCCCGGGCTCTCTCACCCCCGTCCCCTCCCGCTCGCCAATGTACAGGCGTACATTGGTATCCTGAGCCGGTATGAGCCCTCTGCTCGGCCTCGTCGCGATCCAAAGCCGGACCACCGACCTCGAGACGCTGGATCTCGCCCTCATGACGAACGGCTACGGCCGTCCCCACGCGGGCCGAAGCATCGAGGGCAAGCCGCTGACCCTCGGCGGCAAGACGTTCGATCACGGCATCGGCGCGCACGCCGCGAGCCGCTTGAACCTCAAGCTGCAGGGGGCGACCGCCTTCGACGCGACCGTCGGCGTGGACGACGAAACGGCGGGCAAGGGCTCCGTCGAATTCATCGTGCGGGTCGACGACGTGGTGAAATGGCGCAGCGGCGTCCTGCGCGGGGGCGAAGCGCCGAAGGCGGTCC
Organism: uncultured Fimbriimonas sp.; assembly: GCA_964251345.1. Lineage (GTDB taxonomy): Bacteria > Armatimonadota > Fimbriimonadia > Fimbriimonadales > Fimbriimonadaceae > Fimbriimonas. The sequence continues at coordinate 14,417 of CAXUKB010000061.1, read as the reverse complement.
ACGTCGATCTCACCGGGGCGAAGGGGCTCGCCCTCATCGCGACCGACGGCGGCGATGGCAGCGGCTACGACCACGCCGACTGGGCCGACGCCCGCGTTACGGGCGACGCGACCCCGGTCCGCGACCTGCGCCCCTTGCGCATCGAGACCGCCCACGCCGCCCTCGGCCTCTACGTGGACGACGACGGCCGCCTGATGCAGCGCGCCTTCGGGGCGAAAACCGCCAGCGAAGCGGACGCCCAGACCGCGTTCCCCGCGGGCGGCGACGGCTGGACCTTTACCCCCGCCCTGAGCGTGACCCACGCCGACGGCAACGTCTCAACCGACCTGCGCGTCGTCGGCACGTCGCAGACGGGCGACCTCACCAAGATCGAGATGAAGGACCCCGCCTATCCCTTCCACGTCGACCTCCTTTTCCGGGCCGTGCCCGAGGACGACGTGATCGAGGCGTGGACCGAGGTGCGCCACGAGGAGAAGGGGCCGGTCACGCTCACCAGCTTCGCCTCGTCGGCCCCCGACTTCGGCAACGGCGATTATTGGCTTACCCAGTTCCACGGCGATTGGTCGCAGGAGGCCCAAATGGCGGAGGAGCGGCTCGGCTTCGGCATCAAGACGCTCGACTCGAAGCTCGGCGTCCGCGCCGACCAGTTCCGCGCCCCCTGGTTTCTCCTGAGCAAGGGCGGTCCTGCCCAAGAGGACGCGGGCGAGGTGTTCGGCGGCTCCCTCGCGTGGTCGGGTTCGTACCGGTTCGATTTCGAGAAGATGCCCCAGGGGCGGCTGCGCGCGACCTGCGGCATCAACCCGTACGAGTCGGCTTACCACCTCAAACCCGGTGAGCCCTTCGCGACGCCGAAGATGGTGTGGGGGTGGAGCGAGAAGGGAACGGGCGACCTCAGCCGGAAGCTCGGCCGCTACGTCCGCTCAAACGTGCTTCGCGAGGGCGACAAGCCCCGCGCCGTCCTCCTGAACAACTGGGAATCGACCTACTTCGACTTCGACGAAAAGAAGCTCGTCTCGCTCTTCGACGGCGCGAAGGATCTCGGGATGGAGCTGTTCCTTCTCGACGACGGCTGGTTCGGCGTGAAGTATCCCCGCAACGGCGACACGCAAGGACTCGGCGACTGGACGCCCAACCCCAAGAAGCTCCCGAACGGCATCGGGGCGCTGACCGCCGCCGCCGACGCGAAGGGCCTGCGCTTCGGCCTCTGGTTCGAGCCCGAGATGGTGAACCCGAAGAGCGTTCTCTTCGAGCGGCACCCCGACTGGCTCATCCAGCAGCCGAAGCGGTCGTTCGATCTCTCGCGCAACCAGATGGTGCTCGACTTGAGCAACCCGGCGGTCGCCGACTACGCCTTCCACGTCGTGGACGACGCCCTGACGAAGAACCCCGGCATCTCCTACGTGAAGTGGGACTGCAACCGGTTCGTCACCCAGCCTGGCTCGCCCTATCTGGGCAAAGACCGCCAATCGCACCTCTGGATCGACTACGTGCGCCACCTGTACGACGTGATGGACCGCCTCGCGAAGGCCCACCCTAGCGTCGAACTCATGATGTGCTCGGGCGGCGGCGGCCGCGTGGACTACGGCGCGATGCGCTTCGCCCACGAGTACTGGCCCAGCGACATGACCGACCCCGCCCACCGGATCTTTATCCAGTGGGGCTATTCCCATTTCTTCCCGCCAATGGCGTCGGCGAACCACGTCACCCTCTCGGGCAACCATGGCTTCAAGTTCGCCTTCGACGTCGCGATGAGCGGCACGATGGGCATGGACGTCGACGTGAACAAGCTTTCCGACGCGGATCGCACCTTCGTCAAGGGCGCGATCGCCACCTACAAGGGCATCCGCGACGTGGTGCAGCTTGGCGATCCTTACCGCCTGGAATCGCCCTACGCGGGTCCCCGCTCCGCGGTCATGAGCGTGCGCGAGGCCCGCGCCGTCGTGTTCGCCTATTCCCTCGGCGACACCCCTGCCGCGCCTCTGCGGCTCAAGGGGCTCGATCCCTCGAAGACGTACCGCGTCCGGGAGATCGACCTCCCCGTCGGCGCGATGGGCCTCACGACCACCCTCGACGGCGCGACGCTGATGTCGGCCGGCCTCCCCCTTCCCGCGATGGGAAGGTACAAGAGCGGCGTCTTCGAACTGACGGCGGGGTAGTCGACGGGACGGTGGGCCGTCACCCCTTTCTTTCGCGGATCTCTGTGCCGGAAGACGGAAGGGGCAGGGAATAGAGAGCAGCGCTTTCAGCCTCGGTTCGGGGTCGAGCCCCAGGCTGAGGAGTAGCGAACTTGGCGAGAGAGGACCGACCCGTCGGTCACGACCGGGGATCCGTTATCGCAAAACGAGACGGGCGGCTTTTCGGCTCGGAACCGTGCGCGATCCGGCTCCCTTAGGGCGCGTCCAGATCGTCGCTTAGTAGAGCCGTTCTTCGGCGGCGCATCGCCACTCGCTCGAAAGAGGAGTGAGTTCCGAGAGGCACACGCGGTTTCGACCGCCCGCCTTGGCCGCGTACATCGCGCGGTCGGCGTCCTCCATGAGCTCCTCGCCCGTTCCGAGATTCCGGAGGCTGGCCACGCCGACGCTCACGGCGACAGAGCGCAACGTCCAGGGCTCCGATTCGATCGCCCGTCGAATCCGCTCGGCGACCATCCGCGCCTCTTGGGCGTCGGTCGAGGGCAACAACAGCACGAACTCTTCCCCGCCGTGGCGCGCGGCGACGTCGTAGACCCTCGCTTGGGCCTGGAGCAGCCGCCCAATGGTCCGGAGAACGCGGTCACCCGCGGGATGGCCGAACGCGTCGTTGTACTCCTTGAACCGATCCACGTCGAGAAAGAGGAGCGACAGCGGACGGCCCAGGCGGGTCGCCGCCCCGACCTCCGCGTCGAGGCGAGCCCGGAACGCCCGCAGATTGGCGAGCCCGGTCAGGCCGTCGGTCGCGGCAAGATCGGCGAGCCGCCCGTTCGCGGCCTCGAGCAAGCCATAAGCGGTCCGCTCGCGCTCGGCCGCTTCTTCGGCCGCCTTTCGCGCGGAGCCCTCTCGAAAGAGAATCGAAAGGACGCCGAGCAACGAAAGCGCCATCACCGACGACACCAACGCGCCGTCGGACGTGTCCAGCATGCCCTTGTAGATGGCCTGCCGCTTGGCGAGAAGCCCCATCTCTTCGGTCCGCATCGTCCGAAGCAGTTCGGTCGCCCGGATAAACCGTGCCTGATGGGCCGCCGAAGGGAGACGCCCGTGGGCGCTTCGCCCGCCCTCGTGGAGGTAAGCGGTCCACACCTTTGCCAGGGTCGAGAGGGTCGCCTGCTGCACCGCGTTGTCCACCGTGAGGCGACGGATCGTTTCGAGCGTGACCGAAGCCTCTTCGGCGGCGACGCCGTAGGATCGCCGATCGCTTCCGGCAATCCCCAGCGCCAGATTTCGCTCCCGGTCGCGAACCTCGTACTGTGCGGAACGCGCGCTCTCGATTTCCGAAATCGTCTCCAGCGTATGCCTCACCCACTGCCCTTGGGAACGACGACGGGCGCCTGACTGAAAGGTCAGGTTCACGGCGACGGCCATGATCGCAAAGAGGACGGCCACTCCGAGAAAGGAAACGGCGCGAGAGAGGCTTGTCATCGGGAGGAGAAAAGGGGGAGGGAGGGACGGCCGCCGTGTGAAAGGCCCGAAGGCCACTTTCCGCCAAAACCGTAAGTGCTAACCGAATTGTCCGTCATAACGCGGACTTCCTTAGGGAAGAGCAGGGGCTTTTTTCACGGCGAGGAAAAACGGGGGGCGGCGCGCTCGATCGCCTCCGCCGCGTCCCGGACACGCCCTTTGTCCAGCACCCAAGGACACACCGCGCCTACCCGTCGGACCGCTCGCTCGAACGCCGTGCGGCGTTCGCCGGGCGTCATCCTTCCCCAACGCTGCACGTCTGCCTCGACGAGACCGTACACGAGGGGCCGCGTCGAGCACTGCTCGGCAAGGTAGACCATCACCGCGAACGCCTGATCCTGGGCGCGTAGGGTGCCCGCGTGGAGGCGCTCGTGTTGCACCCGTCTATCGTACAATGAAAACGTGGAACTTCGTCTACGTAATTGGTGTAGGATGGAGCCATGGTGACGGTGAGGTTCTTCGTAGGCGGCGGGGATGGCCCCATCCCGCACTCGGTGGTGGCGATGCCCGCCGTGCCCCGGGAGGGCGAGACGTACGTGTCGCTGCGTAGCGGCTACCCCGCGTTCTACTTCGTCCACAAAGTGGTGCACGTGGAGGGTCAGCGCCCGATCGTGCTGCTCCTCGTGGACGAAGACCAGAGCGTCGAGGACATCGTCATCGCCGTCACCCACCCCGCCGAAGACGTCTGGGCGCAGGGTTAGGACATGAAGGACACGTCCGTTTTCCTCCGTCGCCGAGCGCTTTAACCGTCGCGAGCGCCTCGAGGCTACGGAGAGACCCTGTGTCGGGATTGATGCTCGCGAGCCAGCCGCCCCATACTTGGCCGAGCGTCCCTGAGCCCTGTCCGAGCCTGCGCGTGTCCTGCTTAGCCGGGCGGTAAGCATCTCGCCCTTCGTCAGGACATAAAGCGAATCGCCAGGACGGCCCTTGCCCACGGCGACCGAGCCGGTGAGAACGACCGACGGCCCCGTCGCGCAGAAGGGGCAGGAAGTGGACGACCGTGAAGAACGGGCCCTTGACGTTGGTCCCGAGGAACGCGTCGAACTCGGCCTCCGTCGTGTCGGAAACGTCGGGCGTCTCCGAGATTCCGGCGTTCGCGAAAAGCACGTCGACTCCCCCGCCCGCGTTTGGGCGACGGCCCCTTCACTTAGCGAACGGGCGTCAGCGTGATCGAGCGCAGATTCATGAGGTTGTCGTGGGGCTTGGTGAGGGGCCGGACGACGATCGTCGTGGCGCCGTCCTTGGCGATCGTCACCTTGCCCAACTCGACGGTTACGTAGTCGGTCCAGCCCTTCGTGACGGGCACCGTCCCGGACAGGCGCCGATCCTCGACCTCGATCTCGTAGGTGCCGCCCGCGTCGCTCGCGGGCGCGGAGACGAGGGCGGTGACGGCGTAGGTGCCCGTCTTCGCGCCCCGAACCGTCCAGCGGAGCGCGTTGTCGGTGCTTCGCCAACTGCCGATGTTGCTCGGGGAGCCGATCTCCAGCGCGGGACCGTTGCCCTGAATGTCGGCGTCGTCGGCCGTCGCCACCACCGTGCCGTCGGCGGCGGCCGTCACGACCGGATTGGCCTCGGTGCCGGGCGCGTAGGTGTCGAAGAGGCTCCGCAGGTGAAGCGCCGCCCGCATCGCGGCGAGCGTGGTGGGCCCGGTGGGACGCACGAGAATCGTCGTGGGCACGCCGGGGCGGAGGTGGACGAAGTCGTCCGACAGGTCGGCGTCCATCCCTTTCAGGTCGAGCCAGGTCCAGCGCGCCGGGTGGGCGCAGGTGAGGGTCACCTGGAAGGCGCCGCCCGCGGTAGGCACGACCGACGCGCGCAGCTCGGGATCGACGAGGGGCAGTTCTTTCGGCTTTACGAACGTGAGGAGGGTCGTCGAAGGGGTCTCGCCGGGCACGCGCAGCCGCGCCCACAAGAGCAGGTCGGCGGCTCCGACCCGCGCCATGCGGTCGGCGAGATCGAGGTTCGCCGCCCGGACGCTCGACGTTCCGGCGGGAACGTCGACGCTCAGGGTGTGGCGCTCGATCGGCGTGCCGTCGACGCGGGTGAGGGCCCAATCGAGGGTGCCCTTCATCGCCCACGGTCGGTCATTCGCGATCCACAGCTCGGTTCGCCCGAGCCCTTCGGCGAGTCCGGAAAGGGCGACGGGCGCGTACGCGTGGCGCAAGCCGTAGTAGAGCGCCTTCGGCCGCCCATCGTAGTCGACCATCGACCAGGAGACCCCGGGCCAGGGATCGTTGTACTGCCACACCAGGCTCGCGGTCGAGTCGGGCCAATCGCGCCGCCAATGCTCGACGCCGGTAAGGATCCCCATCGACTGGTCGATCTGGCCGAGCCAGAGGGTCGAGTCGAAGTCTTTCGGCTTGCGGAAGGCGCGGCGGGCGGTAGAGACGATGAGGGCGTCGCCGTCGCGCCAGTTCTTGCCGTGCTGCAGCATCTCCGGCGTCTCGACCGACGCCCGGCCGGCGGGCGTCGTGTACGTCTCCACCGTCCGCGGCACCGGGAACGCCTGGAAGCCGTACTCCGACATGAACCCGTGCAGGGTTCGGTACGACTCGAAGGTCGCGCTGCCGTGCCACACGTCCCAGTAGTGGTGGTCGCCGATCTCCGGGCTGCCTGGGGTGTAGGCGGCGTTCGGCGCGAGGCTTCGAACCACGTCGCGCAGCGTCGTGCGGAACAGCAGCGCGTACTCTTCGCGGCTCATTTGCCACGACGACGTCTTATCGGCGATGCGGTCGATCACCTCGTTGTTGCCGGAGAAGACGGCGATGCTCGCGTGGTGGCGGACGCGTCGCACGTTGTCTTCGGTCTCCGCCTTCGCCTTCGCGAGCCAGTCGGGATCGAACGACGGGTAGGGCGAGTCGGCGTAGCCGAACTCGAACCAGGTGAGGATCCCCTTCTCGTCGCATGCGTCGAGAAAGGCGTCGTTCACGTAGTAGCCGCCGCCCCAAAGGCGCAGGAGGTTCATGTGGTCGTCGGCCGCCATCTGCACTAGGCGCCGCTCCTTCGCCGGGTCTTCCCGCAGGAGCGAGTCGAAGGGCACCCAGTTCGAGCCTTTCGCGAAGAAACGCCGCCCGTTCACCACGAGGGCGAGCGCGGTTCGGTCCGTCTTCGGAATCCAGGTGACGGTGCGCAGGCCGATGCGGCGTCCGCTCCGGTCGACGACGTGGCCCTGGGCGTCGCGCAACTCCACCCGCACGTCGTAGAGGTTCTGCTCCCCCATGCCGTTGGGCCACCAGAGCCGGGGCCGGGCCACCGTCAGCTTCGCTTCGGACCTTCCGCCGACCAGCTTCGATTCCGACGCGGCGACGGTTTGTCCCTTGAAGAGCACCGTCGTGCGGGCGACGGTCGCCCCCGAGGCGTCGGCGGCGAGTGTCACGTCGAGCCCTACTTTTCCCGTTTGGGAGTGATCCTGAACGATGGCCACGTCGGTGAGGCGCGCGGCGTCCCAGCCCACGAGGCGGATGGGACGCCAGATGCCCATCGTGAGGAGCTTGGGGGCGAAGTCCCAGCCGCCCTGAAAGGCGGGCTTGCGGATGTACGGCTTGCCCCCTTCTTGCACGGGCTTGCCGAACCGCTTCGGCCGGTCCTCGTTGCGCTTGAGGAAGTGGGCCAGCGTCTCGAAGTCGACGGAGATCGCGTTGTCGCCCGCCCGGAGGTAGGGCTTCGCGTCGAACTCCCAGGTCCGGTACATGTTGTCCGGCCGCGCGACCGGTCGACCGTTGATGCGGATCGTGGCGAAGGTGTCGATTCCCTCGCAGCGCAGGACGATGCGGCGATTCTTCAGGAAGCCGGGCGAAACCTTGAACGTTCGATCGTAGCTCCAGGAGAGGTCGCTCACCCACTGCACCGCCTTCTCGTTTAGTCCGAAGTAGGGATTCGGAATGCGCCCGGCCCGCATCAGGTCGGTCTGGACGACGCCCGGAACGACGGCGGGCACGGCGATCTTGCGCTCCGCCTGAGTGAGCCGCCAAGCGCCGTTCAGGTCGATCTGTTGAGGGTTAAAAGGCATGGGAGTTAGGTTGGAAGGCGAATCATGACGTCACTCCTTCCTTTCACTCCGGTGAGAGGAAGGGGTTGGGGGATAGAGAGTCCGAAGGGAGAGTGGCGAATGGGGAGCGTGGAGCCGCGGACTCATCACGGGAATGGCTCTCTATCCCTCAACCCCTTCCTCTCATGGCACGAACCATCCACGAAAGGAAGGGGTGACGCGACCGTTCGCTTCTCGACGGCGCTACATCTTGCCGGACTTGACCATCTCGATGGCGCGGTCCTTTTCGGCTTTGGGCGCGTTCGACTTCTGGATGTAGTCGATCTTCGCCTCCGGCGTAGTCAGCTTGTCCATCGGGCTCGATCCGGCGGGGGGCGGCGCCGACATCGGCTTTTCGGCGTGCTCCGGCGTGGATCTGCCGCAGCCGACGAGGGTCACAACGGAGAGGGTAAGGAGGGCGATTCGGTTGGGCATCGGTTTAAGGGAAGAGGGAAGAGGAAAAAGGGGCACAGGAGAGAGAGCGGGAGGCCCTCCACTTCCCTTTGCCCTTTCGCCTTTTCCTTCTCTTACTGCCACTCCTTGTAGCCGTGCATCCATCCCTGGACGGTCGGGCCGAGGTCGGGGCGGACCATCGCGATGTCGAACACGTCGGCGGCGACCGCCTGGTAGGCGTTCATCGACTTCGCGTGGCCGTCGAAGAAGCCGACGCAGATCTGCTTGTTGCCCACGCCGCGGTACACGGTCACCGCATCGGTAACGGTGTCGCACGAGTTGCCCGAGTAGCCGCAGCCGTAGCCCAGCGCTTCCGGAACGACGGTGAGGTCGGGTGTGCGGGTCGCGCCGATCATCTCGACGTTGGCCACGTTGTTGATGGAGGTCATCGAGCCGCCACCGCCGTAGTTCGTCGTGCCGGAGCCCCAGTTGCGGCCGTCGGGCCAGATCTCGTTGTTCGAGTTGCCGTCCCAGCCGTAGTGGCCCAGTTCGTTGGAGCCGGCGGCGTAGTTCAAGGCGTAGGCACGGGGGAAGCGGGTGGTGCCGTCGCCGACGACGGGCCCCCACCAGTCGCTCTGGCCCCAGTTGCCGGAGTAGGTGGGCGCTTCGAAGATGCCGCCGCTGCCGGAGGTGGTGTTCCGGGTGTTCATCTGGGTGCGCCCGCCGTTCTTCACATAGGGGTAGATCGCGTCCTTCCAGGTGAAGAGATTGACGGGCTGGCTTCGGTCGCCGAAGGCGATCGACGGCACCGCGTCGTCCGCGTCGCCGGTGTAGAGAAACATCCCCATCGTGATGTTCTTCACGTTGCTCAGCTCGGCGGTCCGCTTCGCGGCGGCCTTGGCCTGGGCGAAGACAGGAAAGAGAATAGCGGCGAGGATGGCGATGATCGCGATGACGACGAGGAGTTCGATCAGGGTGAATGCTTTGCGCGGCATAGGGATTAACCTTCGTTGGTCTCGAATTGGACACGTGTCCAATTCTTAGTCTAGACCAGTCTACGACGGTTTGGGATAAAATGTACGCGTGTCCAGAGAAAATTCTTCGGGCGGCGGCCGGCCGACCCGGAAGGACGTGGCCGCGCTTGCGAACGTCTCCGGCACCACCGTCTCCCGCGTGCTGGGCGGCGGGGCCGACGCCTCGATCTCGCCCCGTGCCCGCGAGCGCGTCCTAAAAGCGGCGCGCGAGCTTGGCTACGCTCCCAATCCCACCGCCCAAGCCCTCCGGAGCGGAAGGACCGGCCTCATCGGGTTCTGGATGTGCCTGGGCTACTCCCGCTACCGAGCCCAGGTGCTCGACCGGATGCGCCGAACCCTCGCCGCGACGGACTACGTGCTCGCCGTGACCGACGTCGATGAGGACTATGCCTGGCACCGGTCGTTCGACCGGGCCCTTCGCGTGCCGGTCGAGGGGATCATCGCGTTCGACACCTCCACCTCGATCGAGGTGTTCGGCAAAGAGGGCGATCGGCTCGCGCCGAACCTGCCTTACGTCAGCATGGGCGCCTACTGGTCCGAGACGACGAGCTACGTGGGCGTCGACCTCCGCGCGGGGGCCGAGATGGCGGTCGAGCACCTGCTCGCGATGGGCCGGCGGCGGATCGCTTACGTGACGACCGAAGACAGCAACCCCGACGTCGAGGCGGGACGCCAGGCGGGCTACGAAGGCCGAATGCGCTTGGCCGGGCTCGAGCCTCGCACCCTTGAGGTCTCGCACCTGCCCTCCCACCGCGTCGAGTCGCTCCTGGCGCTCCTGACGTCGTGCCAAGAGGCGGGCGAGCTTCCGGACGCCCTGCTCTGCATGTTCGACGACATCGCGGTCGACGCGCTCGACGCCCTGCCCCGTCTCGGCTTACGTCCTGGCGTCGACGTGGCGATCGTCGGCATCAACGGCTCCGAGGGCACCGAGCGGGGGCCCTGCCCCATCACCATCGTGCGTCAGCCCATCGAGCGGATGTGCGCCCTCGCGTTCGAGTATCTCCAGCGACAGATCGACGACCCCACCGCCGAGTTGGGCCGCACCGTTCTCCTCCCCGAGCTCGTCGTCCGCGCGTCCTCGCAAGCATCGAATTCCGGAGCCTGAAGGGACGTCATCCCTTCCTTTTGGAGAGATTCGTGCTCCGAGAGGAAGGGATGACGCGGGCACCCCTTCTCGCCCCGCCGAGGGGCTAGCCGCCGGTGGTCGTCGCTGGGGCGGCGGTGGGCGGCGGAACGCTCATGCCGTTTCCGGTGGGGGCCGAGGGGGTCGGCGGCCGGTTCGAGTCGAGCGGCTTCCCGTCCGCGCTCTTCGGCGAGCCACACCCGGACAGCGCGAGACCGGCCAAAACGACGAGGAAAGAGAAGATCTTCATGGATTCGATGGAAACAGCGGGCCGCGCCCCGGGACCGAGATCCCGGGGCGCGGCGAGGACGATGGGAGAGGCTCTGCCCCTTACTGCCACTCGGAGAGGCTGCTCATGTAGTCGAGCACCTGCTTCTTGCCGGGCCAGCCGTCCTGCGGAAGGTAGGTGGCGTAGAGGTCGAACATGTCGGTCGCGATGGCCTGCTTGCCCTTGACCGCCTTCGCGTGGCCGTCGAAGAAGCCCAGATTGAGAAGGCCGTTGCCGACGCTTCGCACCCAGTTGTCGGTGTTCGAGTTGTAGCCGCACCAGTCCGAGCTGCATCGGTACACGATCTCGTTCGCCTCTTCCGTCGGATAGGCGATTCGGGTCGGCAGGATCATGATCGTGTTCGCCGGTCCGCCGAGCGACGTCATGTTGCCGCCGCCGCCCGAGTTGGTGCCGTCCGTCACGTAAGGCCAGATGGCCGATTTCTGGGAGCCGCCGTCGGAGGTGTAGAAGGTGCCGGATTCGTTGCGCCCCGCGTCGCCGTTCAGGATGTAGGAGCGAGGGAACCGCGTGTTGGTGTGGCGCCCCGACCCCGCGGGAAACGGATTCCGGTGCGCCGCCGCATAGGCGTTGGTCGACACCGGCGACTCGAAGATGCCGCCCGGCTTGCCTTCGCTCAGGAGGTAGGCGGCGCGGTTCGGCTTGGGCACCTTGCCGCCGTTCTTGATGTACGGCAGGATGAGATCCTTCCACTCGAGCGCGTTGTAGCGCGTGTCGCCGTTATTGAAGTTGGCGAGGAGCGCGGGGGGCGCGTTGTCGTCGACGTCGCCCGTGTAGAGAATCACGCCCAGTACGATGTTTTTCGTGTTGCTGAGGTCGGCGGTGCGCTTCGCGGCGGCCTTGGCCTGGGCGAAGACGGGGAACAGAATGGCGGCCAAAATGGCGATGATCGCGATGACGACGAGGAGCTCGATAAGGGTGAAGGCTTTCTTCATGGATTCTCTTCTTTGAGGTCGGGGCGCTCGTTTCCAGGATCAGCCCTGGGACGAGGCGCGGACGATGAGTTCGGGAGTTAAAACGCGCTGCTGAAGCCCGGCCGCCGGATCGTCGATCTGGGCCTTCAGGAACTGCCACGCCAGGGAGCACATCTCGTGGATGGGCTGGCGGACGGTGGTGATGGGAATGGGGACGTGCGCCGTCTCCTCGATGCCGTCGAAGCCGACGAGGAGCACGTCGCGGCCGACCTCGACGCCCATGCCCTGGAGCACGTAGGCGGAGGCGATCGCGAGGTCGTCGTTCATGCAGAGGATCGCCTCGGGCAGGGTGTCGAGCCCCAGAAGGACCTCCTTCACCGCGCCGAACGAGTCGCGCTCGATGCCGATGACCTGCGGGGCAAGGCCCGCCGCGGCCATCTTCGCTTGGTAGGCGTCGTGCCGGGGGCCGCTGTCGATGAGCTCGGAGGTCCAAGGCGCCATGTGGGCGATCCGGCGTCGGCCGCTCGCCAGGAGGTGGTCCATCGCCACGTCCGCCCCCGCCCGCAGGTCGACGCCGACGAAGCTCTGGGCCTCGGACCAGTACGCGCCCATGCTCACGAACGGCGTGGCGGGGGCGAGCCGGTCGCGCTGGCCGGCGAACGCCTCGACCGAGGCCGAGTTGTCGAACGCCACGATGCCGTCGACGGGCACCCGGAGCGCGCGCGAGAAGTTGTGGTCCCACTGATACTCCTCGTCCACGTCGGTGACCGCCATCGCCATCTCGGTGCCGCCGAGCAGGGACCGCATCGCGTCGAGCACCTGGCCGCGGTAGCGGGAGTACTGCAGGCTCATCCAGAAGCCGACGAGGCCGGTGCGCCCGTTCGTCAGCGCCCGCGCCGCGGAGTTCGGCTGGTAGCCGAGCTTCTCCGCCGCCTCGAGAACCCGCGCCCGCGTCTCCGGCGAGATCGACAGGTCGGTCCGGCCGCTTAGGACGCGTGAGACCGTCGCCCCGGACATGTTCGCGTGTTTCGCGACGTCGTCTCGAGTCGGCCTCCCCGTCCCCCGGGCCTGAACGCGCGTACTGTACACGCGATCATTGTATCACAAGCGGCGATGAAAAGGCGTGAACGGGCGTTCATCCGGTGAAAACATGGGCTTTGCCGCCTACCCGGGCAGACGCGCATTCGGCAATCCGGCGAGCGTCGTCGCATAGCCCGCGTCACCCCTTCCCCTCGCGGATGCCTCGTGCCGGGAGGGGAAGGGGTGGGGTTTCGCCCCTCGCTCTAAGGGTTCGTTTCACAACCATCCTTCGCGGCTCTCCTTTGCGTCTTTGCGCTTTTGCGAGAACCAAAGGTGAGAGCTCGCGGCCACCTGCCCGGGTTATGCAACGAGCCCCAAGTATTCGTTCCATCTCCTCCGACCAAGCTCATCCCAATCGGTGATCCGATGAACCGTGCCAACTTCAATGTCTAGGTGAACGCCATCGGCTTCACACCCGAGTCGGCCCACGCTGACATCGAGAGCTTGGCGTGCGGTGCCACAGCCCGCCGACGAGAGTGGACTCCTCCGGCTCTAGGAACTGGGATCCCCTTCCTCTCCCGCGGCAAGCGGACGTGCTTCCGCCACTGCTACCCAAGGCGCCGATCCGAAAACCTACCCGCCCACTTGGACGCTGGGATTAGGAACGTTAGGCTACGCTGTATATCTCGTCGCCGGGCCTAGCCTCTTGCATTTACGGCATTGACGACCTGCCTTTTAATCTCAGCCAAGCTTCAATCCGTCCAACTTTTTGCTTAAATGAGGGTCATGGGCACGCCATTTATAGACCTAAGCCTAACGCCTCTGTTCACGACACCGGGCATCCCTTATCAGGTGTCCATCGCGGAAAAGCAAATGTCCAGTGGGTACTCAAGAGGCGATTTTTCTCCGTATCGTCGATGGTTAGACAAGGACTTCACCTACGCCTCGCAGAACGGTGACTTCGCGTCCAAGGAGAAGTTTCTCGCCAGGGGCAGCCATTTCCAAACAGTGACGAAGGCGAGATCGACCTTGAGCGGCCTCGTGTGAAAACCCGCGGGTAAAGACCAAGGCACTCTGACGTTGAGTGAGGTGGTGAGCGACACGGAGACTCGAGCGGGAAGACAAGCTCTCGTTGCCTATACTTCTCCCATGCAACATCTGTGGCACCGGACAGCGGATGGCTGGAGGCGGCTGAAGATCATCTATGCTTCATCGAAGCCGAACGTCCCGAAGGCAACACCCTATCCCGCGAAGTAGTTCACCTTCATCAAACAGGAAGTTAAGTAGCATGACGCTTGTGGTGTGGGACGGCTCGGACTACCTGAGGGAGGCCTAGGGCGATGACGTCGTCGTGCACAGACTTCGCGGGCCGCCTCGTGAAGCAGAACCGGGGCGGGACCCTTTGCCGCCCCGTGCCGGACGAGTTGGGCTCCTCGGTGGCCCTCGCGGACTCCTCGGGCGGGCTGCTCACGCTCATCACCTACTGGCCCTACGGCGAGGAGCGCGCGGTGGGCGGGCTCGACTTCCCCATGCCGTTCCGCTTTGTGGGGACCCTCGGGTACTACACGGACCAGAGGTCCCAGAGGATCTACGTTCGGGCGAGGACTTACCGGCCTGGGCTCGCCCGGTGGCAGACCGCGGACCCGCTGTGGCCGGGCCAAATGGCTTATGGATACGTTGAGGGAAATCCTGTTGGGTGGAGCGACTCCAGTGGACTCGCCGGTTGTGGAGGTAAGCCAAAGTGCAGTGATCATCCAACTCCACCTGCGGGGGTAGCGATCACGCTGTGTCCGGGATGTGTAATATGTTATAATCCTGTCCCAGGCGATCCTCCTGGCTTGACTAACTGTGTCAAGGAACACGAAAAAGTCCACTGCTCCGAATTAAGTTCTATGGCTGGAACAGTAACATGTATAAATGGAATTATATCTAACAATGATCGTAGTAAGGCCGAGTGTCCGGCAATC
>CAXUKB010000060.1:11259-17158 GCA_964251345.1 uncultured Fimbriimonas sp. | reverse complement strand
GGGGGTCCCGGAGGCCGGGCCGGATCCGGGAGGGGTTCTGGGTCAGGGCCGGGAGGTCGGGGTCGGCTGCGGGAGGCCCGAGGCGGCTCCTTCTTAGAGCGGGTAGAAAAATCGTTTCCTAAGCGGTCGCATTGGGGCTTGCCCTAACGCCGTGTCGTTTTCGAGAAAGTTCAACCTCTCAGACGAAGCGAGCGGGACGTCACCCATTCCTTTCGTGGATGCCTTGCGCCGGGAGGAGGGTCCGCCGAGGAAGGATACGGGGGATCGAGAGTAAAAGTGTCTCGCTCCCCGCCTGGCGTCGTGCCCCAGGGAGAGAAAGAAGGGGGCTTTGGGAGACATGGGGGACGCGAAACCCCAAAAGGATAGAGGGGAGTCGTGCCACCGTGCGGAGCCTAAAAGTGCCATAGTCGAACTCAATGCGTCCGGAATCGCTGGAGTTCTTCAAGGCCATCGTCAACGTCCCGTCTCCCTCGGGCTACGAGGAACGCGCGGCGGAGGTTTACCGGAACTACACGAAGCCCTTCGCCCACAAGGTCTGGACCGACGTCCACGGCAACACGACCGCCGCGCTGAACCCGGATGCGCCGATGAAGGTGATGCTCGCGGGCCACATGGACGAGCTCGGCTTCATCGTCCATCACATCGACGATCAGGGCCTCGTCTACTTCAGCGGCATCGGCGGCCACGACAGCGTGGTGCCGGTGGGCCAGCGCGTTTGGATCCACGGCGATAAGGGGCCCGTCGCGGGCGTGATCGGGCGCAAGGCGATCCACCTGCTCACCGAAGACGAGCGCAAGAAGAAGCCCGAGCTGAAGGACCAGTGGATCGACGTCGGTGCGCGAACCAAGGCCGACGCCGAAGCCGTGTTTGCCCTGGGCGACGTCGTCACCTACCAGTGGGAGTGGCAAGACCTGCTCGACGGCCGCGCCGCCGCCCGGGGCTTCGACAACAAAATGGGCTCCTTTATCGTCGCCGAGGCTCTGCGCCTGCTCGCGGAGAGCGGCGACCTCGATCCGAACGTGGGCGTCTTCGCGGTCGCCACGGTTCAAGAGGAGATCGGCCTGCGCGGCGCGAAGACTTCCGCGTACTCGCTGGGCGCGCAGAGCGGTCTCGCCGTCGACGTGAATCACGCCATCGACACCCCCGGCCTAAGCAAGACCCAGTACGGCGTCCTCGACCTCGGCAAAGGCCCCTCGGTGATGCGCGGCGCGAACGCGAATCCCATCGTGGTCCGAATGATCCGCGAGGCCTGCGCGAAGGAGGAGATTCCGTACCAGATCGACGTCGCCCCCGGTGGCACCGGCACCGATGGCAACGCGATGCAACTCAACCAGGGCGGCATGGCCGTCGGCGTCGTCGGCGTCCCCCTGCGTTACATGCACACGCCCTGCGAGGTGCTCGAGCTTATCGACGTCGAGAACTGCGCCAAGCTCATGGCCGCCTACTGCCGCTCGGTGAAGCCGGACACCGACTTCACGCCCCGACTGGGCTAACGTCTCGCGTCGCCTCGTTCAGGCAATCGTCCGACTGCCAGAACGAGGCGAACCCGGAAGCCCGCACGAAGGCTTTGCCTCCGGCGATACCCTTCGGGTACCACAACGATCCTTCGCGGCTCCCTTTGCGTCTTTGCCTTTTGCGAGAACCGATGTCCAAATCCTGCGGCCGCTCCGCCCGGGTTGTGAAACGAACGCCCTAACCGTCGAAGCTTGGGAGCCGGGTCGACGAGGCGGGAAGCGCGCGGGTCGAATTGACCGAGATGCCACCGTCGACGAGTAGGGTCTGGCCGGTGACGTAGGCGCTGGCGTCGGAGGCGAGGAACACGACGGCGCCCTCGAGATCGGTGGACGCCCCAGGGCGGCGCAGGGGAATCTTGTCCACGAGGTACTCGACCCACTCGGCGTCCTCGTACATCACCGCGTTCTGGGCGGTGCGGAACCAACCGGGTGCGAGGCAGTTGACGGTGATGCCGTACGGTCCCCAGTCGTCGGCGAGGCTCATCGTGAGTTGGCGCACCCCGCCGCGCGACGCCCCGTACGGTGCGAGCCCCGCGTAGCCCGCGACGGCGGTGACGCTGCCGACGTTCACCAGGCGGCAGTAGCCCGCCGCGACCATGTGCCGGGCGACCGCCTGGGCGACGAAGAAGGTGCCGCGCAGGTTCGTGTCGAGAATGAGGTCCCAGTCTTCGGGCGTGACGTCGAGGGCGGCCTTGCGGACGTTGCACCCGGCGTTGTTCACGAGGATGTCGAGCTTGCCGTAGTGCCCGACCGCCTCCGCAACCATCGTCTGGATGCTCGCATAGTCCCGCACGTCGCAGGCGAGCGGGAGGCAACGGCGGCCCATCGCCCCGATCTCGTCCACGAAGGGCGAGAGGTCCTCGGCGCGGCGGCTGGTGACGACGAGATCGGCTCCCGCGGCGGCGAGCGCACGAGCGAAGGTTTGGCCGAGACCCCGCGAGGCGCCGGTGACGAGGGCGATCTTTCCCGTGAGATCGAAGGGGTTCACGGCTCCACCATGACCTTCATCAGCCCGCGCTCGCCGCCGTGAAGGCGTTCGAACCAGGCGGGCGCTTCGTCGAGGGTCGAGACGGCGGAGAGCAGCGGGTCAATCCGCATTCGGCCGTCAGCGATCATCGCGAGCGCCTCGGGGTACTCGCCCGCCGAGGCGGCGGAGCCGAGAAGGCTCAGCTCGCGAGAGACGACGGTCTGAAGGGGGATCTCGACGCCGGGCGAGAGGTTACCGACGAGCACCACCGTGCCGCCCTTGCGCACGTTCTCGATCGCGGTGCGAATCGTGGGGGCGATGCCGACGACCTCCAGGGCGACGTCGACCGGGGCGTCGAAGGCGGTGTGGGTCGCGCCAAGGGCTTTCGCGAGTTCGAGCTTCGCCTCGTCGAGGTCGATCGCCACGATCCGCGCCGCACCGCGCTCGCGCAACGCCTGGACGACGAGAAGGCCGATCATGCCCACCCCGACCACGGCAGCCGACCCGCCCGGAAGGATGCCGGACCGGTTCACCGCGTGGAGGGCGATCGAGACCGGCTCCGCGAAGGCGGCCCGTGTGAAGTCGAGTCCTTCGGGAAGGCGGTAGAGGATGCGGGCGGGCACCACGACCCCCTCCGCGAACGCGCCGTCCTGACAGAACTCGGCGCACGACACCCCGAGCACCCGGCGGCGGTCGCACAGGTTGCCCCGTCCTCTCTCGCAGTACGGGCACGCGCCGCAGTAGACGGTCGAGTCGAAGGTGACGCGGTCGCCGACGGTCCAGCCGACGACCCCAGGGCCAAGCGCCTCAACCGTGCCCGCCGCCTCGTGCCCCATCACGAGGGGCGGAATTCGGCGACCGGTGCGGCCGTCCATGCCGTGCACGTCGCTCCCGCAGACGCGCACCTCCCCCTCACCCGGCTCCGGCCGAGGAATCTCGACAAGCTCGAACTCAGACGGAGCGACGAGCCGCAACGCTCTCATGGCCCATTGTGGCACCGCCTCCATCGACCAAGACGACGACCCGTCGTTCACTCTCCTCAAGGCTCGCCGTAGCCGAGTGCTTTAGCGCTCGCGAGATCTGAAACGATGGTAAGAAAGGGAGCTTCTAGGGGGCAACCAGACCGGCTTCGCCTTTCCGCATCCATGGTCGAAGCATAAGGCGAACGCTCAGCGTACCGTCGGCCAGGGAGACCGCCACGGACTCGAGACTTGTGTCCGCCGCCAGAACGGTCGTCCCGTAGATTGTGGGCTCGGCGTGGCGAACCGCCCAAACCGACCGCTCTCCGATGACGAGCGGCAAATTGGACACCATCGGCACGACCCGAACGACTCCCGGTGCGGGGCGCGGCTCACCTTTCCACTTGCCCGTAGAGAGGTCGATCACCCCCACTTGACCGCCCGAAGCATCGGAAGCCCATGCGGCGCTGTCGGTATCGATGCCGCCTTGAAACGAAAGCAAGTGCCCCCGAGTGGGGACTGTGCGATGCCAGCGGATTTTGCCATCGACGCCATACGCAATCAGGTCGCCCGATGCGAAGGCCGCGATCAGGGGCTGCTCCGAGCCTGACATGGCCAGGCCGACCAGACCTGAGGGAAGATTATCGATCGTCGATTTCTTGCCTTGACCAAGATAAAGATCGACTCGATTTCCGCCGGCGACGCCGACGGCCACCGCGCCTTCGCCGCGAGAAACGAGCGGACGCGCTCCTCGAGGAAGCGTCTGGATCTCAGTTTTGACAAACCCCTCGCCCTGCATCTCCCATCGCTCGACCCGTTCTTCGCCTGTTGACGGCGCGTAGACGACGGTGAATGAACCATGACCGTCGAAATGAAGATTGAGCACTCGGCCCGGAACGCTGCCGATTGGGTTAGGAATTGGAGGATTTCTCGGCAGCGGCTCATACAGATTGCCCTGCTCGTCGCCGGCGACGACAGGAGTCCAGGCATTCATCACCATCGTCCCGAGACACATGGCCGTAATCGGCTGCGGCATCTTCAGCGTCATGCCATAGAACGACCGCATCGCGAGAAGAGGCAGAACGCCGACCATTGCCGCGAGCCTACCGAGTTTTCGGATGGGGAACGCGAGACTTCAGCACCGCTTTGATCGAGCTTCGGTTCCGTGCCTTCCGTGTGCTTGAGGAGACACTCCGATGAATAGGCTGGCCTCGGCGGTCCTGAAGAGTCTGCTCCGCAAGGTTCCAGGGTCGGCCATCACCGAGAAGGGCCTCGGAACGAGCGCTCAAGCACTCGGCTACTGGGAAGACGAGGTCGGCATTTAAAGCAATGCCATCCGGACGGCGAGATTAGTCGCCCGGGTGGTACGTCCGCTCGAAGCCTTCGCGGACCGGGCGAAAGTGGCCCGAGGCGTAGAAGGGAGCCTGATCGAAGTAGTGCGGCGACGCCGGGTCGGCGCTCTGGCCCGCGACGCACACCGCTTGGAACCGCCCGCCCGCGCCCGGCTCCACGAGAGCTACGTAAGAATCGCCGACCACGCCGTAGTGGATCCCGTCGATCGCCGGACCGCTGAAGGCGAAGATTTGGCCGAAGGCACTGAGCGCTCCCGGAACCGGTAGGCTTGGCGCGTCCGCCCCATGGGGCCGAACCCGCTGGAGACGGTTGATGCGGCCCCAGGGCACTTGCCAAGTGCCGAACCGGCGCGTCAATCGATCCACCGTCGCGGTGAAGGCAGTGCGAATCGCGGTGGGATCGTCCTCGAAACCCGTCTCGCGGGGGTTCGGCGTGAGGAGCGTCTCCGTCTCGAAGTAAAGGGTGGCGGCCACGGAGTCGACGGTGCTCACGCCGTCCCACCCTGCGAGCGCCCGCGCGGCCTCGGAATCGCGCCCGATGGCGGCGAGAATCTTCGGCAAACGCTCCTTCGAGGTGTAGACATAAGTGTCGAAGGCGAGGCGGGTGAGATCGTCGTAGGCGAACTTCGGCTGGCTCGAAAGGATGCGGCGGGAGTTCGCGGCCCGGGTGGTCTCGACGTCGCGCACGACGTAACCCGGGTAGTCCGTCGGCTTGGGGTTATCCTCGCCGAGGGTGGTGTGCCATGGATCGGAGTTGCAGTTCTGAACGATGCCGCTCTTCGGATCGATGACGTGAGGCAGTTCGTCGGGCAGGAGGAAGCCCCTCCAATCCGTGCGCGGATCGCTCCCGTCGACAGGCTTCGACCAGTCGAAGTTTGGGTCGCGCCGGGGAACGGTGCTCCCGTACCAAAACGCGATATGGCCCTGATCGTCCGCGTAGGTCGTATTCGAGTAGGTAAGCGCCCCGTAGTCGAGCGCCTTGCGGAACTCGGCAAAGTTGCGGGATTCGGCCATCGCCAGCTTCTGGGGCCAGTAGTCGAGGTTCCGCTCGATGGGCAAGCGGACGGCGTAGGCCGCGCCGTCCTGCCGGTACACCGGGCCAAGGGG
>CAXUKB010000060.1:7894-11249 GCA_964251345.1 uncultured Fimbriimonas sp. | reverse complement strand
GCCTGCAAAGGAGACTGCGCTCGATCCGGACCGAGCGGTTCTCGACGCGACGGCCGATCCGCACGGGAATCGTCGCCGTCGAGGTCTCGATCTTCTGGGTCGCCTTGCCCCAGCGGTAGCCGTCCGACCCGACGAGGGTCAGTCGGTAGGCGTCCGCACCGTCGGCGTGGGTGTTCGTGTGGGTCCAGGCAAGGTGGGGCGTGTGACCGGCGTGGGGCAAGGGAGAGCCGAGAATGCAAAAGCCGTCGAAGTCCAGGCCTTCGTCGCTGTGCAGAACGCATTCGTAACGCGCGCCGGGGCCGAACAGGCCGACATGGGGATTGGCGAAAAGGGTCGCGCGGCCGCTGACCGTGCGGGAGGGCGCAAGCGCCCAGCCGTTGGAGCCCGATTCACGCGTCACGGCCAGGCCGGTATCCAACGTGAGGCGGATCCCGTCGACGCTTGCGGGGAGGGTCACGTCCGCGACGAAGTACCACGGCTCGTAATGGTCGAGGCGCCGCTTGCGCTCCGGATGACGCGCGAGCCAGAAGTTGAGGCCATCCGCATATCCCTTCGCGATCGCCTGAAGGTGGGCATCGGCGCGGGCGAGCCGCGCCTTGGCGAGCCGCTCGACGTCGAACGCGCGGAATCGCGCGTCGGCGGCCAAGCCCCGCACCCCGTCGAACTCGGCGGCCCGGCCGATCTCCGCGACCGTGCTCGTCTCCAAATCGTCGTAGTCGTCTTCCGCCTGGGCGAACATCAGCCCGAACACCACGTCCGCATCGCGCTTCGCTTCGACGTGCGGAATGCCCCAGCGATCGCGGCGGAGAGTCACCGCCTGGGCACGGGCGGTGAGATCGGGCGGCACGGCGATCTGGAGAAGCGCGAGCACGGCTCTAGATTGACGCGTTTGCCGTTACTCTTGCGCCTCTTCCCGCAGGCCCGAAGCGTAGCCGTCGCGAAGCGTGTGGCTGGCGAGGCGCCGGTTCGCGTCCGGCATCGTCGGATTGACCGCCGCGATGTCGTCCTCGGGAGCGTAGCCGAGAAGTTCGCGGGCGCTGGTGATGTCGAGCCGATTAAAGCGGCTGCCGCTCAGGGCGTTCACGATCGCGAACCGGAGGGTCTCGTCGTCGATGGCCCGCACGAGAAGCTGAACGAGGTCGCGCGGAGAGACCCAGGCGTCGGCGTTGCCGATCCGCTCGGGATTCGCGACCCACTCGGCGGGGACGCACGCGCCGATTCGCACGACGATCGCGCTCAGCCCCTCCATCTCCGCCATGTAGCGGGCCATCGCCTCGCCGAAGCACTTCGAGACGCCGTACAGGTCGCCTGGCGCGACGGGATCGTCGGGTCCGACCTGCGCGTCTGGCGGGTGGGCGGAGACGGCGTGGATCGAGGAGGCGTAGACGACGCGACGGCAGCCCGCGGCCTTGGCGGCGGCGAATAGGTTGTACGTACCGACGACGTTGTTGGGCAGGAGCGAAGCCCAGTCGGCCATCGGACGCGGGTCGCCCGCGAGGTGGATTACGGTGTCGATTCCCTCGCACGCCTCCTTCAGGCGCGGCAGGTCCGCAAGGTCGGCTTCGAAGCCCCCGGCCAACGTTTCACCCGGGCGGATCATGCGGCGCACGTCGAAGCGCTCCGGCGCAAGCTCGGCGAAATAGCGTCCGATGCGGCCCGCCGCGCCGGTGACGAGGACGCGCCGTAGCCGGGGCTCGGGATCGCGCGGGAAGAGAGAGTGGGCTTGGGGCACGAGTCCGAAAGCCGGACGCGGCGTTGCCCCGGAAGGCGAGGTTACCTTCGCCGACCGCTCTCGCTGAGGCGGAGGTCGCGGCTTGGCGATCCCGGCGTGGTTTTCCGTAGCCCTAGGTTTAGCGCTCGTTCCGGTGCTCCCGCGAGTTCTAAGGCCCTCGGCTACGGAGCGGCACTCGAAACGGCGGCGGGTTTGGAATCACGAAGTGACTGTTCAACGAGCGTTAGCCTCGATTCGGCTAAAGCCGCCCCGGCGTGGGCGCGGATCTCGGCGTGGGTGTCGATAAGGCGTTCGGTCGCCTCGCGCATCCGCGCCGCCCGGAGGGTGTCGCCCTCGCGGAACGATTGGCGACTGTGCCCGCCGAGCGCGTGGGCCGCGGCGCGGACCCTGCGGGCGAGCCGAAGAATAAGTCGGGCCTTCCGGAGCGGAGGCTCGGGAGAGGCGGCGATGCCTGCAACCTGCTTTCGGATCTTGAACTCGTCGATCAAGGGGGACCTCGAATCTAATACGGGTCGGGGGCGCTAATAAGTGCGCCCTCCGCCGCAAGTTTTCTCAATATCCCCTCCGTCGCCGCCGGTGAGCTTTGGCTGTGCGATGGAGTACGCTCCCCTTTCGTAGGACGCGAAGGCGCGCATGGCGGATCCGAACTGTAGGCCCCTGGACGAGACCTTGCTGGAGCTGGAGCGCCTCGCGCCCGGCGTCCCGCTCTTGGCTCTAGGCCAAACGGTGTTCTGGGACGAACCGATGAAGGCGGGGCTTGCCCTTCGTCTCAAGGCGCTGGGATCGTCTCGGCGACTCGTCGCCGGGTCGCACGACACGGATTACTTCGCGAAGCTGCCCGGGACCAAGGGCACGCGGGGACGGTTCCGAGCGGTGCCGCACAACGACACGACGACGCGCGGCCTCTGGAGCGCGGCGGGCGAGTTCTCGACGTTGTTCGGGGGCGAGACGGTGGTGACCCTCGCCGCGATGGCCGCCGCCGGAACGCGCCTGGAGCGGATCGAGCGCGACCGCCCGGGGTTCCTCGACGAGGCGACCGAGGCCTTCGGCTGGCGCGGGGTGGTCACGAGCGACGAGCGACCGCCCGTGGTGTCGGAGCTTCCCGTCAAACACGCCCTGCCGGAGCTGAAGGCAACCCTCGACTGGGCGCTCCGCGAGACCACGGAATGCCTCTCCGGCGATGCGAAGGACGCGGCGGTCGAGCGCGCCGATCTCCTTCGTCAACTCATCTGCGACGTGGCGGAGGAGCGCGAAGGTTCGGTGGGCGCCTACTACGAGCGGCTCCTGCCCGCGCTCTACGCGTTCGCCGCAGGCGAACCGGTGGACGTGGACGCGACCTCGACCACGAAGCTCCTGCGCTTTAACCGCGAGACCTGCCGCCTACCGCGCTTCGGATTGGTCGATCTTTTCGTCCGTCCCGAGACGAAGCTCGCCGCGAAGGCCGCCTACGACGAGGCGGTGACGCACGGCCCGGGGATGTTTCCCCTGGGCCGCTTTGGAACGGGCGCGGTGCCGTTCGACCTCGTGATTCCGGGCAAGGGGCGGGGAACCCTGCGGATCGGCAACCGCGGCGCGGTGATCATGACGCCGACCCCCCAGTTCCTCTCCTTCAAGTCGCCCCTT
>CAXUKB010000060.1:1380-7884 GCA_964251345.1 uncultured Fimbriimonas sp. | reverse complement strand
CGGGGGGGCGGCATGATCGAGGGGAAGTTGGCGGAGTTGGCGGCGCTCATCGAAGGAAAGTTCGGGCCGGACTGCACCCTCGTGGGCAAGGCGGTCGCGCTCATCGGAATGCTTGGAACGGAGTTCGCCTTCGCGTTCCACGAGGGGGCGTCGTCCTACGTGAAGGTCTCGCGGACGATGCACACGCGGTTGCGGGAAACGACGGGCTGGACCGCGCCCTTGAGCCCGATCCTGCGGGTTCGCTACGCGACCTGGGACGCGCTCCGTCCGGTGCGGACGTGGTTCCGACTTCCGGGCGTGCTTCAGCGGGCATTCGGGACCGAGGAGCTTTCGGCGGGCTCCTTCGCGGAGCGGTGGCAGGGCGTGGGCGCGGAGCAAGAGGCGCTGCTAAAGGAGCTTGGGGAATGCCCCAAGTCGAACTGCCTTATTAAGATGCTGGACCGGCGGCTCGGCGGCTCTTGGAAGCGGCTGTCGGAGGAATATCTCGGTCTCCACGGCACGCTCGACGTCTTGGAAAGGGAGCTTTCCGCCCTCGATGGGGCAAGGGACGCGGCGTACGTGCGGCTTCGCGAGTGCCGCCGCGCGCGCGCCCAAGCCGAGTGGGCGAAGGGAGAGCATTGGCGGGCGGAGCTGTTCGATCGCGAGCCGACGCCGGAAGCGCTGGCGGAGCGGACATGGCTGTCCGAGGCGGTCGAGGCGGCGATCCACGCCCTCACCGCGGCGGAAGCGTCGCTCCGCGAGGTGCGAATGAAGCAGGCGGCGTTGGTGCGCGACGAAGGGGTTCAACAGGCGAGGTCGCGCCGCCGGGAGATCGAGTTGGAGGCGGAACTCAAGCGGGTGCGGATGGTGCGCGAGGCGGTGGTCTCCTCGCGCGGCCTGCGCGCGGCGGAGCGCCGACCCAGCGCCTGGTGGCTTCCCGTCGTGTCGCCCGACGGCGCGTGGTTTCGGGAGACGATCCGAACGGCCACCGCCTGGCTCGAGCCCCTATAGGCTCAAAGTGACGCGGGCGCCCCGCCCGCGTCGGCTGGAATCGAGAAGGCAGCGGGCGGGGCGCCCGCGCCACAATAGGGAGTGACTAAGGTGGCGATCGTCGGGGCGAGCGGGTACGGCGGGGCCGAACTCGTGCGTCTGCTCTCGACGCACCCCGACGTCGAGGTCGTCGCCGTTACCTCCTCGCGAAGCGCGGGAAAGCCGCTCCGGGAGGAGTGCGCGTGGCTCGCCACCGACCTCGTGCTCAGCGCCTTCGACCCCGCGACCGTCGAGTGCGACGTCGCGTTCCTCTGCCAAGAGGCGGGCTTCGCGATGGACCACGCGCGGGGGCTCGTCGAGCGCGGCATCCGGGTCGTCGATCTCTCCGCCGACTTCCGGCTTCAGGACACGGCGGCGTACGCGCAGTATTACAAGACGGAGCACCGCGACCCCGAGCTGCTGAAGGAGGCGGTCTATGGCCTGCCGGAACTGGTGGATCGCGACCGAATCCAAGCGGCGCGGCTCGTGGCGAACCCCGGATGCCACGTCACGGCGACCCTGCTCGCCCTCTCGCCCCTTCTACCCTTCGTCGTCGAGGGCGCGGTGCCGGTGGTCGACACGAAAACGGGCGTCTCCGGCGCCGGACGGAGCCGCAAAGAGACGTCGTATCTCTTTAGCGAACTGGATGGCGGGGTGTCGCCCTACGCCGTCGCGGGCCACCGGCACACGCCGGAAATCGAGATGATGCTCCCGGGCCTCCGGGTGCGTTTCACCCCGCACCTTGTGCCCACGCCGCGGGGGATGGTCGCAACGGTCCACGTTCCGCTTAGGGAAGAGATCGACGTCTTGGGGGTGCTCAAAGCCCGGTACGCGAACGAGCCGATGGTCCGCGCGGTCGACGCGCCGCCCAACAGCAAGGCGCTCACCGGCACGGCGGGCGCGCACGTCTGGGGAACCTACGACGCCCACACCGGCATGGCGGTCGCGATCGGCGCGCTGGACAACCTTGGGAAAGGCGCCGCGAGCCAAGCGATCCAAAGCATGAACCTCATGCTCGGCTTGCCCGAAGCGACCGGCCTTCCTCTCAGCGGCCTTTGGCCGTAGTGCCGCCATCCTGGCGGCATCTCCGTGAGGGTTGCCGCCCGGCGGCGCGACGGGAGGTGGGAAGTACGGGGGCCAGGGCCATCCGGGGGGCGGTGACCATCCAGGGGGAGGCGTCCATCCGGGCGGGAAGGGGTAGCTCGGGTCGTTCGGCCCTGGCCATCTTGTGCCCGGCCCTGACGGGGACCCGTACGGAGGCCAGTAGGAGGGGGCCACGTCCCACCCGGGGGCGTCGGCGGATAGGGCCAGTAAGGAGGCAGCGGCCAGTAAGGGGGGAAGGGCCAATCCGGCGGGGTGTCTCCAGGCGGATCGTTGGGCGGCGTCGGATCGCCGCTCATCGTGCCGGTGGAGGAGGTCGTGCCCGCGGAGCTGCCCCCGGTCGGGTCGGGATCGGGCGTGGGATCGGGAGTCGGCGCCGGATCGTCGACGGCGGCTCGGTACGTCGGCGTGACGATGAAGCCAGGATCTCGGTCCCGAAGGGCGGCCTCGGTTATCTTGAACCCGTTACGATTTCCGGGCCGGTCGCTCGGACGCGCACGACAAGGGCGGATCGATCCTCCCCAATGCGTTCCGGAGACGAAGTCTAGGGGATCGGCCGGGTGCCACGGGAAGAGGAGAATGTTTGTGTCTCCGTCACCCGTGCCTCCCGCGATGTCCGGGAGGGCACGGGTGACGGCCGCACGAGCCCTCGGCCTCACCCCTGGGGCACCCTGTTTTTGGACACCCTTTAAGGCAAGGCGGTCGACAAGGCGCGGTGCCGCTCGTTTGCCGAGACTCGAGTGTGATTCGATTCCTTCGAACACCGGAGGCCGAAGGGACGTCGACCCTCACGGCAGCACGAAAGCCAAGGAGAAGCTCGCCGTCTCGCTCGACAGACCCTGGTCGACGTTCAGCAGCAGATGCGACCCGACGGCGGTCCCGTCGGACTGACTCACCGAGTAGACGTTGTCGTTCGCGTCGAACACCGTCCGCGTGCCGTGAGCGTAGATCGACTTCGAGAGGATCGCCGCATTCTGGGCGTCCGTGAAGAACATCTGCGTGGTCAGATTGTGCGTCACGTTCCCCGAGGCGCTGTACGTCCGGATCCGGACGTGAACGTGCGGAGTGCGGCCGGTGTACCAGCCCGGGTGGATGGTGTGGAACGTCACTCCGCCATTCGCGTCCGTCACCTGGTAGCCCCGGAGCCAGGTCTGCCCCGTCGTGTTCTCGCTTTGGATCGAGCCGCTGGCCTCGTCGGAGTAGGTGCCGATCGCGTCGGCGTGCCAGATGTCGACATGGGCGCCGGCGAGCGGAGTGCCCGTGGCGGTGCTCGCGTCGTAGCGGTAGAGAGTGAAAGCGAGGGTGAGCGGGAAGCCACCCGTCACCGTGCTTCGGCTGCTGCCCGCGGCCAGAAGGTTCGAGACGTTCAGGTTCTCGTCCACCCAGAACGGCCCCTCGATCGCCTGCGGCGTCACCACGAGGTCGATGCCCGTGCCGACGGTGAGCGTCACGGTGTTGCTCGTCACGCTGCCCGCAGAGTTCGTGACCTTCACGTCGAAGGTGGCGCCCGAGTCGCCCGTCGCCACGGAGCTCAAGGCGTAGCTCGCGCTTGTCGCCCCCGAGGCCGCCACGCCGCCCCGGTACCACTGGTAGGTGAGGTTCGTCCCGGACGCCACGACGGTGAAGGTCGCGGTGCCGCCCGCGGAGACGGTCGCGCTCGACGGCTGCGTGGTGATGGTGGGAACCGTGTCGTTGACGGTGAGGAGCACCGCCGTGCTGGTGACCGCGCCCACAGTGTTCGTGACGACCACGTAGTAGGTGCCCGCGTCCGTGCTCGCCGCGGCGGCGAAGGCGAGGGTCGCGTTCGTCGCGCCGGACACGGCGGTGCCGCCGCTCCCAACCGAGCCCGCGGTACCGCCCTTGTACCATTGGTAAGTCAGATTGGTGCCGCTCGCGACCACGGTGAAGGCGACGGTCGAGCCCACGTTTGCCGACACGCCCGTGGGTTGGGTCGTGATCGTCGGCGTGGTGGCCGTCGCGGTAACGGTCAGGGTGGCGTTGTTGCTCGTCGCCGAACCGTTAGAGCCCGTGACGACGACGTGGTACGTCGTACCGCTCATGGCGATGGTGACAGAGCCGAGGGTGTAGCTCGCGCCCGTCGCGCCGGCGATCTTCGTCGAGGTGCCGGTCGACGAAACGGCCGAATACCACTGGTAACTCAGGCTGCTTCCGGTGGCGACCACGGCAAACGTCGCCGAGGTGCCCACGACGGCGGTAGCGCTAGTCGGCTGGGTGGTGATGGCGGCGCTCGTCCCACCGCTCGTGCCGCTGCTGCTCGCACCCCCGCCACCGCCGCAGCCAAAAAGGGTGGCGAGGCTCGCAAGGCTTCCCGCCGTCAGGGCTTGGCGACGGGTCCAAATCTTCCCGATGATCTTGTCGTCCTCATCGACGCTGGGGTGATACTCAAGTTCGAAATCTTCGTGGGGGTTCATGCTCGGTCCCGCGCCCGGGGCGCTTCGCTGACGAAGAGCTTGGAAATCGGCCATGAAGCCCGGATGAAGACGAGACCGAGCGTCCGATCTTGCCTGGTATAGGGCAAGATCGGGCCGTTCCACGCGACGAGGAGGCCCTAACCCGTGGCGGGTTGGGGAGCGCGAAGGCGGGGAATGCCGTAGGCGAGAAGCGAGACCGCGGCGAGGGTCGCGACGACCACCGGCGCATGCGCGGCGACGGCCTCCACGACGGGACCGACGGGGTTCGCCCAACCCAACGCACGCTCGCCGAACCACGTCGCGGCGGCAAGCCCGGTGACGAGCGCCCCGGCCACGCGGAACGCGGGATAGACCCGGGTCCGCGCGAGCAGCACGAGCCACGGCATCGCGACGAGGATCACGAAAAGCTGGAACGCCTCGATGCCGAGGTTGAACCCGAGAACGCTCGACACGAGCGAGAGGGGATCGAAGCCGAACTCCGAGAGCGCGGAGGCGAAGGAGAGGCCATGGACGAGGCCGAAGCCACCCGCGATGAGGATCTCCCGGCCCCGAAAGATCGGCACCAACGCGTGGATCGCGGAGACAAAGATCGAGAGGGCGATCGCCGACTCGATCAAGGCGCTTGGCAAGTGCGCCCAGCCGAGCGCACCCAAGACCAGGGTAATCGAGTGGCCGACGGTGAAGGCGGTCACGACCTTGGCGATGCGCCGCAGGGCGACCCGCCCGCCCGCGTAGCCGCCCCAACGGCCGCCTGCCGCCAGGAGCGGCGCGGGCAGGAGGAGGGCGAGCAGGAAGAGCAGGTGGTCCGTGCCCTCGGCGATGTGGCGCATGCCTTTGACGAAGGTCATGCGGAAGCTCTCGACGAACGTCGGCGGGTCCCGGTGAACGCCGACGGTGTGGTCGAGGAACCGAAGGGTCTTCAGGAGTTGAGGCGACCGCAGGGGCGGGTCGGCCAGGCTGTTCGAACGGATCCAGACGTCGGCCTGGTGGTTCGGCACCTTCTCCCCGATCGTGTCGTACCGAAGGTCGAAGTCGGTCCAGCCCGCGCGGGGCGCGGTGGCGCGCAGGGTGAGGATGTACTCGATCGGGTATTTCTGGCCGGAAATCCGGATGGGACCCACGGGTTCGAGCCGCCAGGGGCGGCCATCGAGCCCGGCGATCCGGGTGTTCCGGAGGACGTAGGCCACGATTCCCCTTTCCTCGCGGGCGAGGGCGCCCGCCGGATCGGCGTTGAGCGGCTTGCCGTACCCCATCTCCAACTCGACGAGCGGCGTCCAGATCTGCATCGTCACGCCCCGGCTATCGAGGTCGAGGAAGAGGCTGTCGCCCGGCGCGGCGTGGGCGAAGGCCCGCGTCCCGCCGAGCAGGAGCAGCGCGAAGAGAAAGAGAAGGCGGCGGAGCATGGTGAGACTTGAGGAGGATTAGCCCGAAGGGCTGTCGCCGCACCCTCCGTGGGTGCGCTGGGGAGAGGTTAGGCCTTCGACCGGCTTAGAGAGATCTTGCCCCTTCTCCCCTCGTGGTCGTTGCGTATCGATCCGGACATTCTCCGTAGGCGAGGGCTTCAGCCCTCGCCTAGGCTCAGGTCGGAGGCTGAAGCCCGCGGCTACGGGGCGGAACTTTTGTCCATGACCATGAGGGGAGAAGGGTGGCGGGATTAGAACTCGGCGCCGTAGTCGCCGGTCTTGTCGCGCCAGAGCGAGTGGTAGTGGATGTTCGCGGGGTAAGCGACACCCTGCTGGCAGATGAACTCGATCCAGCAGCGCGGGCCGTCGATCCGAAGGTAGGACTTCTGGCTCGTCAGCCCGGTCGGCGTGTTGAAGTCCGCCGTGCCGCTCTGGCCCACCTGATAGGCGACGTAGGTCGAGTTGAGGGCGGTCGAACTCTCGTACGTGGAGAGGAAGGAGGTCGCGATGTCGCTCCGCACCGTGTTCACGTACGACACGATCACCGCCTTCACCGCGGT
>CAXUKB010000060.1:0-1370 GCA_964251345.1 uncultured Fimbriimonas sp. | reverse complement strand
GCGACGTGTAGAGCACACCGCGGTTGCTCGTGCCGCTGGGGTACGTGACGGGGTAGTTCGTGTCGCCGCTGGCGGTCGCGCCCTCGGTCACGTCGCTGTACGAGGTGCCGGTCAGCTTCGCGGTACTGGAGACCGACGAGTCGGCCTGAATCGCGACCGCAAGGGCGCTGACCGTCGATCGCTGCGTTTCGAGCGCCTTGACCGTCTGGCCGTAGGTGCTCGAAGTCGAGACGTTGTCGGTAAAGACGGGCGGCTCGGTGCCGAGGAAGACCGGCGTGACCGCCGGGGTCGCGTTGCCGTTGAACACGAAGTTGTAGGCGAGGTGGTGGCCGGAGACCTGAACCTCCCAAACGGCGGTCGTCGAGGGCGTGCCGATGAACGCGATGTAGTACTTGTCGTAGCCCCACGCCTGGTTAGCGTCGGCGTTGGTGTGGATGTACTGGTCGGCGTTGCGGATCAGCTCGATCTCGGCCTTGCCCGCGCTGCTGAACAGGACGCCGATAAACGTCTGCGCCGCGCTCGTCTCCGTCGTGCTCAGGTCGCCCAGCTTCACGCCGTTGCGGCTGCTCACCGGCAGGTTCGTCCAGCCCTTGGCGTTGGTCGAGTTAAACGTCGTCGCCGTCTGGAGGGACGTCTGATGCGCGGAGGTGAGGGCGGACTTGAAGGCGTTCGCCGCGGTGACGACGTCGCTCGAACTGCCTCCCGAGGAGGTGACGGTGGTCGCGGCCGTCGCGGTCTTGCCGGACTCGGTTTCGGTGACGGTGATCGTCACGGAACCCGCGGCGACGCCGGTGACGACGCCCCCGGAACTCACGGTCGCGATGGCCGTGTTCGACGAGGCGAACGTCAGGGTCGAGGAGCCTACCAGGACGGTGGCGCCGGTCGAGTCGACGGGCGTGGCGGTGAGCGTGGCCGTGCTTCCCGCGGCGACCGAAACGGTGGTCGGCGACAGGGTGATGCTGCTGATGGTCGAGGCCATCGAGATCGCGAGGGTCGCGGTGTTGCCGCTCGTGATGGTCACAGTTTGGCTCGCGGTCGCCTGCGCGGTGCCCGTGCCGTCGGTCGTCGGGAAGGCCGATGACTTCAGCGTGAGGCTGCCCGCCGGAAGGGTGGCGAAAGTGAGGGTCGACGTGTTGCCGGTGGTCGGCCGCGCGACCGTCTGGGTGGCGACGGTGCTCGTGCCGCTCAGGAAGGCGACGGTGATGCTGTTCGACGCGGCGGGGATGAGCCGCGCGGTCGAGAGCGGCCAGGTGATCTTGAGGGTCGCCCGGCCGACGGAACGGACGGACGAGCCCTGGGAGCCCCCGCCGCAGCCGACGAGCGCCACCGTGAAGACGAAGAAGGCCATGACGAGCGCCAGCACGAGGCTG
>CAXUKB010000059.1:0-17183 GCA_964251345.1 uncultured Fimbriimonas sp. | reverse complement strand
GCCCCCAAGGAGATCAAGGCCACCCTCGGGGGCTTCTGGCGCGACGCGAAGGAACCGCTGGCGGTTGGACGCACCGTCAAGAAGGGCGACGCCGTAGGAATGGTGGAGGCGCTGGGCATCGTGACGGACGTAACGAGCAAGGTGGAAGGCGAAATCGTGGAGATTCTGGTGGAGTCGGGACAGGCCGTCGAGTACGGGCAGGCCGTCGCGCGGGTGCGAGGATGAGGCGCGAGCGGGGCCAGACGCTGGTGGGGCTCGTGATCGTCATCGCGATTATGGCGATCCTCGCGGTGGCGGTCATGCGCCCGTGGGCGTTGGGCGGCACGTCGCGCCCCGCGCGGGCCGACGGGAAGGGCTCGACGGTGCCCGGCCTCGCCAAGCTGAAGGCGGACGATACGGTGTGCGCTAGCAACCTCGCTCAAGTGCGCCAATTCATCCAGATCGCGCGCGCGAACGGCGACGATCAGCCTCCCGCGAGCCTCGCGGAGATCCAGGGCCTGCCGAAGGACTTCCAATCTTGCCCCCTCGGCCATGAGCCCTATCAGTACGACCCCGCCACTGGATCGGTGCGGTGCGTGCATCCCGGCCACGCGAAGTACTAACGGGGTGCCTCCGGCTTCGGGCCGGAGGCCGGAAAGCCAATGGAGACGAGTCCCGCCTTCGGAGCCTGCCATAATCGAAGCCGCTCCTTGCCATGCTGAAGAAGGTCTTGATCGCCAACCGCGGCGAGATCGCGTGCCGCGTCATTCGCGCGTGCCGCGAACTCGGAATCGCGTCCGTCGCCGTGTACAGTGAGGCGGATCGGGAAAGCCTGCACGTCAAGATCGCCGACGAAGCGGTGTGCGTGGGCGCGGGGAGCAACGGCGACAGCTACCTGAACCTCGCGAACGTGCTCATGGCCTGCCGCATTACCGGCGCGGAAGCGGTGCATCCGGGCTACGGCTACTTCAGCGAGCGGTCGGGCTTCGCGGCGGCCCTGGCCTCTCTGGGCATCGCGTTCGTCGGACCGCCCGTGCCCGCCATCGAGGCGATGGGCGACAAGGCGTCGGCCAAGTCGGCGGCGGTCGCGGCGGGCTGTCCGGTGGTGCCGGGCTCGGACGGCGTGGTCGATGGCGAGACGGAAGCCCTTGCGGTGGCGGCGCGCATCGGCTATCCAGTGCTCCTCAAGGCGGTCGCGGGCGGCGGCGGCCGCGGCATCCGCCGGGTGAACAGCCCGGACGAGCTTCCGTCGGCGTACCGGACGGCCTCCACGGAGGCGCAAGCGAGCTTCGGCTCGGGCGAGATGCTCGTAGAGAAGTTCGTCGTCTCGCCCCGGCACGTCGAGATTCAGGTGATCGGCGACCGGTACGGCCAGATGGTCTACCTCGGAGAGCGCGAGTGCTCCATCCAGAACCTACGGCACCAGAAAATCGTGGAAGAGGCGCCTTACGCCGAACTGCCCGACGAGGTCCGGCGGGCGATGGGCGAGGCGGCGGTGAGGGTCGCGCTCAGCGTCGGCTATCAGAACGCGGGGACGGTCGAATTCCTCGTGGACAAGGCGTTCAACTTCTACTTCCTGGAGATGAACACGAGGCTCCAGGTGGAACACCCGGTCACCGAAGAGGTGACGGGGCTGGATCTCGTGCATCTCATGTTGCGGGTCGCGAGCGGCGAGCCCCTTGGGCTGACGCAGGAAGACGTCCGCCTCAAGGGGCACGCCATCGAGGCTCGCATCACGGCGCAGGATCCCGACGCCGACTTCGCGCCGAGTACGGGCACGATCACGACGTGGCGCGCCCCCGGCGGGCGGGGCGTGCGGATGGAGACGTATTGCTACGCCGGCATCGTGGTGTCGCCGTTCTACGATCCCATGATCGCGAAGCTCATCGTGCGCGGCGAGACGAGGGACGAAGCGGTCGCCAAGCTCCGGACGGCGCTTCACGAGTTCGAAGTGGAAGGAATCAAGACGAACATTCCGTTCCTTCGCCGCCTCGTGGACAGCGAAGGGTTCCGCTCGGGTGAGTTCGACACGGGCTGGGTGCCGCGATTCCTGGCGGGAGAGGCGGTATGAGCGGGGAATGTCGAGTCTGGGATGGGGAGTGGAAAAGGCTCCCCACTCCCCATCCCACGCTCCCCCATTGGAGATGCTCGTGACCTTCGCCCACCGCCGCTACGCCCGGGAGGCGGCGCTCATGGCGCTTTGCCTCGCCGAGCCCTCGAAGATCTCCATCAAGGCCGCCCTAGAGCAGGCTCTAGAGCTCTTCGACGATGAAGAGGTTCGTCTCGAGGTACTGCCGCCAGAGGCGGACGCGGGTTTTGCCGACCTTGGCCTCGCGCCGCGTCCGGTGCCCGAAGAGTTTCGCGAGCCGTTCCGCCGCTTCGCCACGACCCTCGCGCAGGGCGTGTGGGAGGAGAAGCCCGACATCGACCAGGGGCTCGACGCGGCGATGCCGAACTACACCGTCGACCGACTCACCTCGGTGGACCGGAACGTACTCCGGCTCGGAACCTGGGAACTGTTCCACCTGCCCTACGTGCCGCCGATCGTCACGATCAACGAATCGATCGAGATCGCCAAAAAGTACGCGACCGCCGAAAGCGGGCGGTTCGTGAACGGCGTTCTCGCGACGATGCTCAAGCGTTCTCCGAAGCGGGACTACGACCCCGCGACCGCGCCGCGCGACCCCGAGTTCGCGGAGCGGGAGGCGGCGTACCGAGAGCCGGAGCGACCGGTGGTCGAGGAGACCGTCGAAGCCGATTCGGACGAGGCGAAGCGGGCGAAGCGGTACGGCCTGAACTGGACCCTTCGCTCCGGCGACGCGGAAGTTCCGCCTATGACGGATTAGCCCCCACGATGGCGGGCGAAGGCTGACGTATAGTAAAGCCATGGCCGTGACGACCGCCGTTCCGACGCCCGTTGCCAAGGACGTCGGGCCGCGACGCTTTACGATCGAGGAGTTCGAGCGCATCCCGGACGGCGTCTTTCCCGAAGGCGAGCGTTTGGAGCTGATCGACGGACTGATCTACACGAAAATGGGCCAGAACGACCCTCACGCCTTTGCCCTTCGATATGCTTTTCGGGCTTTACAGGCGGTGTTCGACGCCCACTTCGAGATCACGGTCCAGATTCCGCTCAAGTTGGGAGACGGGGGCAAGCCTGAACCCGACCTTCTCGTGTTGCGTGGGCGGACCGAAGACTACGAAGGACGCCGGGTCGATCCTCCGGTGGATGTCGCTCTGCTCGTCGAGATCAGCGACACGAGCCTCGCCTTCGACAGAGTGAATAAGGCGCGGCTCTACGCCACGCATGGCGTACTCGAGTACTGGATCGTCAATTTGCAGAACCGAACGTTAGAAGTACGCCGCCGACCACGGCCCGAGTTGGGCGAGTACGCGGAAACGGTTATCGCTCGCGAGGGTGAGTCGGTTCCGGCGGGTGGCGGCCAGGTGTCGGTATCCAGTCTGTTGCCGAAGGCCGCCTGATCGGTTCGGAATCGGTTTGAGTGTCTGGTCCAGCCCCGCTTTAGCCAGGAGCTTCAGCTCCGTGCCTTCATCCTAGCTCCGAGAAGGCGTGCCAACGAATGGGCCGATTCACCGCGGTACCGAAGTTCCGCGCTCCACACGAAGCCTTTTAAACGCTTCGTCGATCCACCCGGAGAGGCGGCGGGCGGGGCGCCCGCGCCACATTGGGTAAACCGTCGCCATGGATCGCGTTCGCCTCGGCGTCGTCGGGCTTGGAAACATGGGGTCGACCCACATCAAGGGCCACCTGCCCCAACTTCCGCGCCTGGAGCTGACGGCGGTGTGCGACACCGACCCGACGCGGATGGCGCCGTACGACGTGGCGAAGTTCGCGACAGGCGAAGCGTTGATCCGGAGCGGACTCGTGGACGCGGTGCTCGTCTGCACCCCGCACTACGCTCACACGACGATCGGCATCGACGCGATGCAGAACGGGCTTCACCTGCTCGTCGAGAAGCCGATCTCCGTCCACAAGGCGGACGCGGAACGCCTGATCGCGGCCCACCGCCCGGGGCTCGTGTTCGCGGCGATGTTCAACCAGCGCACCGATCCGCGCTACCGGAAGGTGCGCGACCTTGTGCGGAGCGGCGAGTTGGGCGAGATTCGCCGCGCGAGTTGGACGATTACCGACTGGTTCCGCACCGCGGCGTACTACGCGAGCGGCGGCTGGCGCGCGACTTGGGCCGGGGAAGGCGGCGGCGTCCTGCTTAATCAGTGCCCGCACAACCTCGACCTCTATCAATGGATCCTCGGGATGCCGTCGCGCGTCACGGCACACCTTGGGCTGGGGTGTTTCCACGACATCGAGGTGGAGGATCAGGTGACGGCGTTCCTCGAACACCCGAACGGCGCGACCGCCGTCTTTACGACCACCACGGGCGAAGCGCCGGGCACGAACCGTCTGGAGATCGCGGGCGACCGGGGCAAGGTTGTCGTGGAAGAGGGCAAGATCACCTTCTGGCGCACCCGAGTCGGCGTGGAAGAGTTTCTGAACACCGATCCGGGTTCGTTCTCGGCGCCCGAGGTGTGGCGCTGCGACGTGCCTCCCGCGCCGGGCGGGGGCGATCAGCACGTCGGAATCCTGCGCAACTTCGCGGACGCGATCCTCGACGGAATGCCGCTCGTCGCGCCCGCTCCGGAAGGGATCGCGAGCGTAGAGTTGGCGAACGCGATGATCCTCAGCGGCCTCCAGAAGCGCACGGTCGACCTTCCGCTCGACGCGGCGGAGTACGAAGGCGTGCTCAAAGGTCTAATCGCCGGCAGCCGGGAGAAGAAGGCCGTCGCCGAGACCGGCCCGGCGGACATGGCCGCATCATATCGATAAGCCGCTTGCTCCAACCGTCATGACCTTAGAACCCATTCTTGGTCCTAGAGTGACGGTCGAGCGAATTCGGGCTCTCTTTGGCAACGCGGGACCGGTAGTCGGAGAGATTTGGGAAGTTCAATTTGATGCGGCCGACGATGAACTCCGGCAGCTTGCCCGTACTCCGTGGAAACAGCTATTCGATCAGAGTTTCTGGGTCTATTTTCATGACCTGAACTACGTGGAATTGCAACCTGCGCTGTTTGACTATCTATTCCCAGCGTGCCTGACGATGGCTCAGGAACGACTCATGTCCGGGCATGAGGGGCTTTGCTCCGGTGACTCAGACTTTATTCGATCCTTGGGGAGTCGCAATTGGACGACGGTCTGCATTCCTGAACAAGTGGATGGCACCTACGAGATATTGATCGACGGTTTTTTCGATCGGCTCGATCGGCAAGAAGGCTTCCACGAACTCAACGTAGAGTTCGATGCCAACGATTGGGTCACTCGCTATAACTGGATCGGCCGTTTTGTTTCGCTCGGATACATCCTTCCTTCGATCGAGCCTCTCTGGCAGAGATGGTGGGACATCGGTTCGCCGGGACAGGCAATTGACACCCTAGAGTTCGCGTCAAACCTGGTTATTCGTGACGAAGACGATTGGGGCGAGGAACTCCCCCTCGAGAGCGGTGCCTTCTTTGCTTCCGACTCACTCTCTTGGGATCGCGGCTGGGAAGTGGCGAGCGTCGAAATTTTTTCGAGCAGCGCTGAGCTATGAATCCGTTCTCGTGGGCGCATCCAAAGCCTTCGAAATCTTAGCAGGAAGGCCCGAAGAACATACGGCAAAGTTCATCTTCGACAGGGTGCGGAATGAGCGACCGCTGATGGAAAGCAGAATCAAAGGATTGATCGAGAAACTTCGTCAGCCCTATCCCTTAGGCCTCCCGTAGTCACTAGATGGTTTGTCCGCGCTTCGAAGCGATCCGAATGCCTTCGTCCGATACAAGATCATCTTCGCAAACGCGGACACAAGCCTTCCTGCCGCCTTTCTCAACGTTCCGACGGCCAAGTTTGCGCTTTTGCACCGCACTTGGCCGAAGGTGTTCAGGAATGATGGAAGGTGCGGGGAAAGGTCTGGTACGAAAGGGAGCGTGGCCACGGCCTACATCAATCGAATTGCGACGGCCGTGCCGGAACACGACGTCCACCGGGGCTTCGTCGACTTCGCCTGCGGCCGCCTGACCGAGGACGCGCGGAGCGCGCGCCTGATGCGGCGGATGAGCGACATGGGCGGAATCGAACACCGCTACTCCGTGATCCAGGTCAAAGATGAGGTGACCGAGGGCGCGCTCGACGTCGACGGCTTCTTCAGCCCCGGCGGCTTTCCCAGCACCGCCGTTCGGATGCAACGCTTCGAATGGGAGGCGCCCGCGCTCGCTGAACGCGCGGTGGAGCGGCTCGACCTCGGCCAGGACCGGGCGCGGATCACGCACATCATCGTGACCTGCTGCACCGGCATGTCCGCGCCCGGCGTCGACCAGCAGATCGCGGCGCGGTGCGGCCTGCCGAAGACCGCCGAGCGCACGATCATCGGTTTTATGGGCTGCTACGCGGCGGTCAACGCGATGAAGATGGCCCGCCATGTGATCCGCTCGGAGCCGGAGGCCAAGGTGCTCATGCTGAACCTCGAACTGTGCACCCTCCACCTTAAGGAGAGCCGCGAGATGGAGCAGATCCTGTCGTTCTTCCTCTTCGCCGACGGCTGCGCCGCCAGCCTCGTCACCGCCGAGCCCCACGGCATCGCGCTCGACCGGTTTCATGCGCTGCTCGCCCCGGAGACGGAGGAGCTCATCACCTGGCGGGTCGGAGAATCGGGATTCGACATGCTGCTCTCGGGCCGGGTGCCGGGTGCGATTCGGGAGGCGTTGGACGGCAAGGCCGACACAATTCTCCGGGGAATGCCCGTCGCGGACGTCGATCTCTGGGCGGTTCATCCCGGAGGACGAACCGTGCTCGACGCCGTGCAAACGGCACTCGAGCTTCCGGACGAGGCGATGGCCGCGTCGCGCGGGGTCCTGCGGCGCTACGGCAACATGTCCTCGCCCAGTGTCGTGTTCGTCCTCAAGGATCTCCTAGAAAGGTCCGAGTCGGGGCAGCGGGGATGCGCGATGGCGTTTGGCCCCGGCCTCGTCGCGGAGACGATGCAGTTCCACGTGGCTTAAAAGCTTGCCGAAACCGAAGGCGAGTTCGGTGCTAAATAGGGAACCCTAAAAGGGAGTTTCGTGCCCCACAGGGGTGGCCCAGGCCTATATTAATCGGATCGCGACCTGCGTCCCCGAACAAGATGTGCATTCCGATTTTGTCGATTACGCCTGCGGCCGGCTGAGCGAGGACGCGCGGAGCGCCCGGCTCTTGCGGCGGATGAGCGACATGGGCGGGATCGAACATCGCTATTCCGTCATCCGTGTCCAAGGAGAGATTCCCGAAGGATCGCTCGACGCAGACGGCTTTTACCGCCCGGGCGCCTTCCCCAGCACCGCCGCCCGGATGCAGCGATTCGAAAGGGAAGCGCCGATTCTCGCCGAACGGGCGGTGGAACGGCTCGAACTCGGTGAGGATCGCGCGCGGATCACGCACATCATCGTGACGTGCTGCACCGGCATGTCCGCGCCTGGCGTCGACCTTCAAATCGCGGCGCGATGCGGGCTGTCGGACTCGGTCGAACGGACGATGATTGGGTTCATGGGCTGCTACGCGGCGGTGAATGCGATGAAGATGGCGCGTCACGTAATTCGCTCGGAGCCCGAGTCGCGGGTGCTGATGCTCAATCTCGAACTGTGCACCCTCCACCTCAAGGAAAGCACGGACCTCGAACAGATTCTTTCGTTCTTCCTGTTCGCCGACGGCTGTGCGGCGAGCCTCATCACCTCGGAGCCGCACGGAATCGGCCTCGACCGTTTCCATGCGTTGCTCGCGCCCGAGACGGAGGGGCACATCACCTGGAGGGTAGGTGAATCGGGCTTCGACATGCTGCTCTCGGGCAAGGTGCCCGGCGCGATTCGGGAAGCGCTGTGTCACAAGGCGGACGTCATCCTTCAGGGCGTTCCCGTCGCCGACGTCGATCTCTGGGCAATCCACCCGGGTGGGCGGACGGTGCTCGACGCGGTGCAAGGCGCTTTGGAGCTTCCCGATGCCGCGATGGCCGCGTCGCGCGGAGTGCTTCGCCGCTACGGCAACATGTCGTCGCCGAGCGTCGTCTTCGTGCTGAAGGATCTCATGGAGCGGGCCGAACCGGGGCAACGCGGATGCGCGATGGCATTCGGTCCGGGGCTCGTCGCCGAAACGATGCTCTTCCACACGGCATGACGACGCGGATCGTGCGGGACGAAATTTTGGACGGCTTGCCGCCCGACGATCCACGGGCAAGGCACTCGCGCGCGGACCTTCGGCGGATCAACGCCCTGATGCTCAACGACCGGGTCGTCGCGGGGTTGCTCCGGTCGTTCCGGCCGTGCCGAATCTTGGAGATCGGCGCCGGAGATGGAGCGTCGATGCTCCGCGTGGCGCGGCGACTCCCCTCACCCCTAGTTAAAGGGGCATCTGTGACCCTGCTGGACCGGCAGCCCTTCACGCCGCCCGAGGGTTTTGCGAGCCTCGGTTGGGGCGTCGAGGTCGTGACGGACGACGCGTTCGACTTTCTCGCGAATTCCCATACGGGTGCCTTCGACGCGATCGTCGCCAACCTGTTTCTGCACCATTTCGAGGAGGATGGGCTGTCGGAGATCCTGTGGCTCATCGCCGAGAGGACCGATCTCTTCGTCGCCTGCGAGCCCCGAAGGTCCGCGTTCGCCCTCATGGGCACGCGGATGCTTGCGTTGATCGGCTGCAACGACGTGACGCGGCACGACGCGCGGGTGAGCGTGCGGGCGGGCTTCCGCGACGGCGAGATCGCCGCGCGCTGGCCGACTTCCGGTTGGCGCGTCGAGGAGAGGGCCGCGCCGCCGTTCGGCCACGCGTTCCGGGCGGTGCGAACGCCGTGAGGTCGTTCGACGTGGTGGTGCTTGGCGCAGGACCGGCGGGATCAAGCGCCGCGTTCTTTCTCTCCCGGGGCGGACTTCGGGTCGCCCTGGTGGAGAAGAGCGAGTTTCCCCGGCGGAAGGTCTGCGGCGAGTTCGTGTCGGCCACGACGTTTCCGGTGTTGGAATCGATGGGACTCGCCGACGCCCTGGGGGCGGCGGCGGGACCGCCCGTGCGCCGCGTCGGCTTCTTTCGGGGCGACACCGTCGTCGCGGCGCCGATGCCCATCGCGCCCTCAAGCGCCGGCCTCGGTCGGGCGTTGCGTCGCTCCGTTTTGGATCCCACGCTCATGGAAGCGGCCCGGGCCGAGGGCGCGGAAATCTATCAACCGTGGAAAGCGATCGCGATGGAGAGGGTCGACGCGGGCCATGTCGTCACCCTCCGTTCCGGAACGAGGGCCGAGTCTCTCGAGGCCTCCGTCGTCGTCGCCGCTCACGGCTCTTGGGAGATCGGGGATCTACCGACGCAGCCTGTGCGCTCGGACCTGCCCGACGACCTCGTCGGCTTTAAGGCCTTCTACCGTGGCGCACGGCTCGATTCCGATCTCATGCCGCTTATCGCCTTTCCCGGCGGGTACGGGGGCATGATCCACGCCGACGCCGAAACCGTCGGGATCAGCCTCTGCGTTCGTCGCGACGTCCTGGCGCGTTGCCGCGAACGGTACGGGTTGGCCACGGCGGGTGAGAGCTTCCTGCGTTACGTGTTTGAGACCACGCGCGGCGTGACCGAGGCGTTCGCCGACGGAGTTCTAATCGACTCACCGCTCGCCGCGGGGCCGCTTCGCCCCGGTATTCGCCCGCGCTACGCCGACGGCGTGTTCCGGGTGGGCAACGCGGCGGGGGAGGCGCACCCCGTCATCGCCGAGGGGATCAGCATGGCGATTCAGTCCGGCTTCCTTCTGTCGACTCACCTTGTCGACGTCGCCGGCCGTTTGCCCGATCGACGTGCCCTCAGCGAGGCGGGCGCGGCCTACGCCGCCGCTTGGACGGCCCAATTCGGGGGTCGCATCCGCGCCGCCCAGGCGTACTCCCACCTCTGCATGAGTTCGGCCGCGGGAGCGACGCTCGGGAGCGTCGTGTCGCGCTTTCCGCGCCTTCTCACCCTCGGAGCGGTGCTGAGCGGGAAGACTAAGGTCTTGAACGTCGATGTCCCTTTGGGAACGGTGGGGCGTGCGGGGGCGTAAGCCTTGGGAAAGGCGAAACCTGCGTCGCGGGACCGGGGCGGCGTTCGCCCAGCACAAGAGCCCCGCATGACCGGCACCGCGTTTCGCAATCTTTTCGTCGGCGCGATCCTGCTGTCCGTCGCTTCCGCGACGGTCCAGACCTTCGTACCCGCCTCGTCCGTCCGGAAAGCCTCAGCGACGGGCCTGACCCACACGAACTACGTCGTTTTCCGAGGCGCGCGGTCTTGGTCGCACGCTCGAGGTGTCGCCCGGGCGGCGGTCGACGGCTACTACCCCTCGGACATTCGGGCGGCTTACCACCTGCCGGCGACCGGGGGCACCCAGGCGATCGCGATCATCGATGCGTACGATCTGCCGACGAACCTGCACGACTTCAACGTGTTTTCGTCCCAGTTCGGCCTGCCCCAGGAGACGTCCAGCAGCGCGACCTCGGCGGGGAACAAGGTGCTGCAGGTGATCTACGCCTCGGGCACGAAGCCCAAGGCGAACGGCGACTACGGCGGCGAGATCGCGCTCGACATCCAGTGGGCCCACGCGGTCGCGCCGAACGCGAAGATCTATCTTATCGAGTGCGCGAGCAACAGCATCAGCGATCTGACGGTGGGAATTCGCAAGGCCGTTTCGCTGACGGACGTGCGGGAGGTGTCGATGAGCTTCGGCGCCACCGAATACAGCGGCGAGACTTCGATCGACTCGGAATTCGACGTGGCGAATCGTGTGTTCTTCGCGGCGGCGGGCGACACCAGCAATGAATTGGACTACCCGGCGGCCTCGCCCAACGTGATCGGGGTCGGCGGCACGACCCTGAGCGTCGTCGGAGGAACGTTCGTCTCCGAGTCGGCCTGGGACCAGGGCGGCGGCGGGCCGAGCCGGTACGAATCGCTGCCGTTCTATCAGATCGGCTTCACCACCGGGCAGCGGGGAACCCCGGACGTCGCGGCGGTCGGCGACCCCCAGACCGGGGTGGCCGTTTACGACAGCACGCCGCTGTCCGACGGGACCACCGGATGGTTCGTGTTCGGCGGAACGAGCCTGTCGTGTCCCATCTGCGCGGCGATCACGAACCTGCGCGGGATCGACGCCGCCTCGTCCACGGCGGAACTGCAGCGGCAATACAGCCTTGTGGGCACGAGCCACTTCCGCGACATCGTGACCGGCTCTTCCGGCGCGTACGACGCCACGCCCGGCTACGACTTTATCACCGGCCTCGGCACCCTCACCTACACGTTCCCCACGACGACTTACGTGCCGAGTTCGCTCTCGCTCACGACCGGAACCTCCGTCGGCGGAGTTCCGGGCAACGTGATCGTGAAGGACAACCACGACTACACGCTCCGGAGCGTCTCCGGAGCCGTGGTCCTGCAGGGGACGTTCGCGACGGGCCTGAACGCGGGTGCGAGCCGCACCGGCGCGACCCTCTCCCTCACCGGCATGAGCTCGGGCACGAGTTTGACGGTGAGCCTCTACAACGTGGCGACGGGCGCTTGGGACGCCGTCTCGACGGCGAACTTCGGGACGGCGAACGGGACGCTCACCCTTTCGATCGCGAATCCGACAAACTATTTCGACGCCAACGGCACGGCCACATTCAGGGTCGCGGCCGGCGGATCGGGCGCTTTCCGCCTGGGACTGGACAATGTTCAACTCAGCGTCTCCACCACGTTCTAAACCCTCATGCGCCTCTCTCCATTGCCCCCCCTCGTCGTTCTTCTCGCCGGTTGCGGAGGCGGCGGGAGTCACTCGAGCTCCTCGACCCCCTCAGGATCGAGCGTGACCTTCGCCGCGAACTCGATCGTGTACGGCGTGGCGAACGGCACGGACGCCGATTTCAGCGTCGAGGAGGTCGCGCCCGCGGGCGGAACCCCGACGACCGTCGTCGCGGACGTGGCGGGAACGGTCCTGGCGTTCGCCCTCGATCCCAGCACGTCGGGACGGTACGCCCTCGTGGCCGACCCTTCCGGGGCGGGGACGTACGGCATTTATCTCTCGAAGAATCTCACCCTAACCGGCGCGACGACGCTCGTGGCGGCGGGTTATGTCGGGGTGAGTTCGCTCGCGGTCACGCGCGACGGGGCGCGCGTGGTCTACTCGGCGACGACCGCCGCGGGAGCGAGCGAGCTGTTCGTCGTTCCCACGGCGGGCGGAACCGCGGTCGATCTCGGCCCCGCGGACGCCTCGACGGTGTCGCCCGCCGACGGCGACACGATCGCCTACGTCGCGCCGGTCGGTACGGACGGCGACGACCAAGTGTTCACGCGCAGCCTCGCCGCCGGGGCGTCCGGCGCCGTCCGTCAACTCACCACGGACGCCGCGAACCACGCCCTGCCTGCGTTCAGTCCGGACGGCACGAAGCTCGCGTACTGGACGCTGGCGACGGGCGCCAACGCCCTGACCGTCGAGACCTTGGCGGGCGGCGCGACGACGGCCCTGCCGGGGGTGAGCGCGATCGAGCCCCAGGGCGAGGCGTTCGGCCCGGACGGCGCCACCCTCGCCCTCGTCGGCCAGTCCGGCGCGAACGGCGTGATCGCCACCCTGTCCGCGGGCGGATCGACGTCTCCGACG
Source organism: uncultured Fimbriimonas sp. (assembly GCA_964251345.1). Taxonomy (GTDB): domain Bacteria; phylum Armatimonadota; class Fimbriimonadia; order Fimbriimonadales; family Fimbriimonadaceae; genus Fimbriimonas. Next base: position 4,554 of record CAXUKB010000059.1, on the reverse strand, counting down.
ACGATCGTCACGAACTCCGCGCTCCTGGGAGACTACGGGTTCTTCTGGACGGACGCGAACGGCCGCGCGGTCTCTGGCGGCCGGGCGACCAGCGCCTCGGCACGGTCGCGAAAGCGCGGCTGAGGCGCTACCGCGGGGCGCTCGCGACGGCGATCTTGGAATCGGCGGTGCCGTAGTAGAGCAGCCAGCGGTCGCCGAAGGGCACCAATCCTTCGGCGAAGCAGACGTTGCCCACCTGGCCCGTGATCTCGTAATCGCGGTCGGGAAAGAGAAAAGGCTCCGTGGGGCGCCCGAGGACGGCGGTAGGGTCGTTGGGGTCGAGCAGGATCTGCCCTACGCCGTACGTGTAGGCGGGAAAGCGCGGATCGCCGCCGGTCGGCGCGTTCTTGCCGTGGTAGAAGAGGACGATGCCGCGCTCGGTCAGCACTGCGGGCGGACCGGCCTCTACGAGGACGCTGTCGAAACGGCCCGCGCGGGGGCGGATGACGGCGACGAGCGCCTCCCGCTCGCTCGCCTCGCTTCCCAGTTCGTGCGCTTTCCATCGCGGCGCGTAGTCGGGCGAGCTGGGCATCCCAATCTGGTTCGGTTTGGCGCTGACCGTGGGGTGGACGACGGGCTCCCAGTCGAGGAGGTCGTCGGAGGTCGCGGCGAACACGTACGACTCGCCCCAGTACATCCAGTACTTGCCGCAGAGCCGGGTCGCGACGAGCCGCTCGCCCTCGACGCGGCACACGACGGCGCCCGCCTTGCCCCAAAGCTCGGGCATCCCCTTGAACGCGAGCCCGTGCTTGGTCCAGGTCCGTAGGTCGGGCGAGGTGGCGACGCAGAGGCGGGCCTTCACGCCGTCGTAGGCGGTGTAGGTCATGAGCCAGCCGCCGTCTTCGGTCGCGCAGACGCGGGGGTCCTCGGTGCCGCCCTCCCACTCGTAACGGCGCATCGCGTCGTCGGAGGGATAGAGCACGGGCGCGGCCTCGCGCTCGAAGGTCACGCCGTCCCGACTTCGGGCGAGGCCGATCCGCGAGGTGCCGAGATGCTTGCCGACCCGATCCTCGGCGCGGTAGAGCAGGTGGACGACGCCGTCTTTCACGGCGGCGGCGGGATTAAACACGTCTTTGGCCTCCCAGGCCACGTTCCCGGCGAGACCGCACGTCCACTGCGACGTCTCGGAGGGACCGAGCACGGGGTTGGCCGCGTCGAGCTTGGTGAAAGGGCCGAGAGACCATTCCGGCGTCATGCCGTTATTATGGCCCTTGTCGTCAAATGCCTAGGCATTCGTCGCTTTTCGGGATTATCTGCCTACGGGTTTGGGACTTTAGCGTAGAATAGGACCGATCCCGCAGGCCGACGGCCTGTCAACGGCTTGCCGTCGCGGGATCGTTTTGCAACGGAGCGAACCATGAAGAAGGCCTTCACCCTTATCGAACTGCTCGTCGTGATCGCGATTATCGCGATCCTCGCCGCCATTCTCTTCCCCGTCTTCGCCCAGGCGAAGAAGTCCGCGAAGAGCATCGCCTCCCTCTCGAACCTCAAGCAGATCGGAACCGCGTTCAAGATCTACGAGGGCGATGCCGACGATTCCTATCCGGTCACCGGAGGCCAGGACAACGGCTGCATTCCGAACGTCCAATGGGGCTCGGCGGCGGGTGGCTGGGCTTACCTCGTTTATCCCTACACGAAGAACGGGGACATCGCCTCGGTGCCCGCCTCGACCAAGCCTTACTGGCTCGCCGAAGGAAGCTGGGGCTGGTGCGGCGGTGCTCCGCCCGCCGCCTACAAGACGATGTCGGACGATTTTAACTCCAAAGTCAAGAACGGCGTTCAGTACATGTACCGAAAGGCGTTCGCGGGCGCAGGCTCGACGACGGACTACCAGGCGGGACCGATCACGGACACCCAAGCGGAGAACATCGTAAATTACGAATACGCGGCTTGGAGCACCGACCCGAATTATCATATTTGGGGCACCTACCCAATTAGCCAACTCAACAACCTCGCGCTTAACGTGATGTTCATGGACGGCCATGCGAAGAAGCTCCGGGGAACCCAGTTCCGCTACCTGCGCTACAACATGAGCGGCTTCGGCGATGGGCCGGCCAACCACACGGGAGGGACCACGAACGGAATGAGTCTGGACTGGTTCCTGACTCCCGACGACGGGACCGGTCACGCCGACACGAAGAGCAATCCGTCTGCGGACACCAAGGATATCGACTAAGACGCATGAAAATCGGTTTAACTCTCTTCGCGATCGTCGGCCTCGGCGCGATTCTCTCCGGTTGCCATATCGGAGAGTCGACCGCCCCTAAGCCCGACCCTGCCCAGTTCCTGCCTAAGTCGGGCACGGCCGGTGGCCCGCCCCCGTCCTCGCCTAGTTCAAAGTAGAAGAGCCATGCGTAACCCCCGCGACGACCGACGCGACTCCCCGTTCCAAAGGATCCTCACGGATCTGGAGGATCGGATCGAGCGCGCGGACCTGCGCCCCGGCGATCTCCTGCCCACCCGGGCGGAGCTCGCCGAGCGGTACGACGTCGCCCGCGCCACCGTCGATAAGGCGCTTGCGGAACTCTCGCGCAAGGGATTGATCGACAGCGGGAGCGGACGGCGCACCCTTGTCCGGGGAAAAGAGATGGAGGCGACGTCCATCGGGGTGCTCTGGAACTGGCCGGAAGACCAGGAACGGCGGGGCGGGGACTACCTCGACCTGCTGTTCCGGGGCATCCGCGAGGCCTGCGCCGAGCACCTTCTGGAGGTTCACTTCCGCGCCGCCCCTCTCCACACCTGGCCCGAGCTGGTGCATGGGAAAGGCGCGCAGGGGATCGTCGTGGTGCGTCCGGATTACGCGGACGCCACCGTGATCGAGGGGATGCACGAGGCCAACGTGCCCGTCGTCCTCGTGCCCGGCGTGCTCGACGAAACGCCCGTCCCATCGATCTCCTCGGACAACGCCTTCGGTACGGAGGCGGCGGTGCAGCACCTTTGCGACCTCGGTCACCGGGACGTCGGCTTCGTCGGCCTCACCTCGACCGTTCCGGACCACTTCGAGCGACTCAAGGCGTTCTTAGAGGCGTCCGGGCGGCGCGGCATGGCGGTGCGGCCCGAGTGGATCTGCCTTGCCCACGAGCGAAATCCCGGCCGCTTCCGCGAGCATCTCGCGGGCTGGTTGCGCGCGGATCATTTTCCCACCGCCGTCGTGTCCTGCGACTTTATGATGACCTTGGCGGTGCTGGGCCGCCTACGCGATCTCGGCCTGAACGTTCCCCGCGATGTTTCGGTCGTGACCTTCGACGATCCTGCGACGGCGGCGCAGATGCACCCCGCGCTGACCGCCGTCGCCCAATCGATTCCTCGACTCGGCTACCGGGCGGTCCAGCGGCTCCGCGAGCTCGTCTCGGGCGCGGAGGTGCCGCACGTCGACCGGCTTCCGACGGAGCTCGTCGTGCGCGAATCGACCGCTCCGCCTTGTCGTTAATTAGAACCTGCCTTCCCGTTTTTCGCGTCCTTTAGACCCATGCCCCACGCCATGCCCATCGAGCGCCTCTTCGGCGGCCAGCCGCTTCTCTCGCCCAAGGGCGAAGCCTGGGAGTCGGGGGTGACCTTCAACACCGCCGCCGTCCGGCTCGTCCCGACGCCCGAAAACCTTCCGACGATTCGCGCCCTCCTCGGGCCGGACGAGACGCCGCGCGAGATCGTGGCGCTTCACTACCGGGCGCGCCCCATGCGCGATCCCGGCTTCCGGCACACTCGCTCCTACGTCGGCCTTTCCGTCCACGAGCCGGACCTCACCCCGATTCGCCGGTTCGAGGGGCCAGTGCTCGCGCCGGGCTACGACGGCGAGCCCGACGTGCTCGGCGCGGAGGACCCGCGCGTCACGCGTCTCGATGGTGCGTGGTGGATGGCGTACTGCGGCGTTTCGCCCTTCGAGGACCCCGATCCGGACAAGGCGTGGCTCGGATCGGTGTGCCTCGCGCGGTCGGACGATCTCGTGGCGTGGACCAAGTGCGGCGTGGCCGGGGGGCTCGCCGGCGCGGACGCGCGGCCCCACAGCAACAAGGACGGCGTCCTCTTCCCCGACCGGATCGGAGGAAAGGTCGCGATGCTGCACCGCCCAATGGCGGGTGACATCGGGACCTGGGGCACCTCGGTCGCCCTCGCGGACCGGCCCGAGGGGCCGTACGACGACCTGGGCATGGTCCACGGTCCGGTGCGCCGACCCGAGTACGAATCGAGCTGGACGGGGGCGGGCGCGGTTCCGATTCCTCTCGGGAACGGCCGCTACCTGTCGATCGAGCACACGGGCAATTTCTATCCCGGCCTGCGCCGCAAGTACGTGCTCGACGCCTTCCTCTACGACTTCAACGGCTGGGATCCCGCCCGTCCGGAGAGCCTGGTGAAGGCACGGCTCGACGACTTCATGCGCCCCGAAACGGACTTCGAGGTCCACGGCCCCTTTCACGATTCCGTCGCGAACGTCGTGTTCGCCTGCGGCGCGTACGTCCACGACGGCTGGCTGTACCTCGTGTACGGGGGCGGCGATTCGTTTATCCTGGCCGCGCG
>CAXUKB010000058.1:0-17222 GCA_964251345.1 uncultured Fimbriimonas sp. | reverse complement strand
CCCCGGGCCTCGATCGCGCCCCCGATCAGGACGTAGTTGCGATCGGTGATCTTGAGGGTCGCGGCGATGTTGTGGTCGGTGATGAGGATGCCGATCCCTCGGGCCTTGAGACCGAACAGGATGTTCTGGATCTCCTCGATCGTCTTAGGGTCGATGCCCGCGAAGGGTTCGTCGAGCAGGATGAACTTGGGGTCGGTCGCCATCGCGCGGGCGATCTCGACGCGGCGGCGCTCGCCGCCGGAAAGGACGTTGCCCTGGCTTTTCAGGATGTGGCCGATGTGGAGCTCCTCGGCAAGGCGCGTCGTGATCGCCCGGATCTCCTTTCGCCCTTTCCCCGCGAGCTCCAGCACGAGCCGGATGTTGTCCTCCACCGTGAGCTTGCGAAAGACGCTCGCCTCTTGGGGCAGGTAGCCCACGCCCGCGCGGGCGCGCCGGTACATGGGCCAGCGCGCCATGTCTCGCCCTCCCAGCAGAACCTGGCCCCGGGTAGGCCGCACGAGGCCCACCGTCATGTAGAACGTGGTGGTCTTGCCCGCGCCGTTCGGACCGAGGAGACCGACGATCTCCCCTTGGGACACCTCGAAGTCGACGCCGCGCACGACCTCCCGCCCTTTGTACGACTTGTGCAGTCCCTTGCCTTCGATCCGCATGGGTGAAGGCACGCCCGCTCCGACCGCCGTCATCGCCCCCGTGACCCCGCCGCGCGACCCGCCCGGTTCCGGCTTCAACCCTTGACTCCCTTCTTTTTCTTGCCGCTCTTGCTCGCGTCGGGCTGCTTCAGGGTGGGGGGCGTCTTCGTCTCGATGTTCGTGGTCGTCGCGTCGCCGTTCGAGTTGTTGAGGTTCACCGTTTTCCAACCCGTCTTGCCGATGGTCACGGTGGCGGTGTCGGCCCCCGCGATGTCGCTGAGGTAGTCCGGCGCGTCGCCGGAAAACTTGAGGTCGCCCGTCATCACCGCGCGTCCGTTGCCGCCGCCCGTCGCGGTGTACACGAGTTTGTCGCCCGTGCCCTTAAAGGTCTGGCCATCCGAGCCAGAAATGTCGATCGCGACGGTACCGCCGGTGAGCGTCGCGTTCTTCAGAGGATTCTTGTCTCCCGTGGCCGGAGAAGCGCCCGCCGTTTTGAGGCCGCCGCCCGACTTCGCGTCGAGCACGGCGTGGGCGCTCTGGCCCCGGCTCACGACGGTCTGGCTCGTGGGCTTTCCCCCTTCGTCCTTGCCGCGGGTCGTGCGGGTAAGAACCACGTTGCCCGTCAGGTCGGCATCGGCGACGGGGCCGTGCGGGGTGTACACGAGGCGGTCGCCCACGCCGTGGAAGGTGTCGTCGTCCGAGCTCTTCGAGTCGATGGTGACGTCGCCGGTCAGGATCGCGTTCTTCATCGCATCACCGTCCTTCGGCGGCTTGACGAGGAGGAGCGCACGCCCCTTATCGCCCTTGCTCACCGTCGTCTGGGACGTCATGTTCCCCTTCGCGTCCTTGCTCCGGCTCTCGCTGGTGAGGGTGACGCGTCCGCCGACGTCGAGGATGCCCGTGTCCGATCCCGCGGGAACGTCGTAGACCGAACCGTCCCCATCCATCGTGGTCGTGCCGACGTCGGAGGTCTGAACGACGTGAACCGCGCCCTGCGAGACCATGTGGCGCACCTCCTTTCCTTTGGGATCGGTGAGAATCACCACCCGTCCCGCCGATTGAACGGTCATGTTCCGCGAGGGAAGCCGAACGATGAGCGGTTTGCCTTTGATGGGATCGACGGTAATCCGAAGACCGGCCGGCCCAAGGTTCTCGTACTGCTGCGGCCCTTGGTTCTCGAATTTATAGTCGGTTCCCTTGACGAGTTGGGCCGAGCCCACCGCCGCCGTGGCGGCGAGAGCGAGCAGAGCGGGGATCTTGAGGGTTTTGGCGACCATGTCGGGAGTTCCGATAAGTTTGAGGTCCGGGGTGGCCCACAGTTCCGGCGACCCGGAGAGGGTACCGAACGGGCCGGTGGCGACGACGTGGCCCATGGCGCGGACGAGCTTCGTGTCGCCCCGATACTCGCCTTGGTCCGAGGTGAGGGTCTGCGTCTTGTCGATCGACTGGACCACAACGTGGTCCCTCATGTTCAGACGCTTGTTCGCCCGGACCGCGTCGCCGTTGTCCGCGCGGTAGGTGCTCGTCGGCTTTCCATTTTGGAAGAGGTGGCCGCGCGGGTTTTGCAGCTTGCCGGTGTCGACGGCGCCGTCCACGATGTGGAAGCCACCGTGGGTCCAGCCAACGGTGAAGCTCGGCGGCGATTTCGGATCGGAGGTCTGCCACACCGTCGTCTCGCCCGCGCCCATGCCGACCGCTTTGGGCAGGTCGTCCTTCTCCTTCTTCGCTTCCGCCGTGGCGTTTTGTGCCTTGTGCTTGGCACAGCCGGAGAGAAGGAGAGAGGAAAGGAGAAAAAGGGAAAAGGCAAAAGAGAGAGTCGAGAGCGATTTTTCTTGCCTCTTCCCTCTCCTCTCTTCTCTCTTCTCCTCTCGCACGTCCCCTACAACGCCACGGGCAGCGCGGTGGTGCCCTCGCGGCGAGCGAACTTGCCCGAGTGTTGGCCCGCGAGTTGGCCGCAGGCGGCGGCGATGTCGTGGCCGCGCTCCTGGCGCTCGGTCGCGTTCACGCCCTTGGCGAGGAGAATGTTGCGGAAGGTCCGCACGCTCTCGCGGGTGGGGCGGGCGAAGCCCTGCTCGGTGTCGACCCAGTTGAACGGAATGAGGTTGACGACGTTCGGAACGCCCTTCACGAGGTTCGCCAGCGCGTGGGCCTGCTCGGGGGTGTCGGTGACGCCCTTGATGAGGAGGTACTCGATGGTGATCTTGCGGCCCGTCGCGCGCCCGTAATCCTTCATCGCGCCCATCACCTCGGCGACGGGCCACTTGTGGTTCACCGGCATCAGGCGGTTGCGCACCTCGTCGAGCGGGGAGTGGAGCGACAGCGCGAGGTGGATGGGGATCTTCTCCTCGGCCAGCGCACGAATCTGGGGCACGAGGCCCACCGTCGAGACGGTGATGTGGCGGTGCGAAAGGCCGACCTCGTCGTGGAGCAGGCGAATCGCCTCGCGCACGTTCGGCAGGTTCAGGAGCGGCTCGCCCATCCCCATGAACACGACGTGGGAGATTCTCCGCTCCGTCAAGGACTGGAGCAGCAGATACTGCCCCACGATCTCGCCCGCGGTGAGATTGCGGTCGAAGCCGCCGAGCCCCGTCGCGCAGAACTTGCAGCCCATGGGGCAACCGACCTGCGACGAGAGGCAGCAGGAGACGCGATCCTCGTAAGGCAGGAGGACGCACTCGTAGACCGCCTCGTCGCCCCGATGGACGAGAAGCTTGTCGACGCCGTCCGTGCTCTTACGGTGGGTCGCGACGTGGAGGGGGTTGACCACGAACCGCTCAGCGAGCTCCTCGCGCAGGGCCAACGGGAGGTCGGCCATCTTGTCGAGGTCCGACTCGGCGCGGCGGTACAGGTGCCCGGCGAGCTGCTTCGCGCGCAGCCTGGCGTCCGGCCGCGGGGCGAGCGCCTCCTGGAGCGCTTCGGGCGACATCCCGACAAGGGAAGGCTTCGGCGCGTCCACAGGGTTATTGTACCGTTCCGGCATGTCGAACCCTTCTCTACGCCCGGAAGCCTTATCCAATGCCGCGAAGGCTTGCGCCTCCGGCTACACGCTTCGCGTTCCTTCGTCCACAAGCCTCGGCAAGATGTCGGATCCTTTCAGCGACGCCTTCGGCAGGAAGAGCGGCGCGAACGGCTCGGTCTCGGCCAGGATCGTCACCACCTTATCGCCGCGTTCCGAGGCCTCGCGATGCAGTTCGATACGCCGTTCCTGCACATCGACACCCAAAGCTCTCCCACCCCGCTCTGGGCGTACAGCCTTGCCTTTTTTTCGTAGCGTACGTTTCGAGGAAGTCTCCGCGATCTCAATGGCGAGCAGAATCTGTTCGCCGGATGGCGGCTCCGGAAAGTCGTCCGCGCCTCCTTTCGCCACGGCGAGATCCGGCTCCGGACGGCTGTTGTCCACGAGTCGGATGGGCACCTGCGGCCGAACGGAAAAGCCAAGCGCCACCGCATTAAGGACAAGCCATGCGTTGAGCTTGACGATTACGGTCGTGTGCGGCGCATTCCGGTCATTTTCTCGACGAGGAGGCCCTCGATCAACTCGACGCGGTCGTCCTCGCCGAGCGTGCCGGCGGCGACCATGGCGTCGTACTGCGCCTCGCTCAGACGGTAGAGCCCGTCCTCGGAGGAAGAAGCGTCGCGGCCATGCTCGTATTGTACGACCGTTGAGCGCCATGGGCGATCCTCCTGCGCCGGGGGACTCTCCGTGCGATACCCGCGCGGCCGGCCATACCCAAGAAAGACTCGATTCCTTTCGAAGCCCGCACATCTCACTTTCGGCAACCGTCGGAAAGTGGTGGCGGCGAGCGCAGGAGGATCTCCCTTCGAACCGGCGAAGCTTTTGCTCCGAATGGGGCGGATCACTCAGGAGCAGTACGACTGGGTGAAAGGTCAAGCGGGCGACCCCGTCGACAGACTCGTCGAAGACGGCCTGGTGAACGAACGCGACGCCAAGCATGTCAGAGCGCAGTCCAAAGCGAACGCGGAGGGCTTCGCCTACGCCGACCTCGATCGAATTCGCGTCGATCTCGGGGCGACGCTCAGCCTCCCTTCGGACCTCGCTCGCGAACTCGGCGCCTTGCCCCTTAAGCTCGATGGTAAAACGCTTTGGATTGCGATGCTCGATCCGCGCGATCGCAGGGCCGTCGCACGGGCGGAGGAAGCCAGCGGTTGCCGTGTCATTCCCGTTTCGGCAGATCCGGACGGGATATTGGCGGCATTAAGTCGCCTCTAATGCATTATCAGGCCCTAAGGGCGGGATCAGCCATAGGCTTCAGATGCTCTCGTGCCGACACGACGAACAATTTCCCACAACTCCAGAACGGCTTCGCACGCGCGGGCACAAGAGCATCCCGCGCCTACAGAAAACCGTCGAAGAAATGCGGTCGTTGAGATTGACGAGAGAGAGACCACCCGCACCGAGCGTTGCCGTTTTATGACTCTCCACCTCGGCGGGCTGAAATCGGTTTGATACTTGAAGGGCGACGACGCCTGACACGAGTAAGTCCGGGGAATGGATTGGGCAGGATGCGCAACGCGACGACCATCTCGCATCGAGAGATCAGGAGAGCGACGCCGAATAGAGGGTGCCGTTCGCTTGTGAAGAATCGGTGTAATTCGAGAAACGGGCGATGGTTCGGGTGGCGGACTGCGTGATCGTTCCCTGCACCGCATTCGTTGTGGAACCGCTGGTGAACGTTCCGGTGAAGGAGGCGGAGGTGGTGCCGGTGCTCGAGAGAGAACCGACGACCGTGGCACTACCGAGCGAAAGATTGAAGGTGCCGTCGCTGGCGATCACGAGGGTCGAGGCGCCCGAAGGCCCCGTTGTGCTCGGGCCGCCCTGGGCGAACACGGACGACGTGTAGGTGCCGGTGTACGTTCCGGCCGCCGGAAAGGTGATCGGCGTGGTGCCCGTCGTACCGCCGTTCGTCGAGGTCGTTCCCGTCGCACCCGTACTTCCCGTGGTAGTGGTGGTGGTCGCAAGAGTTCCCCCGCTTCCGCCACACCCAATGAGCAGGGCCATGCCCGCGGTTCCCGCCAAGCCCCATAAAATAGTCTTCATCGCCGTTCGCCCTGTGGGTGACGCCGTGCGACCGGGCAATGATCCCCCGTGGAGAGAACGGAGCGGCCGCGTCACCCAGGACGCCAGTCGGTAATTGTCCCTAAAATAACCCTGACGGTCGATTCTCGGCCGTCCCATTCGACTCCTCCTTCGAACGATCATGGACACCTGCACGCCCGTCGTCAACTCCCTAAAGAACGCTTGCACGCTCTTCCTCAAAGATCTTCGGGCTCTGCCCGAGGAGACGTTCGATCGAAGGTTCGGTCCGAAGGTGCGAACGATCTCGGACATCGTCTATGAAGTCGATCTCGTGAACGACCACGTCGGGATGGTGATCCGGGGGGAGGAGCCCTTCACCTGGCCCGACGTGCAGTGGCCTCTGGCTCCCGAGGGCTTCGCCGGCAAGGAGAAGGTGATCGCGGCGTTCATCGAGTCTTCGGAGCGCATCGTGGCGACCGCGGAGTCGTTCACCGTCGAAGAGATGGAGGCGCCCCTGCTAACCGAAGGGGGTGAGACCACCCGCACCGAGCGGTGCCGCTTCATGACCCTCCACCTTTGGTATCACCTCGGCCAACTGAATTACGTCCAGACGCTGTTGGGAGACGACGCGTGGCACTGGTAAATCGTCCGTCAAGCCCCCGCTTCCGCCGTAACTCCCGGTGATTCACCGCCGTCTAGCCTTCGATGCTGGCGCCGCTTGCGTTCTTCCAAGCCTCTCTGACCGTCGGTCCGGCGTCGATAAGCCTGCCCGACCTCGCGGCGGCGCTGACGCGAGCGGGGATGCCGACCGCGTGCAGCCCGGCCCTGCGGGACCGCGGCGCGCTCGTGTCGCTGCACGGCCGATCGCCGGAAGCGACGCGAAGGGTTCTCGGGGAAGCCCTGGGCGTGGCCTTCGCCCCTGAGGGCGGCGGATGGCGCATGGTGGTGGACGACGCCGCGCGGGTTCGCGACGCCAAGCTCTTGCGCGAATACGAAGGTCAGGCGGTACGGGTCGCCGCCGCTTGGGCCGAGGCCCAAACTAAGGCGCGGAGCGGCTTGGACTACGATGCACTCGTCGCCTGCGCGGAGAGCCAGGCTTCCGGCGCCCGCGACAAAAGAGCGGCAGGCGCCGTCGCGCTCGTACGGGCCGCCCAGCCCAACATGTGGATCGCGGCGTCTGCGCTGCGCGATCCGGAGTTCGTTCGCCAGGTGATCGAAGCGGGTTCCGCGTCGCGAACGATCCCGGCCGCCTCCGTCGAGTCCGCGACGGGCCTTCCGCTTGGGGCCTACCTGGAAGAGATGCGCCGAGAGGGTGGCGACCTCGCCCGGGCCGATCGCCTGACGGTCGAAGCGAAGTTCGATCCCCTCGCGGGCATTCTTACCCTGAGTTCCTACCTTCGGGCGGACGGCAAATTCGCGACCGGAGTGCGGGACTTTCCGGCGGCAAACGGGGGTTCGGTTGGGGGAAGCCGCAATGGCTACCAAGTCACCGTCAGTCTCGAAGGCGCGGCGCCGGAGGCGACCTTCTCCGCGATGGGCGCCGAGGCCGCCATGTACCTCAAGAGTCTCGCCCCGGCGCCCGCTCTGCCGGAATCGCCTCGCCTCTCGACCGCACCCTGGACTCTTTCCCTCGGACTGGAGCGGCTCTGCGCGCAGACCGGCCAAGACGTCGTGATGGAGCTGAGTCCACGCTTCGAGTTCACCCCGCGCGACGTTCCCGGTGGCGTCAAGCCGCCCCTCTCGTTCCGAACTGCGCTCGCTCCCAAGAATGGCTTTGGCGATAGCAATCTAGGCTATGGCTACCTGGCAGCGGAGGGCCTGGATTCAACGACCCTTCAGGCGGCGTGGGACCGAATCGCCGCCCGCCGCCACTCCTGGCGCGCCGTGGATCGAAACGGCGCGTGGCTTGTCGTGAACCCCTACGGCTTTCTGGATCGGGCCAATCCGGTCTCGCCCGTCCCGTTCCTGAAGGCCGAGCGGGCCTTGCGAGAGCAGGGCGGCGGAACGATTCCTGCCGCCCCGACGATCGCGACCGCCCGGAGGATCGCCCGCACGATGCCCTTTGTCCGCATGTCCGCGCTGTCCAACCTGCTTGGCTACCGGGATCTCGACCTCCGGGATGACCTCGCCCTCGTGGGGTTCGTCCAAAGCATAGACGAATCGCGGCCCACCGTCCAGTCGGCGTTCTGGCGCGATTTGCGAGAGACCCGCACGGGAACGATCGAGACGCCCGAGGGCGTGATCACTCTCCGACTGAACGGGGTCGAAGACGCGCCCGGCGTGGTCGGCGGCTATCTGTTCCCCGGCACGGACGGAGGCGGCGCCGACCTCGGCTACGTCCGCTTCGACGGCCGGGGAAGCGTCCTGCCGTAAGCGCCGCGCCCGATTCGCCACCCACTCCGGGGATGCGTCAGAATACGTATTCCCGCGATGTTCTTCAACAAATATCCCTACCGCGCCAACTTCGCCTTCGCCCAGCGGGAGGGAGAGGACTATCGGATCGGGAAGCGGACGGTGAAGCCCGTCGTCGAGGCGTACGAGGGCGACGTGTTCCACGTCCGCGTCGAAGGAGCGTGGGATCCGAACGGCTCGATCGCCGACCTGACGCCTCCCGACCGGGTCTCGGGCACCCGGCTAAGCCTGGACGAGCATCTCGGGCTCACCCTGATGGGGCAGGACGGGACGCCGCTCCTCCAAGGCGTGCCCGGTGCGGGCTTCGGGGCCAGCGGCGAGGCCTCGATCTGGCAGATCCTGCCCGGTCCGGGCGCGCGGTTCTACGGAATGGGCGAGAAGACGTTCGGGCGCTTAGAGCTCAGCGGCCTGCGGGCGCGGTTCTGGAACACCGACGTGTGGGGCGATTTCCACCCGGCCCAGTGGGCCGACCGGCCGACCGACCCCGCCTACGCCTCCGTGCCCTACGTCGTCGTGCGGCAGGGCGACGAGTACGTGGGCCTTCTGCTCCACACCTCCTATCCCACCTTCATGGAGACGCCGGGCACCGACGCGAGCCGCGTGTTCGTGGAGTGGCAGCGCACCGCCCTCCAGCTCATCCTGGGCGCGGACGGCGGCGAGCCGAACCTTTGGGTCATCTATGGCCCCTCGCTCGCCGAGGTGACCCAAAAGCTTCAGCGGCTTCTCGGCACCGTGCCCACCCCGCCGCTCTGGAGCCTGGGCTACCACCAGTCGCGCTGGGGCTACGGCGGCCACGAGGATCTCGTGGCGCTCGACGGGATGTTCACAAAGCTCGGCATTCCCTGCGACGGGCTGTGGCTGGACCTCGACTACATGCGGGGCTTCCGCGTCTTCACAGTGGACGACGCGATGTTCCCCGAGGGGACGCAGCCGACCGCCGACCTCCTGGCGAAAAGCGGGCGGCGGATGGTGCCGATCCTCGACCCCGGCCTCAAGCTCGATCCGGGCTACGCCCCGTACGACGAGGCGAAGGCGACCGACCTGCTTTGCCACAACCCCGAAGGGGGCGAGTACGTCGGCCTCGTGTGGCCGGGCGAGACGGTGTTCCCGGACTTCAGCCTGCCCGAGGCGCGCGACTGGTGGGCGGCGCAGGTCGCCGAGTTCGCGAAGCGGGGATTCGGCGGGGTGTGGATCGACATGAACGATCCCTCGACCGGTCCCGCCGATCCGACGCAGATGCTTTTCGGACGGGGCACCGAGAGCCACGCGGCGCGGCGCAACGAATACGCCCTCGGGATGGCTCAGGCCACCCACCAAGGCTTCCTCTGGGCGCGGCCCGATGAGCGACCGTTCGTCCTGAGCCGGAGCGCGAGCACCGGGAGTGCGCGCTACACCGCCGTCTGGACGGGCGACAACGTCGCCAACCGCTTCTACCTGGCCAACTCGATCCCCTCGTGCGTCGGCATGTCCCTTTCCGGACTTCCCTTCTGCGGCCCCGACATCGCGGGCTTCGGCGGCGACGGCGGGGAGGCGTTGACCATCGACTGGACGAAGGCCAACTTCCTGTTCCCCTTCTTCCGGAACCACGCCGATCGGGGCGCGGCGCGGAAGGAGCCGTGGGCCTACGGCAAGGGGACGACGTACCTCCTCCGCCGCTACATTCGGCTTCGCTACAAGTTCCTGCCCTACCTCTACAACCTTTTCGCCCAGGGCGAGGCGAGCGGCGACCCGGTGCTCCGGCCCCTCTTCTATCACTTCCCCGCCGAAGGGCTGGACGGCGTGGACGACCAGTTTATGGTCGGACCCTCGATTCTGCAAGCCCCGTTCCTCGACGCGACGGCGAAGACCCGCCCGGTCGTGCTGCCCGGCGACGCCCCTTGGTACGACGCGATCGACGGCGCGTGGACGCCCGCCGGAGAGACCGTCGCGAAGCGTTCCCGCGACACCACGCCGCTCTACGTGCGGGCGGGCGCGATCGTGCCGATGCGACCCGGAACGCCCACCGACGGGCGGCACGACCTGCGCGACGTCGTCCTCCACCTGTTCGTGCCCGAGGGCTGGAGCGGGGAGACGGACTACGAGTACGTCGCGGACGACGGCCTTACCTACGGCTACTGGCGGGGAGAACGGTCGGTCTTGCGCGTGCGGATGGTCGTGGCCGACGGCCACGTGGCGATCTCGACCGAGCGCACCGAAGGCTACGGCCCGATCCGCGCCGTGTTCGCGTTCCACGGGACGGTGCGCGACGTGCGGATCGACTCGCACGGCATCGCGCTCAAGGACGAGACGGTGGCGCTGACCGGCCGGCCGCTGAGGATCGGGGTCTTCACGCCCTGATGGCCCTTATGGGCTCGCCTGTCGATGCCCGGTGAGAGTCGCGACGAGCTTGCCGCTTCGTCCATCCCAAAGCCGCGCGCTGTTGCGATCGTCGCTTCGGGTGACGAACCGCTCGCCGTCGGGGGAGAACGCGACCGCGGGCGGAACGTCCTCGGCCAGGCCTTCGTTGGACCGCATCGGCAGGGAGGCGATCGGCTTGCCCGTCGCCACGTCCCGTAGCACGGCGGCGGTGGCGTCCACCGTCACGATCCGCATCCGGTCCGGCGACCAGGCAAGGTCCATGTTCCCCGTCATGGATCCGCCTTGAGCTTCCGGGCTCGCGCCCTGCAGCGCGGCGATCCGCCCTCCCGTGCGGCCGTCCCACAGGGCGACGCTCCGGTCGATGTTGGCCGTTACGATCCGCTCTCCGTCGGAGGAGAACCGTACGAGTCCGATAGGGTACTCGCCGACCTTCGGCGCGCCCGCGATCGTGGCGATCGGCTTACCGGTATGCCCATCCAAGAGATAAGTCCCGCGGTCGGCCGCCACGACGATGCGCGCGCCGTCCGGAGAAAACGCCTCCGACGAGATCTTGAAGAACGCCTCGACCCGATTGGAGCCGCGCGGGGCGCCGCCGAGGGTGACCGAGAGGAGGCCGGTGCGGCCATCCCAAAGGATGGGCTCGAACGACGTTCCGTCTCCCACCGCGATCCGGGTGCCGTCGGGGGAAAAGCGAACCTCGCGAATGTCGTCGAACCTCCCTGCCGGCGGCTTGAGCTTCGTGACGAGATTGCCGCTTGCGGCATCCCAGAGGGCGACGGCGTTTCTCCCACCGGTGAGGAGACGGGTGCCATCCGGCGAGAACGACGCGGCCGAGGCGATGCCGGGCTCCCCCGGGAGCGTAGCGAGCAGCTTGCCCGTGCGTCCGTCCCATAGTCGGGCGGGGCCGTCGTCGCTCCGCGTCACGATCCGCTTTCCGTCGGGCGAGAAGATCGCGCCCGCCAGCGCATACTTTCCCCCTTGGAGAGTCGCGATGGGCGCTCCCGTGCGCCCGTCCCAAAGACGGGCGGTCGTGTCCTGGCTCGCGGTTAGGACACGGTCGCCGTCGGGCGAGAAGCAGGCGCTGACGAGTGCCGCCCCATGGCCCCGCAGGGTGGCGATCGGCTTGCCCGTTCGCGCGTCCCAAAGGCTCGCGGTCGAGTCGAAGACCAGCGCGGACTTGGGCTCGGACTTCAGGTAAGCGGTGGGGTCGAAGGTCACGACGCGCGTGCTGTCCGGCGAGAACGCGAACGAAAAGCCGGACGCCGTCGCGCCGGCGGCGGCCTGCAGGACGAGCAGAGCAAGGCAAGCACGGCCGAGCGTGGCCCTCTTCGTACGTTCGACGCTCACGATAGGTCTATTATCCTCCTCTCCGGACTGCCCGTCGCCGCCGGTCGGCTTCGACGGCTTTTGGACGCCTGTCGAGATCGTCGGTGCCTCCAGGCCCCGTTCGCGCGTAGGACGCGAGGTATGTGGGTTTTCCTGGCGCTGGGAAGCGCCTTTCTCACCGCCGTCCTCGGGACCGTGACCAAGGTCGGCCTCGAGAAGGTGAACCCGACGCTCGCCCTCGCGGTTCAGGGCACCGTCATGTCCGCCCTGACCTGGGGCGCCGTCTTCTTCGGCGGCAAGATGGACGGGCTCGCCAAAGTCGAAGGGAAGTCGTGGGCGATCATGCTCGTCGCGGGCGCGCTCATGCTCGCGGCGAACCTGCTTTATTATCGTGCGCTCGGAAGCGGTCCGAGCTCCGGTGCGCAGCCCATCGACCGCCTTTCGCTCGTGTTCGCGGTCGTTCTCGCCGCGCTGTTCCTCAAGGAGAAGACCACACCCGCGATGATCGGCGGCGTGGCCTTGATGGCGGTCGGCGCGATCCTTATCGCGACCGGGGCGCCGAAGAAGTAGGGGAACAGGGAACAGGGAACAGGGAACAGGGAACAGGGAACAGGGAACAGGGAACAGGGGTTTACGGGTCTGCCCCTGCCGCTCGTTCCTTGTTTATCGTCCCGTTTCCCTCGAACCTGTTCCCTCTTTCCCCTTCCTTTTCCCCCTCTTACGCTTCCCCGTTCTCGCCGGGTTCGGGGATGTGGCCGGTGCCGGAGGCGACGCCGCCTCCATCCTTCGGCTGGGGCTCCTGAGGGGTGAAACCCTCGTTCTCGGCAGAGCTCGCCAGGCCTTTCGCACCGGGAACGGGGCTGGCGTGGCCGTGGGTGCGGTTACCCGCATGGAGTTGGTCCTTGTTGCCCGCCAGGTGTCCGCCGTCGAGGGCGAGGCTTCCTTCGGGGGTGAGGATCCCCTCTTCGATCGCCTCGACGAGATGGTCCGCGCCCGCGCGCTCCTGGGGACCATTGAAGTTTGTGCGATCGGTGCTTAGCCGAGTGGTGTCCTTAGCCATGCGGGTTAGGACCGCGCACGGGCCGCGACGGTTTCCGGAAAGATCGCCGCTGCGGACGAGGGTCTCTAACGGCAAACGGCCGCCCGGAGTGATCCGGGCGGCCGTCCGCGATCTTAAGCGAGGGTTCGCTTAGTTGCCGCTGCAGAACTTGTCGAGGATTCCGTAGCAGTCGGAGATGCTCGCCCAGTCGGAGCTGTTCGCCGAGACGTTGCAGCCCACCGGGTGCTTGCAGAGCCACGCATCGACGCACTTGATGGCGTCCTTGACGCTGCAGGTCGTCTTGCCGCAGGTGTAGACCTTGCCGTGATCGCAGCCGGAGCCGACGTTCAGCTTGGAAGCGCAGAGCCGCTGGTAGACGCAGACCGACTTGTCGGCGCAGTTACCAACCTTGAGCCAAGAGCAAGCCTGAGCCTTCGTGTGGCACTTGCCGCCGAGGGTGACGCAGCTCGTGGGCCAGCAGTCGGTGTTGCACTGCCACCAGCAGTGGTTGGCGCATCCGCAGTTGTTCGACGGTCGGTAACCGAAGTCGAAGTTGAGGTTGTCCATGCCCGCCGGGAGCGTGCCGATCGCGTAGTACGGCGTGCGGTTGCCGTCCAGGTCGTAGGTCTGCGTCAGACCCTTGAGGTCGCCTGCGTTCACCGCGACCACGTAGGTGCCGGGGAACAGGCCGTTGAAGAGATAGTGGCCGTTGGCGTCGGTCGTCGTCGTGAGGTAGACGTCCGGGATGTAGTCGTTGTTGAGGTAGCCCCAGAGGTAGACGTGGACGTTCGGAATGCCCTTCTCGCCCTGGAGGACGTCGAACACGCCGTCGCCGTCGCAGTCGAGCCAAACCTGATCGCCGATCTTCTGCGCGCCGATGAGGCCCGCGTCGATCGTGAGGTCGTTCGCCGTGAGGTTCACGGGAGCGAGGCCGGTGACGGGATCCGCGTTGCTGTCGACCGCCTTGTAAGCGGCGTTGGACGTGAGCTTGGTGAAGCCGTAGCCCGTCGGCGCGTCGAAGTCGACGGTGTAGCTGCCCGCCGCGAGGTTGCTGAACTTGTAGAGGCCGTTGCAGTCGGTCACGGTGTCGGCGATGTCGTTGCCGTACTCGTCGAGCAGGTGCACGGGCACGCCGGGCACGCCGGGCTCGCCGCTATCCTGCAGGCCGTTGCCGTTCCAGTCCTTGAACACGCGGTCGCCGAGGCAGAGGGTGCCCACGAGGCCCGCGTCGACATCGAGCCGGTTCTGGCCCGAGTTGAGGTGAACGAGAGCGGTGAGACCCGTCTGGTCCGCGTCGCTGTCGAGGTTGTCGTCGGTCCCCGCGTTCTCCTTCGTGAAGGAGTAGGCGTAGTCGGCCGGCTTAACGAACTGCACGCGGTAGTCGCCCGCGGCGAGACCCTGGAAAAGGTAGTTGCCGCTCGAGTCGGTGGACGTGGTCTTCAGTACGGCGCCGGTCGAGCTGATGAGCTGGACGGTCACGCCCTGCACACCCTTTTCGCCCGCATCCTGAATGCCGTTGTTGTTGGCGTCGAAGAACACGTGGTCGCCGATGCTACCGAGCGCGTAAGGCGTGTAGTGGTAGGTGACGGTGATGCCGGCCGCCGCTTGGGTGAGGATGAGCGTCACCGAGTTCGCGGAGGTCGTGATCGAGGAGTTCGCCTTGGCGTCGACGGGAAGCGACACATTGCCGGATCCGATGAATGGAGCAAGGTCCGCGTCGGCCGTCAGGGTCTTGCTGCCCGAGGCACTCGCGGCGATGTTGGCGACGGTGATTCCCGAGCTACCGGAGAAGTCGAGAACTTGGTCGGCCGTCTGAAGGGTGCCCGTGACGGGAGCGATCGCCGGCGTGAGGCTGAGAAGCGTTCCGACGGAATCGCTCAGGACGAGCGCATAGCTCGCGCTCGCGCTGTAGGTCTCCACCGTGGGGTCCTGGTTCTCGATCTTGACCGTGCTCGAGGTGCTGCCCGTAAACGTAATGTCGACGGAGTCGAGGTGACCCTGAGTGGCATCGAACTGGGGCAGCGTAAGCGGCAGGTTCCAGTTCGTGTAGGTCGCCGGAATCGAGGTCGTGTACGTCACCACGTCGGCGAGGGCCGCCCCGGCCAGGGCCAGGGCAGCGCCGACGCCTAGGAGGCGGCAGTTCATCGAGCACCGGCCTTGCGGCGGCGGAGCATGGCCACGGCGCCGATCGCGAGCGCAGCGCAGGAGGTGGGCTCCGGAACCGGCTGGAAGTTATAGCGAACGAAGCCGTTCGCGTCGGCGGTCGTGATGTTGGCGCCGAGCGTGTTGCCGTTGGTGCCGGTCGTGGTCGAGATCGCCTTCGCGCCGATAAGCAGGCTGATCGGGGAGAGACCCGTGAACGAGTTGAGCGTGCTCAGATCGGTGTACGACTGAGCGAAGGTGCCGTTCAGGTTCACCGGACTGAAGATCTGGCCGTAAGGACTAGCGTAGTCCGTCGCCATCTGACCGTTCGCGGCGTACGTGCCGGACTTGGTGACCGCCAGGTTGCCGGAGAGATAGGTGGTTGAGGCGCCGCTGTCCTTGATCGAGAAGGTACCGGTGGTCACGTTCGTGACGGTGTTGGTCTGTCCCGCGGTCGGCGACATGTTGCTCAGCTCGACCGTCGTCGTCATGTTGTCGCTAAGGCCGAAGTCGACGCTGAGCAGGGTTCCGAGGCTCGGATTGAAGCGAGAGAGCGACTGAAGGCTCGTCCAGCCGGTCGAGGTCGTCGGCACAGAGAAGTCGTACTCCACGGAAGCCACGCCAGCAACGGCGAGGAGAGAGAGAGCGGAGGCGGCTCGCCAGAAGCGAGGAAGGGAAAGGGCTTGCATGATATTTCGTCCTCCGGCGGGTCACCGGTAGGCATGAAAGGTACATGCATCAAAAGGGCCTAAGGTAGGCAATCGTTACTAGGTTTCTACAAGCCTAGCAATCTGACCTGGAGACGTACAACTTAAGTGTGCGCGTGCCCGCAGGGGACGATGTGTCGCCCATCGCAATGTCGCTTTCAGAGACATAACGAACAGATTTCTTAAATATCCTTTAGAACTGTTAGGCTAATCAACGATGTCGCCCAGCAACGACAGCTCTGACGCTTACGGCATCCGAGTCTTGATGGACGTCGGTCGGAGAACGCTGGAGGCGCGTGATGCGGATCGCTCGTCCTAACCCGGGCGATCGCCGTCGCCGATCCGCTCGACTTCGCTCGGTGGAAAGCCGCCGTGGGAAAGCATGTCGATCGCGTTCGCTCCGCCATCTTGGGCGGCGGTGGTGATCTCGAGGATGCCCGCCTCGTAATCGGCGACGACCTTATTGATCCCGGGCGCCGCCGCCAGGAGCGACTTGATCGAGGCGACGTCGGCTTGGACCCGCAGATCGGGAACGCGCATTCGAAGGCGGGTGATCGTCATGCGGTTTGGGACGAAGAGCCGAGGGTCAGGGTTCTAGAAGGCCTCCCGCAGTTCCTGCTCCGTCCGCCACCAGGAGCGCGCCTTTTGCGCGGCATGGGGTCGCTCGGGCAGATCCGAAGGGGTGAATCGGTGCTTCAGTTCTGCCACCTTCGTCATCAGGGTTCGCGCCTTGCGCCGCCGCCAAGCTCGGTCTCTTTGGGCCATGGCGGACTCTTTCCACCTCGTTCGTGAGAACGAACCGGCGAAGGCTGCGAGGTTCTGAGACCTACGTCCGCTTGAAAGTCTTCATGATCGACTGAGACTTCGCGTCGAACGCGGCGACTTGACCCGCGGCGCAGGAGAAGGTGACGACGTCCAGATCGTTCCCGCCGATCTGGACGTAGCCGATCGCAACGTACGGAATGCCGTTGGCCGTCTTCAGGTGCGACTCGATACGACCAAACTCTCCGGCGGGAAAGGTCGTCTTGGAGACCGAGACGTGAGGATCGAGGGCCGTGAGTTGAGCTTTCGACAGGTCGAGCGCCTGATCCAAGGTCAGACCGTTTGCGCCGGGCGTGACGACAAGGTTGACGTTGTTCATAAAGCCCGGCACGGAGGTCCCGGGATCGAAGACGATCAACTTGACCGCTCCGGTCTGGGCCACCGCTTTGGCCGCTTGGGCCATCTCGGCTCCGCGCGGATTTTTCGCAAGCGCATCGAGCGCACTCCCGAGTTGGCCCTGGGTCATGTCGATCGTCTGCCAATCCGCCGGGAACGTCAGACTGACGCCGGCGGCGGCGAATCGCTTGCCCTCGGCCGTGGTGCTTTCGGTGGGTTTGGCGTCGACGACCGACCGGGAGTCGGTTTTGCCGCATCCGAGGGCGCCGAAGAACAAGAGGCAAACGCCGACCGACGATTTACAGTGAGGAGAGAGGCGCGCCATGGGTTCGCCGTATCGTACCGAAACACGGGCACCCCAAACGCAAAGAGGGCCCCGCGACCGTTTGTGGTCTCGGGGCCCTGTCCTTGGA
>CAXUKB010000057.1:6865-17252 GCA_964251345.1 uncultured Fimbriimonas sp. | reverse complement strand
GCCGACGAACGGCCGAAAGGGCGCCACCCCACACGATGAAGACGAGCATCGTTCCCTGGCCCACCGAAAAGAGAAAACCCTGGATCGCCAAGCAACTCGCGACGCCGACGAAAGCGCAGTGCGAAGCCCGTGCGAGGCCGGTCGGATGAACGCCGACGGGGGGCAGGATCGATTCGCCGTTGGGCACGGAGGTCGTGTGCATCCACGTCCGAAACGCGCGGCCAAGCCGTTCCGCATCCCGGTCGTCACGCGGCAGGAGCATGAAAATTCGGTCGTCCGATAGACCCAACCGCAGCCTCGCGCCGTTGCCCTCGGCCACTTTGAGATCGACCCGCCGGAGGGCGAAGTCGACGCGTCGACCGGAGAGGTGAAGCCAACCGTCGACGAACGTCGCGATCGCTTCGTCGGTGCCGAGAAGGGTTCCTTCGCCGCGCCCGTTCGCCTCGACGAAGAGGTCGATGCGACACGCGAACGCAGGTCCGGGCGAGGGCGAGGTGGTGAGCGCCGAGAGATCGTGGATCCTTGACCGACGCTGGGCGCTAAGTCCGAGAAGGGGGAGGGCCAACAGAAGCCAGGGGCTCCATACGAAAATGAGACCGATCAGCAACACGACGGCCGTGGCGGCGGAGAAGAGGGGGATTTTCCCCGCGTCGGAATCGGCGAGGAACCATCCCAACGCCGTTCGTGGGTCGCCGATCGCCCTTCGCCAGAGCGCACGCCTCGCCATCACCTTTATTCTACGGCCGCCACTCGGGGTGAGGAGCGGGACAGACGAGCGATCCGACGGAGGTCCCGCAGACGAAGGACGATTTCGAGTCCCGAAAAAATGGCGACGACGCACGTCCAGAACGAGGACGAGTAAGTCGCGGCGAGCGAAAGGACGACGATAGCGAAGACCATGTCGGCGACAAAAGCGCTCCTGGCTCGGGCGATCCCCGTCGAGTGGGCCGTGATGGGCGGCAAAATCGGTTCGCCTTCGGCAGAATCGCTCCGCATCCAAGAAGCGAGGTTGGCCCGGAACCGGGCGGCGAGCCCGACTTCCGTAAACTCGCCCGCGGCGAGCGTGTCCTGCGGACCGAACACGATCCAGCCGCCTTCTAAGAGTTCGAGCCGATCCTCTGAGTGGGCAGAAACGTCGGCCTTGCGCAAGGAGAAGCTCGTTCGCAGTCCCTCGTAATGCAGCCACCCGTCGAGAAAGGTGACCACGCCCATGTCGATGCCCAGAACGACGCCCCTTTTTCGGACCTCGACCCGACAGGGGTAGGGGGCGGCGGGTGGCGGAAGGGTGAGCAGCGAACCGATCGGAAGAGGTTTTGGGGAGAAGGGGAGCGTGTTCCGGTAGACGTAAGGTTCGCCTTGGATCGAGGAGAGGGTGTAGAGAAAAACGGCCCGAACCCATTCGCCGTGAAAAACGGCGACCATGGCCCCGATCCGCAGTAGCCACCCGAGGCGCTGGGCTCCGAGACGGAGCGTCGACGTCCAGTCCCGAGCAAACCAGAAAAGAAGTGAGGTCGGGTCGTCGGGACGTGACCGCCAAGTCGCCCGGCCGCTCACGCCCGCCTCACCGTTCGCCGAAGGCGAACGACGTTCTGAATGGTCTCGATGAGGGGCGGTCCGGGAACGAGAAGGATCGAAGCCACTCCCCAAGCGGGGCCGAGAGCCACAAACACGAGGAGCGTCGCGAAGGTGCCGAACGTGGCTACGGTCAGCTCCGTTGTGGCCCTCGCAAACGCCGAAGGGTGAGGCTGGTCCGGCGGCAAGACGGAGTCGCCGTCCGCGAGCATTCCTTCGCGCCAGCGCCGGAGCTGCCGGTGGAAGGAGAAGGAGTCCACCTTCCTCCTCCGATCGTTCCTTCCGTCGGGTTGGAGAACGGCCGCCATCCGAAACCGAAGCTCGGTTCCGTCCACGAGTCGCACGACCGTCGCGAGCCCCGGTTCGATGACGCCCGCCACATCGTCGCCCCGAAGCGCAAAGGCCACCCGAAAGCCCTCAACGTGCAGCCATCCGTCCACAAACATGGCCGCGGCGCGGTCATCCCCTAGGAGGGCGCCCTCTCGCCGAATCTCAACGACGCCGGAAAAGAGCGCACCGGGCGCCGGGTCGGCGACGACGGGCCCTTTGGGAGGACCCGGCACCACCGCGATCAGCGCCGCGAAGGCGAGCGCCGCCAAGAGGAACGCGGGCACCGCGCCCGAAATCGCCGCGTAGATCGCCAGCGCCGCGACTCCGAGCAGCGCCTTTTTGAGGACGAGCACCGCCCACCGGGGAGTTTCCCGCGCGATCCAGCCCAAGCGCGAGCGGGGATCGCTCGGCACCGGCCGCCAGTTCGCGCGGGTCGCCATAACCTATTGTACGACCCTGCGGACGTAGAATAGGGTCACAGCATGGCCACCGATTTCCGAAGTTGGGCCGTTCGGCAGCGGGCGCCCTTCACTCTTTTTCTCGTCGCCTCACTTGTGGTCGCCGCTCTCCTGGGTTGGCTTACGCGGGGACAGACGACGATTCCGCTGGCATTGACCGATCCCGGTGCACGGCCTTGGGGGCTCCTGACCTATCCTTGGGCCTACAGTCCCCTGGGGCAGCCTTTCGGTCTGATCTTCCTTATTTTCTTCGTGATGTGGATCTTCCAGTTTGGAGGCACGATCGAGCAGCAGATGGGGACCGCGCGGTTCGCGGCGTTTTGGCTCGTCTTCACCCTGTTTCCCGCGCTCATCGCCGTCGGCTTCCACTATCCGCTCGCGGAGCCCTGGCTACCCTCCTCGGCGATCGTCATGGCTTGGTGCGCACGCAATCGGGGCGCGAGCGTCGCGTTTTGGGGCATCCCTATGAGCGCGACCGTCTTAGCGGCGATCATCGCCGCTTCGGAGCTTTTCTTCTACGGCGCGGCCAACCCCGTCGCAGGAATTGGCTTCGTTCTCCCCCTCGTTGTCGCCTGGCTTTTCGGCGCCGACCGGCTTCCCCTCGCGTTTGGTGCCGCGTCCGACCGGAAGCACAAGCCCGAAGCCGTGATCAAAGGCGGAACGAAGTACGACGACGCGTACTACGAGAACGTCAAGAAGCGGGAGATCGAGCGCGAGGAGCAGGAGCGCCTGCGTAAACTGTTCGAAGGGAAGTGAGGGAGACGGCGGAAGGGGCGAAGGTCGCCCCTTCTCACGCCATCGCCCCTTTCCCGCTTCCCCTATGAAACTCTCCGTTCTCCTCGCTAAGCTTCGCGAGGCGCCCCTCGTCGCTTCGGTCCAGGCAAGCCCCGGGCCGCTCGATCACGAGGATACGCTTCTCCGACTCGCGAAGGCCAGCGCGCAAGAAGGGGTGGGCGTCTTGCGTCTGGAGGGCGTGAAAACGATCCGGAAGCTCATGCCGGGTCTCGGGCTTCCCGTGATCGGCCTCCTAAAGCGGAACTACCCCGACAGCGACGTCTACATCACGCCGACCGCACAAGACGTCGACTCGATGCTCGACCTCGGCTGTCACGTCGTCGCCCTCGATGGAACCCTGCGGCCGCGCCCGAAAGGGCAGGATTTGAAGTCGCTCATCGACCGGATCCACCGCCGCAAAGGACTTGCCATGGCCGACTGCGATTCGCTTGAGTCCGCGATGGCCGCGGTGGCAGCGGGCGCGGACCTCGTCGGCACGACCTTGGCGGGTTACACCCCTTCCCGAGCGATGACGGACGGACCGGACCTCGAACTGCTTCGGGAGATCATTCGGGGCGTCGGCGTGCCGGTCATCGCCGAGGGACGGTTCACCCACCGCTGGGAAGTCGACGCGGCCCTCCGCATGGGCGCGGTCGCGGTGACCATCGGCGGCGCGTTGAACGACCCTGTGAAGCAGACGCGCGCCCTGTGGCCCTCGTTTAAGCCCTACACGCCTAGCGACGATCCACCCGCCAGCATCGGCGCCGTCGACATCGGCGGCACCTGGCTCCGCTTCGCGCGATTCACCGAGGACTGGCAGATGGTCGATGTCCAGCGAGAAACGTACCCGCAGACCCGTGTGGAGCGGCTCAAGTGGATCGAGCAAAAGGTTAAGGAGAGCGGCGTGCGGGCGGTCGGCGTCAGCACGGGCGGCATCGTCGATCCGCGGACCGGCGAGGTTTGGAGGGCGAAGGAATACCTCATGCCGGACCACGTGGGGATCGTGTTCGACGAGGAGAACCTCGGCGTTCCCACGTTCGCCTTCGGCGACGGCCACGCCTCGGCCTGGGGATCGGCGAATCTGCCGCAGTACGCAGGACATCGGGTGGCAACGTTGGCCCTCGGCACCGGCGTGGGTTGCGGCTTCGTGCGCGAGGGACGGATCTGGTGCGGACGGCGCGGCGAGTACCCGCGGATCAACGATCTGCCCACCGGCAACGGCGAAAGCTATGAAGCGCTCCTCGGCGGTCTGCATCTGACGAAGACGCCGACCGACGAACAAAAGGCGAACGCCCTGCGCGCCCTCGAAGGCGCGGTCGCCGCCTTGCGCGACCTCTACTTCCCGGACGATGTCGTCGTGTGTGGTTCGGTCGGCCTCTCGGATTGGCTCGCTCCCGAGCTCGCGAAAGTCGGTGCGGTCGCCTCGCCGTTTGGGGCGGACGCCGGGCTCTACGGCGCCGCTGCCTTGGCGCTCTTTCCGGGTTGGAAGTAGCGCGGCGTTCAGGAATCGGCCCGCTCCCAAACCACCTTAGGCCTTAGGTAGATCGAGTTCGAAGCGGGCGCCGCGTTCGCTCGGCACCACGCCGATGGTGCCGCCACGGCCTTCCGCGATGCGGCGACAGAGGGAAAGACCGATGCCAAAGCCGCCGGTCTTCCGGTTGCGACTCTCCTCGCCGCGGACGAAACGATCGAAGATGCGTTCGCGAAGCTCCTCGGGCACTCCCTGCCCCGCGTCTTGGACCGCCAAACACGCTCGGTCGCCGACGACCCGCAGTTCGATGCGGCACGTTGTGCCGTCGGGAGAGGCGCGCAACGCGTTCGCGAGCAGATTGTCGAGGATCGAGCCGATTTCGCTAGGCGTGACGGATGCCCCAACCCGCTGGGTCGTCGCTTCCAGCCCGACTCCGGCCTCGGCAAAGCGGTCGAGCCATCGGGCTTGCGCCCGCTCGACCTCCGCCTCGAGATCGAGGGCGGGCGCGGCCGTGGCATAGGCCGCCGTCGCCGAGCCCAAAAGCGCCTCGACCAACGCCGACAGCCGCTCCGCCTCTTCGAGCACGACGCCAAGCGCCTTGCGATACTCCACGGGGGTTCGGTCGCGGAGGAGCGTGGTTTCGATGCGTCCTCTTAGCGCGGTGAGCGGCGTCCGCAGTTCGTGGGCCGCGTCGGCCACGAACTGCTCCTCGTTCTTGACCAGGGCCTCCAAATTATCGAGAAAGCCGTTGAGGCTCGTCGCGAAGGCTCCGTATTCGTCCTGGCCCGCGACTTGCAAGCGCGAATGGAGACCGCCTTCGCGGGCCGCATCGGCTTGCCGCCGTAGCTCGTCGAGCGGGCCGAAGGTGGCCCGGGAGGCAAGGGCGGTCGCACCGGCGATAAGGCCGACCAGAGGAAACCAGAGCAGGGCGAGAATGGCGGAGAACTTGGCGACCGCGTCTTCGCGTCGTCTCCAGGGCAGGGACGCGACAATGACATAAGGCCGCTGGCCGCGGCTGATGTATGTCATTTCCATGTCTTTGACCATCGTGCGGCCCTTGCCGCGGAGAAGGCTCACGTCCCGAGGACCGTCTTGGGCAAGCGTCTTGCCGTCCCGAACGATGGCGAGCGACACGTTCGGATCCGCATCGCAGACCGCCGCGACTTCGGCCTTCGCGGCAACCGCGGGAACCCGGACGTCGCGAGCGACGGCTTGGAGCGCCTGAAGCGAGGTTAAGCGAACGCTGTCTCGGTCCTCAGCGGATTCGAATTGCCGATAGAGCGTGCTCGCCGTGATGAAAAGCGCGGCGAGCACGAGGCCGGACACCGAAGAGGCGGTGATGACGAGACGGCGGCGATGGGTAAGGCGCAAGGGCTAGTCGAGGTCGCGTCCGCCCGACTCGCGAAGCGCGTAGCCGCGGCTTCGAACCGTCTGCACCAGACGGGGAAGATCGTCGCGGTCGAGCTTCGTTCGGAGATAGCTCACGTAGACTTCCACCACGTTCGGGTCGCGGCCGGCGTTGCCCCAGACTTCGCGGAGAATATCGGCCTTGCTCACGGGCTCGCCGTGCGCCCGGGCGAGGAGCTCCAACAGGCGGTACTCCGTCTCGGAAAGGAACACAAGCCGACCGCTGCGGTGGACGCGGCGGGTCGCGGTGTCGATCTCGAGGTCGGCGACGCGGTAGACGGTTGAGCTCGCTCCACCGCGGCGCAAGAGCGCACGGACGCGGGCAAGCAACTCCTCAAGCTTGAAGGGTTTGGCCAGATAGTCGTCGGCGCCCGCGTCCAAGCCCTTGACGCGATCGTCTGTGGCGTCGCGGGCGGTCAGCATGAGCACCGGAACGGAGGATTCTTTGCGGATGCGGCGCAGGACCGAAAAGCCGTCTTGGTCCGGCAACATCACGTCGAGAACGACGAGGTCCGGCGCACTGGAGGCGAAAGACTCCAAAGCGGCGGCCGACGTCCCGGCGACGGTGGGGAAGTAGCCCGACTCCTGAAGGGCTTCCTCAAGGAAGCCGGAGACGGCGGGCTCGTCTTCGACGATCAGAACGCGAAGGTTGCTCATAGTTGATGCCTATCGTGAAGGGCAACGGAGAGAAACCTTAAAGCGTTCCGCAAAGATGCGACGCTTGGCGACATTTAATGAGGAACGGCCCCGTCCTGGACTGCGAACCGCTTAAGCCTAGGCCTTCTGCGGGGCGGAACCCGCGGACGTCTCGTCCGTTCCGGCACGCGGAAGTGCGGGGTACATCTCGCGACTGATTCCCGAGGCATCGACTTTCCATTCGCCATCGATCTTGTGCAATGGAAGGCCATAGTTCTCATCATAGGAACCGGGACCGAAGTTCCGCTGCACTGCGAGCCGCACCGTCGCCGAATCGTCGTTCACGACGTTGGACGAAGTGATCTCCCAGTGGAAAAGGTAGTGCTTGCCGACCGTGTGAGTCGCGAATTCCCAATCCTTTCGGAGTTCTTCGGGCGATTTCCCGGGCGAGTAGGAAGTCTTGACGAGGGTATCGACATCCCCACGAGCGAGGGCATCCATGAAGCGGGACCCGGCTTCGCCCGGGCTTTTCTGGCCCATAAACAGGAGTACCACGAGCGCGGCCACGGCGACCACCACCCCTAGCACCAGCGGACTCACCCGCGCCGCCCGTCTCATAACCCCATTGTATCCCGTGCCGCGAGCCGCGCCGCCCAATCCTGAAGCGCCTCGTCCAACGAACGCATCGGTGCGATGCCGAGCGGTCCGAACTTCGTGTCCGCCAGCGCCGAGTTGGGGGGGCGAACGGCGGGTGTTGGGTACTCCGAGGTGCTTACCGGCGCGATGGCCGGCGTTTCTCCCGTCGCAGCTCGGATCGCGCGAACGGCGAAGTCGTGCCAGGTCGTCGTTTCCGGCCCCACCGCGTGGTAGACGCCGGGAAAGCCATCCGTTTCGAGGAGATCGACGAGGGTGCGGGCGAGATCGGGAACGTAGGTCGGGTTCCCTCGTTGATCGGCCACTACCCGAAGCGATTTTCCGGCTCGGTAGGCGTTGAGCATGGTCTGCGGAAAACACTTGCCATCCCCGTAGAGCCATGCCGTTCGCACGACCTTCGCCCAAGCGTTCCCGGCGAGGGCCCGTTCACCGTAAAGCTTGCTCTTGCCGTACTCGGAAAGAGGGTTCGTCTGCGCGTCCTCGGGATAGGGTTCCGGAGAGTGGCCGTCGAACACAAAATCGGTGGAGACGTGGATGAGGGTCGCCCCGAGCTCTTGACAAGCGGTGCCGAGGTACGACACGCCCAACCCGTTCGCATCGAACGCCGCCTGGGGCTCCGACTCGGCCCGGTCGACCGCCGTGTACGCGGCGCAGTTGATCACCCCATCGAACGCTCCCAAATCGCCACCCGCAAGACGGGCGGTGGCCATCGGGTCGCTCAGGTCGAGTTCTGCCCGAGTCGCCGAGAAGACCTCGTGTCCTCGGGATCGCAGTTCCGCGGCCGTGGCCTGCCCCAACATTCCTCCGGAGCCGGGCACGAGGACGCGCATCGGCGTTCCCTTCTCCCGGTGAGAGGGACGAGGGTTCAGGGGAAGACCTTCCATAATCGGCAAAGGGTACCGTCTCCTCGTGCCCCTCTTGCGTCTGGAGGCCTGGACCGATCCGTGCCCGGCGGCTTTCCTCGATCGGGATGGCGTTCTCATCGAGGACGTCGGCTACCTTAGCGATCCAGCCGGAATTCGCTGGATCGCAGGCGCGATCCGCGCGGTAAGGGCGCTCAACGCGAGGGGCTACGCGCCGGTACTCGCGACGAACCAGTCCGGGGTGGGTCGAGGGCTGTTCTCACCCGAGACGCTCGCTTACTTTCATGCCGCCCTTTCTGCTCGGTTGCTCGCGTTAGGGGCCCCCCTCGCCGCCATCGCCTGGTGCCCTCACCGGCCGGAAGAGAACTGCGCCTGCCGCAAGCCCATGCCCGGGATGTTGGAGGAGGCCTTTGCCTCCCTGCCGTTGGTACGTCCGGGGTCGTTTATCGTGGGTGACCGTCCCGGCGACGTTGCGGCCGGGGATGCGGCGGCTGTTCGCGGGCTGCTCTTCGAGGGCGGCGATCTTGAGCTGTTTCTCCGCGAACGAGACGTTCTCTAGTGGTGTCGAAGCCAGTCCACGACGGTGTCGCTGCCCGGGAAATATTGTCCGTGGTGGCCGCCGATCACCGGCGCGTCATAGGCGATCAGGTCAACGCCCGCCGCGGACTTCACCACGTAGGCGACCCAAGCAACCGCGTAGAGTCCCGTCGTCCAGGCGAGGACCCGAAGCGAGCGGCGCATGGCTTCAGGAACGCCGCTCGTTGAGACGGGGTTCCTGAAGCCGAAGTCTTATCCGGCAATCCTTAGGCGTGCCGTTCCCCGGATGTCCGCCGACGAGGCGCCAATCTCCAGCACGTAATCGCCCGGACGCACGACGTAGGCCTTTCGCGAGGGGTCCCAAACCCGCAGCCGCGATTTCGGAACGATAAATTCGACCGTCTTCGTGGTTCCCTTCGGTAGGGAGACCCGCTCGAAGGCGACGAGTGAACGACGAGCGTCTCCCGTGAGCGGCTTCGTCGACCGCGCATAGAGCTGGACGACCTCTTCGCCGTCGCGTTCGCCCAAATTGGTGACGGGAACATGCACCCTCCACGTCTGATCCGACACGATTCCGAGTGGCTCGATCGTGGGCTTCGCATAGACGAATCGAGTGTAGGACAACCCGAAGCCGAAGGGAAAGAGGGGCTTTCCGGAGAAGTACCGATACGTGCGTCCCGCCATGGCATAGCTTTCGAAAGGCGGGAGGTCCGCCGTCGATCGATAGAAGGTGACCGGAAGGCGTCCGGCGGGGCTAAAGTCGCCGAAGAGGGCTGCCGCCACGGCGTCGCCGCCTCGGCCGCCCGAGTACCACGCGTCGAGCACCGCATCCGCCCCCGAAGGATCGAAGGCGAGCGCGCTTCCTCCGGTCAAGACGACGACCGTCGGCTTGCCGAGTTTTCCCATCGCCGCCAAAAGATCCTTTTGGGGCTTCGGAAGCTCGATCGCCGTCCGGTCGCCTCCTTTGAATCCTACCGCGTTCACGTTCATCTCCTCGCCTTCGAGCGAAGGCGTGATTCCGAGGGTCAACACGACCGCGTCGGCGCCCTTCGCCGCCGCGATCGCCTCCTTCAGCGCCGAGTCGTCGTCGGGCATGGAGTAGCCGAAGTGCACCGATGCGCCTTGTTCCGCCTGGAAATATTCGATGCGAAGCCGCACCGGCTTGCCTCTGGTCAACGGCACCTTCGCGGTGTGCCCGCGTTCCGCATTCTCATGCCAATCGTCGATGACGAGCCGGTCGTCCACATAGAGGCGCATTCCGTCGTCCGCGGACAGACCGAAGGTCGCCGTGCCCGTCGCGGGAGGGACGAACCGGCCCGTCCAGCGGATCGAGTAGTTCGTGTCGGTTTTCAGAGCCCGACCCCGCAGGTCGACGCTGGACACGACTTTGCGCGAATTGGTGTCGCTCTTAGAACCCTGCGGTACGTCCTCCGGAAGTCCGAGATCGCGTCCTAAGAACTCTTGACGAAGAAGGCCGGGCGTCGTGAGATCGTCGTCGGCGAACAGCGACCCCTTCGGAAGCGGTCCCCGGCCGTCGTCAAGTCCCTGCGCAAGTGCGCAACCCTTTGCGTAGACGACCTCGGCGCGCTTCCGGAACCCGGCGAGGATCGTCACCGGGTGCGAAGGCGTGCCGTTGTAGTTGCCGACGAGCGGTCCCAAATCGTCTGCGGTGGGTCCGACGACCG
>CAXUKB010000057.1:1352-6855 GCA_964251345.1 uncultured Fimbriimonas sp. | reverse complement strand
GACGACCGCGATTCTTCGAACGGCGGAGGAGAAGGGAAGGGCCCCGTCGTTCTTGAGCAGCACCAGGCACTTCTTCGATGCCTCGAAGTTGAGCGCGTCGTGGGCGGGCGAATCGATCTCCGACGGTGGAATGTGCGCGTAGGGCACATCGTCGAACATTCCCAGCCGGTACCGCAGGGTGAACAGGCGGGTCGCGGCCTTCGAGATATCGGCCTCGGACACCAGACCGCGCCGGAGCGCCTCCGGCAGCGCGCGGTAGGTGTCGCCACTGCACAGGTCGTCGCCCGCCTTGAGGGCCATCGCGCTCGCCTCCGCCGCGTCCTTGGCCGCGTGGTGGCCCGCCCATAGATCGTGGACGGAGTCGACGTCCGACACCACCGCGCCGTCGAAGCCCCAGGTGTCGCGTAAGAGCGTCGTCAAAAGCCAACGGTTGCCCGTCGCGGGCACGCCGTTGAACGCGCTGTACGCCGCCATCGTCGATTGGGCGTGTCCCTCCCGAACGCATGCCTCGAACGCGGGCAAGTACGTCTCGAACACGTCGCGTTCCGGGGCTTGGGCATCGAAGGAGTGCCTTAAGGGCTCCGGTCCGCTGTGGACCGCGAAGTGCTTCGGCGTCGCGACCGCCCGCAGAACGGGACCGTCGCCCTGGATGCCCGTGACGAACGCGACGCCCATCCGACCGGTGAGAAAGGGATCCTCCCCGTAGGTCTCGTGACCGCGACCCCAGCGGGGATCTCGGAAGATGTTGACGTTCGGCGACCAGAGCGTGAGTCCGTGGTAGATCCCATTCGGATCGACGTTGTGCTTGGCCCGCGCTTCGGTCGAGATCGCGGTCGCAACCCGATGCATGAGGTCGGTGTCCCAGGTTGCGGCGAGGCCGATCGCCTGGGGGAAAACGGTTGCCACCCCATTCCGCGCCACCCCGTGAAGCGCTTCGTTCCACCAATGGTAGGCGGGAACGCCCAAGCGGGAAATGGCGGGCGCGTCCATCATGAGTTGCCCGATGCGTTCCTCCGTCGTCATTCGTGCGACGAGCGCCGCCGCCCGCGCCTCGGGCGGCGACTCCTGGACGAAGGAGAGGAAGAGGCTCAACATTGAGGCCCCGGTTTACCCCGTTCGGGAGCTACGACGGCGTGCCGTGCGCGGCGACGAAATCGACCAGCCGATGGCGGGCCGAGTTAGGATCTAGGTCGTCGAACGTGGCCTCCTGACGCTTCGTTCCGTCTTCGACGGTGACACGGTACTGCCGCGCGTCTCGGGCGGCGGGATTCGTCGAGCCGCCCGCTCCGAAATTTGCCGCGGAGACGAGCCGCTCCAACTCCGCCCGGTTGTCGGGCGGCAGCGCCGAACCGTCCACGCTCGCCGTGGAAGCCGGTTGGTAAAGGAGTCCGCCCGAGCGGCTGGTGCGGACGATCACGCTAGGCTTTTACTCCGACCGTCGTCCAAGCCGCTTGAAGCGCCTTGACCACGTCGCCGCCGGCGCCGTAGCGGTGGCTGGCGTTGATCGAGGTTCGGTGGGCGAAATCGCGGAAGGTCGCGTTCTTTCGCAAGGATCGGTCCCGCAGGGTGTCGTACCAAACCTGGCCCGCGCGATCCCAAGAGTTCCCGCCGAGCGACTTGGCGAAAAGGGTAAACGCCCGGTTGGGGATGCCGGAGTTCAGGTGGACGCCGCCGTTGTCCTCCGTCGTCTGGACGTAACCGGCCATCGAATCGGGCTGCGGGTCTTTGCCTCCGAGCCGTGGATCGTCGTAGGCGGTCCCGGGATTTTCCATCGACCGGAGCGCCTTCCCGTTGACGCCCGGCGCGAGGAGGCCGGCACCGATAAGCCAGTCGGCCTGGGCGCTCGTCTGGCCGAGCGAGTACTGCTTGATCATCGAGCCGAACACATCGGAGACGGACTCGTTTAACGCCCCCGACTGGCCCGTGTAGTCGAGATTCGCCTCGGAGCCCGTGACGCCGTGCGTCAGTTCGTGCCCGATCACGTCGACCGCCGCCGTGAAGCGCCCGAAGAGAACGCCGTCTCCGTCTCCGAACACCATCTCCTGACCGTCCCAAAAGGCGTTGTCGTACTTCTGGCCGTAATGAACGAAGGCCACCAGGGGGAGCCCCGCTCCGTCGATGCTGTTCCGCTGGAAGACTTGCCAGTAGAACTGGAAGGTCGCCCCCAAACCGTCGTAAGCCTCGTTGGCCGAGGAATCCGGGCTCGCGGGCTGACCTTCCGAGCGAAGAAGGCTGGTCCGTTGCGTCGAAGTTTCGTCTTTTGCATCGTAGATGGATCGCTGCGGCGAAGCGATGGTCGCGGAGGTCAGCCGCTCGGCGGGCAGGAGGTCCCGCTCGACGATGGCGCGCGTGAAGCGGATGGTCGTATCAATGGCAAGCGTTCGCAAGGCCGCGTCCTGGACTTCGGGATCGCCGCTCTTCGCAAGGTGACGGAGAATGTTCGGAGGAACGATGCACTGAACGGGGTCTCGATGGTTCCGACACATGGCTAAGTCCATCTTACTGGAGGCTTTACGCCGAGTCGCTTCGATGCTTATAAGCTATTAAATTGCGGAACGCGGATGTCGAGACGAAGAGCCTAGGTCGAAGCCGACTTTGGACGACCTGTGAAACCCTGGCCGGCGTAGAAGAGGACAAGCATGGCTACTCCCCTCTCCGTTCTCGATCTCGTGCCTCTGCCTCAGGGTGTGTCCAGTGGCGACGCCATGCGGCGAAGCGTCGAGCTCGCGCAGAAAGCGGAAGGTTGGGGCTACCGGCGCGTTTGGTACGCCGAGCATCACAACATGGCGACGATCGCGAGCACGACGCCGGAGATCATGATCGCTCTCGCCGGGCAGGCGACCTCGACGATTCGCGTCGGCTCCGGCGGCGTCATGCTTCCGAACCACGCGCCGCTCAAGGTGGCGGAGAGCTTCAAGATGCTGGAAGCGCTGTACCCGGGCCGTGTCGACCTCGGTATCGGCCGCGCACCCGGCACCGACCCGGGCACCGCCGTCGCCCTACGGGGTTCGCGGGCCGCGCTCGGTGCCGAGGACTTTCCGGAGCGGCTGGGCGAACTGTTCGCCCTCGGCGTCGGTCCGGTGCCCACGCGGCTGGGAGGCACGACCGCCGCGATGCCGCCCGACGCCCCGCTGCCGCCGATCTTCATCCTCGGCTCCTCGGCCGAAGGGGCGCCCGTGGCGGCGGCGATCGGGGTCGGCTACGCCTTTGCCGCCCACTTCAGCGATCTCGATCCGCAAGGGCCGATGCTGGCCTACCGTCGGGAGTTCGAGCCCGGTCCGCTCGACAAGCCCCATGCGATTCTCACCTTACACACGATCGTCGCCGACACGGACGAGGAGGCTCAGCGGCTGGCCGCCAGCTACCTTGTGACGTTCGCCCGCCTCCGCACGGGGCAGAAGCCCCTCCTCCTTCCGCCCGACGAAGCGCTCCGTTATCCGTTCTCGCCTCAGGAGTGCATGGTCGCCGAGGGCGTGCGCGAGCGGGCCCTGATCGGGACGCCCGACGCCGTTCGCTCCCGCATCGCCTCGCTTGCCGAGCGCACCCAAGCCGACGAGGTGATGGTGACGACGATGGTCCACGGCCACGAGGAGCGGCTTCGGTCGTACGAACTGCTGGCGAACCGATAACCGCCCTTCAGCCGAACCGGCCAATCAGGCGTGGGTACTCGTCGTTCAGGCGACTTTCGTCGTAAGGCTCGCCTTCGGGACTGGCGTCCGCATCCTCCGCAAAGTCGCGAGGGTAGACGCCGACGCCACGTGCCCGAAGAACGTCTTCCGCGACGTACTCCAAACCTTCGTTCTCGACTTCGGGATCGTCGATGTAAGGGGCAAGCGCGTCCGGATCGAGAAGAGCGATCTCGAACACCTCGCGTCCCTTGCCCACGATCCACGAACGAAAATAGTGGAACGAGTCTCCGCTTATGTCGGGAAAGATCGTCACTCCGGCGCCCCAAAGCCGCCAGTGATTAAGTCGGCAAACGTGGTTGGTGAACTGGGTCCCAAACTCGATGACCTCTCCATCCGAGAATCGCTCTAGAACTCTTTGCAAGGCTTCTGGGGAGGCGCTTGGTTTGGAACGGTCGCGAGTCCCCGCGCCTCTTCGATAACCGACCAAAACTCCACTCCGCGAGGCTACCGTAGCTTCGTGGCGCGGAACGCCAATCCGTACTCCGCGCCGATCCGTTCGCCATCCTCGGTTCCGGTCTCGAAGATCGTTCCCCAGACGCGCGCTTCTTTTTCGCCCGAGAACTGGCTCTTATGGAAGTCGAGCAAGGCACGGTGGGAAAGGTCGAATCCGGTTAGGTCCAAGGTGCCGTTCGGCGCGTGGGTCGCGAATCGGATAAGCCACGTCGCGCCGGCCTCGAACGCCGCCTGCTCCGCGATGTCTCCGGCGACCCGATGGTCGCGGTGGGCGACTTTGGGGGGATAGTCGCCGTCGAACGACACGACCCACCTCGTGCCCTGCAGCGCCTTCGTGGCCTTTCCGTCCGTTTCTTGGTCTTCGCCCAGCCGTCCGTCGCGAAAGCCCAGGTAGGTCATGCTCGTCGCTCCCCAGGCGGTGGCCGCCGCCGATTGCTCGGCGCGTCGTACGCGCCGATTCGCCGAGGCGTCCTCCCACGGTTCGAAGCCCTTGTCGCCATCGGTCATCACGACGAGACTCACGTGAGCCCCCGTCTTGTGGAGCTTGGCCAGAAGCCCTCCCGCATAATACTCCGCGTCGTCCGGGTGCGCGGTGAGGACGGCGACCTGGGCGCCCGATTCGAAGAGCGCCCTGGATTCGGGATCGACGGTGGGATTCGGCACTGGAACCGCGCGGGGAAAGAGGTCGATTCGAACTGGCTGGTAAAGGTAGAAGCCCAGCGTCGCGGCGATAAAGCCGCCGTAGAACCCGAGTCTCCGACGGACCGCGCGACGCATGAGCCCATTCTAACCCTCAGCCTTTCCGGGGAGTCGTTTCACGTTCCGAAATCCATCGTTCCGCGTCCAAGAGCGTAGGCGACGAACTCACGCAAGCCGAAGGTCCCGGCGGCGACATCGGCTTCCGAGTACTCGGGTCGCCACTTGGGATCGACGTTCCAGTAGGAGTTCTGATCCTTCATCATGATTCCGGCAAACGTCTCCATTACGATCGTGCCGCCGACGGGGCCGAGCTGAGGCGTGGCGACGTTCCGGTTGCCGTCCGAGGTGCGGACGGTCAGTTCCACTTTCGGCTGTCCGAACTTCGACGCCTCCGCGAGCACGTAGACCCAAAGGGGGCAGTTGCCCGAAAACGTGCTGTTCACGGCCCGAACCTCCTTCATCGCCGTCCGATCTTCGACGTCTTCGGCCTTGCCGATCAGGATCTCCGCCTCGTCCAGGGGCGTCACTCCCATCGCCCGCGCCACGGCTTGCCCGGAGGGAAGCCTCATCCGCCAGCCTCGAATGAGATTTCGTTCGGCGAGCGACGCGATCGGATCGCTTCGGGACACGACGCGGTGGTGAGGGCCGGCGAGGGGGGTGGT
>CAXUKB010000057.1:0-1342 GCA_964251345.1 uncultured Fimbriimonas sp. | reverse complement strand
GGTGTCGATTCGGTAGGCGAGTTGGAGACGCTTCTTGTTGTCCGAACTTCCTTTGTGGCTCGCTTCGCCCGCGGGGCGAAGATCGAGATCGATAAAACGCGACCAATCGATCGCCCAGTGCTTCTTGATCGCGGTGAAGCCTTGAAGGCCTTCGCCGGGAGCATTCGAGCCGGAATACTGGAAGATGGGCTGGATGACGTCGTCGTTCAGCCGGTAGCCCGGGCGGACCATCGAGTGTCCGAAGCGGTAAGCGGCCGCGGCGAACTCGAGCGGCATGAAGGCTTCTTGGTGGGGATGATAAAACCGAAGTTGGGGTGGGCGGTCGACCACATCGACCTTCCCGTCGTCTCGCGGCAGCACCGCGTCGTAAACGTTCGCATCCACGATCTTCGCGAGAAAGTCGTGGATGAGGACCCATTGGTAATGCCAACGCGTGATCCGCTGCGCCGCCGAGAAATTCGCCTGCCCGCCTCCGAGGTCGTCGAGCACGCGGTTGTGGAATCGGTGAAAGAGGCCTTGGAGCTGCGAGACGATGGCGTTCTCGTCGTTTCGGGGATCGCCGATGATCGCCCGAGGCTTAAGGGGCATCGCCGCGTCGCCGGCGTCTGGTCGCTGCGGATTGGCGCGAGGTAGGTTGTGGGCTCCCGCGATCGCCGCTCCCGCCGCCATTCCTGTCATCGTGGGACCCAAGACGAAGGCGCCATCGAATTCGTAAAGATAGGGCTGGTCGTCGATCCCGCGTCCATAGACGGAATCGAGATCGAAGGCTGGAGTCCGGAAGTCGACAAGGGCGTCTGGGTCGTTCTGCCGCTGAAGGCTGCTCGAGGGGTCGAACGTCAAATCGTGGTCGATAAATTGACCGAAGTAAGTGTAGAGTGCCGG
This sequence comes from uncultured Fimbriimonas sp., assembly GCA_964251345.1. GTDB lineage: Bacteria > Armatimonadota > Fimbriimonadia > Fimbriimonadales > Fimbriimonadaceae > Fimbriimonas. Next base: position 460 of record CAXUKB010000057.1, on the reverse strand, counting down.
AATTCCACTCTCCTCGGTGTCGGCCTCGTCTTTGACCTCGTCGATATCGAGAAGCGGAGCCGGGTTGACGGGGTCGGGCAGAGGAATCGGGGTGGTGATCATCGCGACCGCGAGATCGTGGAGGTTGGTCAGGCTTTCCGCGTCGTTGCTCCCGTAGTCGGCGGCGGGGAGGGTCCGGAAAATCCGTCCGAAACGACCCTGGAAGAGGGGCGACTTTGGCGATAGATCGAGACCGCGTGTGGCCGATCCGTGGGCGCGAGCGATGCGAGGCTGAGAAGTGCTTCTTTCGGGCTGTTCCGTCATTGGAGGGGGACCTCGTCAGGAAGCCTATAGCTATATCGTATTTTGTGTCAATTAATAATTTATATAACCGTCATCCTTAACGCTCTCGCCGATCGTGAGCCATTATTGCGCTTCGGAAACGATCCGTAGCCGGAGGGTATCAAAGGGGACCCCTGAA
>CAXUKB010000056.1:0-17257 GCA_964251345.1 uncultured Fimbriimonas sp. | reverse complement strand
GGCCGCGGGTGGCGAGCCACTCGTCGAGAATGCCCCACAGGCGCGGATCGTCGGCGCGCGCGCCGGGCCACTCCTCGACGGTGACGCCTTTGTTGCGGGCGCGGTGGAGCTGGTAGCGGAGCGAGCGACGGTCCGCGCACGCTTTGAGAAAGCTCTCGGGCGTCCAGACGGGCTGCGCGCCGAGCACGACGGTCGAGTAGCCCGGGAGGTCGGCGAGCAGGCCGTGCATCCGCGCCTCCGCGCCGAAGTAGCAGACGCCGTCGCCCGCCCGGTCGCAGTCGGCGTGCCACGCCTCGACGACCGCCGCGAGGCGCGCTTCGGCGCAGACGGGGCCGCCGGCCACGACGCGCACCCCGGCGTAGCGCACGTAGCCGACGACCGCGTCGCCCTCCGGCGAGAACCAGTGCGCGATGCCGGGGTTGAGAATTTGGGAGCAGGTGGTGTTCCAACCGTACGCACGCACAAGCTCGCGGGCACGGTCGTTCATCGAGGGGTTCTACGTGGCGACATCGGCCATAAGCCGGTTCGGCCGGGAGGATGCCTCCTCGAAGAGGGCACCACGGGTTAAACTCCCGCCATGCTCTTCTTCGCGCAAGCCGCGACGCCGCCCTTAGCCTTAATCCCGCTGCCTTCTTCGGTGCGACGCGACGACGGCGCGCTGTCGTTGGGCAAGGGGCTGGCGATCTCGGGACCGAAGGACGAGGCGGAGACGTTGGTCGAGGCGCTCAAGGCGGATGGCGTGAGGGTGGAGCGGGGAGGCCGACGGGTGACCCTGACCCTGGTGCCCGGGATGGCGGAGGAGGGCTATCGCCTCAAAGTCTCGCCCGACGGCGCGACGATCGAGGCGACCACGGCGGCGGGGCTGTTCTACGGCGGCCAGACTCTGCGGCAAATGGTCGTCGGGTTTCCGCGGGATCCGGGCCGAATAGGGCCTGGCGGCCGGATGATTCCCGGTGGCCAGATGATTCCCGGGAGCGCGTCGAACGTGACGAGTCGGTGGGAGATTCCCTGCGCGACGATCGAAGACGCGCCGCGCTTCGCCTGGCGCGGAATGATGGTCGACGTGTCGCGCCACTTCCGGCCGGTGGACGACATCGAGCGGATCATCGACCTCAACGCCCGCATGAAGATGAACGTCTTCCACTGGCACCTGACCGACGACGGCGGTTGGCGCATGGAGACGAAGACGTATCCCGAGTTGACCCGACGCGGCGCGTGGCGGAGCAGTCCGCCCAAAGGCAAGTGGAACTACCAAGGGATCACCTTCCCGGAGAAGCGTCGCGGCGACGAGTACGGCGGCTTTTACACGAAGGACGACATCAAGAAGGTGCTCGCCTTCGCCGCGCGCCGCCACGTGACGATTGTGCCGGAGATCGAGATGCCCGGCCACGAGCAGGCGGCGCTCCAGAGCCTTCCCTGGCTGAAGTGCGACGGCATTCCGGAAGGCCAGCAGGCGGTGGCGCTGTGCGCGGGCAAGGAGACCACGTTCGAGTTCGTCCAAAAGGTGCTGGACGAGACGATGGCGCTGTTCCCTTCCAAGTTCATCCACATCGGCGGCGACGAGGTGGACAAGCGCGATTGGAACCGCTGCCCCTCGTGCCAAGCGCGGATGCAGAAGGAAGGGCTGAAGAATGCGGAGGAGCTTCAGAGCTACTTCATTCGGCGAGTCGACGCCTACCTGAGTCTGAAAGGTCGGCGGCTGATCGGGTGGGACGAAATTCTCGAGGGAGGCCTCGCGCCGGGAGCGACGGTAATGAGTTGGCGCGGCATCGCGGGCGGGATCGCGGCGGCCAAGCAGGGCCGCGACGTGGTGATGAGCCCCACCTCGCACCTGTATCTCGACTACTCGTACGAGAACATCCCGACCTCGCGGGTCTACGCCTACGACCCGATTCCGACCGAGCTGACCCCCGACGAAGCGCGCCACGTCTTGGGGGCCCAGGGCAACGTCTGGACGGAATGGCTGCCCGACGAGAAGGACGTCGAGCGCATGGCCTACCCTCGCGCGGCGGCGCTCGCCGAGGCGGTGTGGACGCCCCTCGCCCTCAAGTCGTGGCCCGACTTCTCGGTCCGACTCGGTGCGATGCTGTCGACTTACGACCAGCTCGGGGTGAACTACCACATCGACCCGCCGATGCTCGACCACACCGCATATCTAACGGACGAGAAGGTCCGGGTGACGCTTCCGCTGGCCCGTCCGGGCTGGGGCATCGCCGTCGGTTCCGGAGCCAAGCCAGACTCCATCATGGCGCCGCAGGGCGGCGACGCGGGGTACGTGGACCTCGCTCCCGGCTCCGAGATGCGGTTTTCTCTTATCCGGCTCTCCGACCGCGCGACTTCGCCGCAGGTCGGCGTTCAGGTGAGCGCCGGCGGCCGACGCGACTCGACGGCGGGCCTCGCGTCCGGATTGACGGTCGTGGGCAAGGCGGGGCGGTTCGGCAAGGTCGGACCGTTCGACGGCGCTTCGCTGGGTACGGCGACGGCGATCGACCTTGCGCTCAAGCCCGCGCCGGAGGCGTTCGCCCTTCGGTTCACCGGCTTTATCCGGCTCCCGAAGAGCGGCGACTACACGTTCGCGCTAAGCTCCGACGACGGCTCGGTACTGAAGATCGGCGGCCTGACCATCGTGGACCACGACGGGGAGCACAGCGCGGCGGCGAAGGCCGGGACGGTCTCGGCGAAGGCGGGGGTCTACCCCCTCGAGCTGGGTTACTTCGACGCGGGCGGAGCGAACTCCCTTTCGCTCACGGTGACGCCCCCGGACGGAGTGGCCGGTCCGATCCCCGCCGCTTGGCTCTGGCACTAACGGGGTGCCGCCTTCTAGGCGGCATCCTCCCGGGTCCGATCGTCTTTCAGCCGGTTGGCCTCCGGCTGGCAGCCGGAGGAACGCTCAGGGATGCCGCCTGGAAGGCGGCACCACGGTCACAATAAGGGCATGATCGCCGTCGTTTTCCCCGGTCAGGGATCGCAGAAGCCGGGAATGGGCCAGGTCCTCGCCGCCGAGTACCCCGAGGCCGCCGCCGTGTTCGAGCGGGTCTCCCAAGCGCTGGATTGGGACGTGCGCGCCCTTTGCTGGGAGTCGGACGAGGAGACCCTGCGGCGAACGGAAAACGCGCAGGTCGCCTTGTTCACCGTCTCCCTCGCGGCTTACGAGACCCTGCGCACGCACCTGCCCGAAGGTGCGATCGAGGCGGCGGCGGGCCACAGCGTGGGCGAGTACGCGGCGCTCGCGGCGTCCGGCATCGTCTCGCTCGAGGACGGCGCGCGGCTCGTCGCGGAGCGCGGACGGCTGATGAGCGAGGTCTCGGGCGGCACGATGGCGGCGGTGCTAGGACTCGACCGCGAAGCCTTGGAGGTGGCCTGCGCGGAGGCGGGCGGGATCGTGGTCGTGGCGAACGACAACTCGCCGGGCCAGCTCGTGATCTCCGGCGAAGAAGGGTCCGTCGCGAAGGCGGGCGAGATCGCACAGGAGAAGGGTGCGAAGCGTATCATTCCGCTCAACGTCTCGGGCGCGTTCCACTCGCCCCTGATGGAGCGTCCCGCCTACGAGATGCGTCGGGCGCTTCAGCCCGTGTCGTTCGGCTACGGCAATCTGCGGGTGTACGCCAACGTGACCGCCGAGCCGGTGAAAGAAGCCGAGGACTGGAAGGGGCTTATGGAGCTTCAGCTTCAGCGCCCGGTGCGCTGGACGGAGACGATCCAACACATGATCCGCGACGGCGCGCGCATCTTCGTCGAGTGCGGCCCGGGCGAGGTGCTGACGGGCCTCCTTCGGCGGATCGATAAGGAGGCGAAGGGGCTGAGCCTGTCGGATCCGGACTCCTTCGAGGCGACGCGGATGGCGCTGAGCGCAGGTTAGCGGGAGCAAACGACGGCCTATGGTGGCCTACGATTGCCAACGACGGCATCTCCTTCGGGCAACGTTCGCGATGGTCGGCTACCGTCGTCACCCGTGACTTCTCGAAACCGCGACGGGTGGCGGCCGCACGAGGCATCGGCCTCTACCCATGGCGCCCAAAGCCCTACGTAAACGGCCATGCCCCACGTCGGCAACCGTAGGCGATCGTGAGCCATCCTTTCCCCATGAGTTTCCAGGATCGGGTCGTCGTCGTCACGGGGGCCTCGCGGGGGATCGGGCGGGCCATCGCCGAGGCGTTCGCCAAGGAGGGCGCCAAGGTCGCCTGCGTCGCCACGACCCTGCCGAACGCGCAGGCGACGGCGGACGCGGTGGGCGGCAAGGCCTACGCCTGCGACGTGAGCGACGCAGCCCAGGTCGAGGCGACCTTCTCGAAGATCGCGGAGGAGATGGGCACCGTCCACGTGCTCGTGAACAACGCGGGGATCACCCGGGACACCCTGCTCGTGCGGATGAAGGACGAGGACTGGGACCGCGTGCTCGACGTCAACCTCAAGGGGGCGTTCCTCTGCACCCGTGCGGTGACGAAGGCGATGATGAAGGCGCGCGGAGGCCGCATCGTGAACGTGTCGAGTATTATCGGCGAGACCGGCAACGCCGGGCAGGCCAACTACGCCGCCTCGAAGGCGGGCCTATTCGGACTGACGAAGTCGGTGGCGAAGGAGCTCGGTGCGCGGGGCGTGACCTGCAATGCGGTCGCTCCCGGCTTTATCGAGACCGAGATGACCCACGGCCTGCCCGCCGAGTTCAAGACCTACGTCGAGAAGACCGCCCCCGCCGGTCGCTTGGGCAAGGCCGAGGACGTGGCGGCGGCCATTCTGTTCCTCGCCTCGGACGCCGCCGCCTACATCACCGGCCAAACCCTCACCGTCGACGGCGGTCTGACGCTCTAGGGATTCCCTCTCTCGCCCCGGCCTTGACGAGTGCCGCCGACTCCGATATAGTGTTGAGCATGATCCGATCAGGACATTTCAAGGCGATTGCCTTCGTCGCCGTGGCCGGCTTGGCGTCGTCGGCCTTGGCTTACGAGCCGGACACCCACTTCCAGATGACCTACGCGATCTGCTGCGCGGCGGGATTCAATCCCGACGAAGCGCTTCAGATCGCGGCCGCCGACGAGGGCGTGGACGAGTCTTCCGATTGCCTTGCCAACGGAGGCCTCGGGGGCGTCATTCCGAACGTGCGGCAGGAGTGGCTGTGGCACGCCTTCGACCACGACGGAAGGATGGGGCCGCAGGGCGTCGTTGCGCGCAAGGAGCGGATGTTCCACGCGGCGGAGACGGCGCCGGGCCATCCGTTGGTCCTGCTCGGCGTGTTCTTCCACTATCAGCAGGACACCTGGGCCCACCGCCACCACTACGATCGGGGGAACCTCTCCTACGACCGGTGGACGACCTACAACACTCCCTTCGGCCACGCCAAGGACGTACATCAACCGGACCGGCCGCCGTTCGACCCGGTGTGCGCGCTCCTCTGTCTGGAAGACACGCTGCATTACGCGCAGATGTACTTGACCGACGTGCTGCATCGCCCCCAGCGTCCGTTCCTCGCGAATTACCGTCCCTCGCCGGAGACGACCCAGGCGGGCTGGTCGGAGAACGGCCCCTATTTCCACCAGCTCGCGATCAACGGCGCCCCCGGATCGCCTCGACGCTTCCTCATCGACCTGATCCGCACGCAGATCGCGGTCTACGACAAGTCGATCGACGCCCGCTGGGGCTTGCACAAGACCGCCGACATCATCGACGGGCGGAAGGATCTGGGCAAAATGGCGTCGAAGCTGACTTGGGCCTGCGGCCTGTACTCCGCGCCGCTCGGCATCGCGATCAACGTGCCGGCCGAAGTACACGGCCTCGCCCTTCACAACCTGACGACCGACGGGCTCATCCGGATGGGAATGCCGGCAGAGTAGGCTTTGTCTCGTGAATCGACTCTCCTCTCCAGGGGAAGGAGAGAGGAGTCCCGCGAAGGTCGTAAAGACGCGGTAAGGGACGATCTCAACGGGGTTGCCCCGCCCTAACCTCGATAGGGATCGAGACGGTGTCTTCGAGAATCTTGCGACGGACGGGCGACGACCTCAATGCCTGTCTTTCCGGTCCCGAGAGCGCTCGATGGCCGCGCCGTCCGGAATATTCCTTGGGTGCGAGGCACATTTGCCCCGCGTTCGTCGCCTAACACCGGATGATCCTGGTGTCGGGGGCCACGGGCAACGTGGGAGGGAGGACGGCGGAGCTTCTCGTCGCGAAGGGCTTGCCCGTGCGCCTTCTCGTCCGAGACCCCGACCGGGCTCCCCAACTGCCTGGCGCGGAGGTCGCGATCGGCGACTACGCGGACGACGCCGCGATGGCGCGTGCGTTCGCCGGAGTCCAAACGGCGTTCATCGTCTCGGCCAAGGCGCCGCCCGGCGAGCGCGCCAAGCTCCACGAACAGGCGTTTGCGGCGGCCAAGCGCGCGGGCGTGGGACACGTCGTGTACCTCTCGCTCCAGGGCGCCGCGCCCGACTCCTCGTACCCGTTCTCCCGCGACCACTGGAAGAGCGAGCGCGCGCTGAAGGCGACGGGCCTGCCCCACACGATCTTACGCAACGGCAAGTACGCGGAGCAGATCCTCGAGATGATCGGCGACGACGGGGCGGTGCGCGGACCGGCAGACGATGGCCGCGTGGCGTGGATCACCCGGGAAGACTCGGCGCGCATGGTCGCGGCGGTCCTCGCCGATCCGCCCGGCGGCACGATCGAGGTCACCGGGCCGGACGCCCTGACCCTCGACGAGACGATGGCGATTCTCTCTTCGGTGGTCGATCGTTGGCTCTCCTTCGCCGAAGAGACGGCGGAGAACGCCCGCGGCCGCGCGCTCATACGGGGTGAGCCCGAGTGGCGGGCCGACCTTGCTGCCGGGGCCTACCTCGCGATCGCCCACGGCGAGTACGCGCGGGTGTCCGACGCTTTTCCGCGGTTTGTGGGCGAACCCGCCCGCCCCTTTTGGCGCTGGGCGCTGGGCAATCCCGCGCTAGACAAGTGGCACCCGAGCTTGGAAGTGGCCGAAGAGGACGTGGCCGCCACCATCGAGGATCTGGGCTGGATCGACGACCTAGACGACCCGGCGGTCCAAGGCCACCTCGCGGTGCTGGCGCGGCAGTTCGAAGGCACGGCGGGGACGCCGGAGCTCGTCGAAGCCTTCTTGGCGATGTTCGAGCGGTTCCCCGAGTCTCCGCCGGAACTCGAGGGCAACCGGACGGCGCTGTTCATGCTCTCGACGCTCGACGGCGTCGCGCCCCCGCTCCTGCGCTCCCTCGACGCGGTCGCCTCGGCGGTCAACACGGCGCTGCTCATCCGACTCCTGGCGAACGAAGAGATCTTTGCGGACGACGTCGATCTGCGCGATGTGCTCGTGCGAATCTCGCGCGATCCCACCGCCCCGCCCCGCACCCACCGGGAGGCGGTCGAATGGCTCGAAGATCCTCATATCGACGCTTGGCTCCGGGTGCCGGGCGAGCCGATCCCCGACGGACATTAAGAAGGTGCCGAGAAGGGGAGGGAACGCCTCGTAGGCGCCGGATGCTCTCGTGCCGGCGTGGAAGACTCCAATCGAGGCCTCCGATTTCCGCTTAGTCCAACGTCCCGGTTTCCAAACCCTGACCCCTCGCCCCCATAGACGTTTCGATAAGGCCGCTTCCTTATTCCCTGGGAGCCGTCGACGGATCGCCCCCGTTCTCGACTTCCAGGCTCCCGAGGCCTTGGGCGAGGAGCCCGGGAGCAAGGGCCCGGGCTCCTTGCGTTCGTCGCTCGATGGACGGCTCCCAGGGCATCGAAGAGGGCGATCGAAAAGGAGATAAACGCGGGGGGGGGGGGTGCCCAGGACGACGAGAAATCCCTAAAGTCAACGCCTATGCCCTCTCCCCCGGAGGGGAGAGGGGTTTCCGAAAGTTTCGAGCTCTCCGTTAGCCTGGCCGTCTGTGGTCCCTCTAAGATTAACGTTTTCTATATAGAACTTTATTATCGTTTCGCGGGAATCTCGCCGCCACACTTTAGGAAGTGGGGATTCGAATGGACGGCCGATCGACGGTGGGTCGGGCGATTGCCGTCGCGAATGGGGCGTGCATCGTCGAGGTCGTGGAGAGCGAAGCGGGCCTTGGGGCGCTCGCGGAAGAGTGGAACGCGCTTTTCGAAGCGTGCGAACGGCCGAGCGCCTGTGCGTCGCACGCCTGGGTCGTCGCGTGGTGGGAGGCGTTCGGCGCCAACCCTCTCGGCGCGGGAGCGGAAACCGCACTCTTCGTCGCGGCCATCCGAAACGAAGCGGGAGCGTTGGTCGGCGCGCTTCCGATGTTCGAGGAGCGGGGCGCGTTCCGGGTGCGGCGCTTGCGAAGCGTCGGGTTTCTCGGGCGCGAAGGCGTGTACGACATGACGGAAGAGCCGGCGGTGCTCATCCGACCGGGGTGGGAGGCGCGGGTCCTTCGGGCCGTCGCGGAGACCTTGCGTCCCGACCTCCTGCGCGGACGCTGGGATCTGGTGTTCCTCAACTATTTGGCCCAAGGCTCGGCGGATGCGCTCGGCGAGGCGTTTCGCGGCCTGCATCCCCTTCTCCCAGTCCGGACGGAGCGAAGGACCGGCCCCTACGTCGCGGAGCTTCCGGCCTCGTGGGCCGCCTACCGCAAAACCCTCTCGAAGTCGATGCGCGACAACCTGGGCTACTACCCGCGCCTGCTGACGCGCGACGGCCACGACTGGTCGGTGCGGATTCTTCGGGAGCCCTCGGCGATGCGCGAAGCGTCGGAACGGCTGGCGGCGCTTCACGGCTCCCGGGCTCGCAACACGCGTGGACGACGGCACCACGATCACATCCACGGTCCGGCCCAGCGGGCGTTCCTCGCGGAACTGCTGAGACGCTTGGCGGAGACGGGCAAGGCGTTCGTCGCAGAGTTGACGATCGATGGGAACGTCGTCGCGTCGCAGGCGTTCGTCGAGACCGATGGGGAGCTCATGGTCTACTACTCGGGCTACGACGAGGCTTGGTACAAGTACAGCCCGGTTTTCGTAATCGAGGGGGTCGTCTTTCGGGACGCCCTCGAGCGCGGCGTCCGGCGGCTGAACTTCCTGCGGGCGCGGGCGAAGTGGAAGGCGCGGTGGGGCGCGGCCGACGGCCTCACGATGCACCGTGCGTTCGTCGTTCCCCTCCGCCCGGACTGCTGGTTCCGGCTCGCAATCTACCTCGCGGACATCCTCTACCGCCGCGACGTGGTGGCCCGGATTCCCCGGCTTCGACGAAAGTGGGCGAGCGCCTTGCGGAAGGCGCTCGCCCATCTGGCGCCTTCTCGATCGATGCGGTTCGCCCGATTACGCCATCGCTTCCGCCGTGGCCTCGGCCATGTCGATCGTGGAGGCGACGGGCTTTAGGGTCGCGGTGAGTGCGGCGGAGAGGAGCATCGTCGCCGCGCCGATGCCTAGGGCGAGGCGAACCCCCGCGTCCGAGGGCGAGTGGCCGACCACGCCGCCGAGCAGGGCGACGCCCAGGAGGCCGCCGACCTGACGGCCGGTGTTCAGCGCGCCCGCGGCGAGGCCGCTGCGCTCGGTGGGCACCGCGTTCAGCATCACCGCCACGAGGAACGAGGGTGCGCCCGCGCCGACGCCGATGAGGATCATCAGCGGGATGTCGACGGCGAGGCTGCCGCGCAGGCCGAACGTCGCCATCGCGGCGAGACCGACGCCGCAGGTCGTCACCCCGGCGAGAAGCGCCCGGGCCGGAGGCACGTGGGGCAGGAGGCGCGAGACGAGGGTCGTGAAGAGCGGCGCGGCGACCATCTCGGGCACGAACCGCCAGCCGGTGGCCGCCGGCGAGAGGCCGAACTGCCGCTGGAGGAACAGGCTCATAAAGAAGAGCTGGCCGTAGAAGGCGAAGTTGATCGCGAAGCCGACAGCCGTACTCACGCTGAACTCGCGGGTGCGGAAGAGGCTCAGCGGAAGCATCGGCTCCGGGCTGCGCGACTCGACCGCGACGAAGGCGGCGCTTCCAAGGAGAAAGATCGCTCCGGCGAGCAGGGGCAACCGCGAGGTCCAGCCCGCCCCCGGCCCTTCGATGCAAAGCACCGTGAGCGCGGTGAGGGCGACGATGCCGAGCAGGCCACCGGGCACGTCGGGCTTTCGGCCGTGGGCGGGCAGGTCACGCGCGATGCGGGCGGTGAGGCTCAGGACGGCGAGCCCCACGGGCACGTTCACGAGAAACACGCTTCGCCAGCCGAACGCGCCGGTGAGCAGTCCGCCCACCACCGGCCCAGCGGAAAGCGCGATGCCGCCGCCGACTGCGCCCCAGATCGCGAGCGCCCGCGACCGTTCGGCCCCGTGGGCGAAAGCGCGCGAGATGAGGGAGAGCGACGCGGGAAGAATCAGCGCTCCGCCGATTCCCTGCAGCGCCCGCGCGCCGACGAGCACGGCGAGGCTCGGGGCCAGGCCGCACAAGAGCGAGGTAAGGGTGAAAATGGCCAGCCCCGCGAGGAAGGTGTTCCGCGCGCCGCGCCGGTCGGAGATCGCGCCCGCGGTGAGGAGCAGGGCGGCGAGCGGGAGCGCGTAGCCGTCGACCACCCACTGCCCACCCGCGACGCTCCCGCCGAGGTCGGCGGTGATCCGGGGAGCCGCGACGTTCACGACCGTCGTGTCGAGGAACATCAGGAACGAGGCGGCGGTGGCGGCGGCGAGAACGAGATTCTTGGGCAACATGGGGCATCGGGCCCCATTGCCGTCCTCGAGTTTACTTTGACCGCCCGACGGAAGGTTCGTCGCCCCGAACGAGGAAACGAAGCCCCGTGCCGTCGGTGCGGATAGACCAGATGCCGTCGCGTCCGTGAAGCGGACCGCCTTGGAAGAGGATGGCCTTCCCGTCGCGGGTCCAGCAAGGCGTCTGAGCGTAAAGGGTGCGTCCGGTGATCCGACGTTCTTTCAACGTCTCGGCATCGACGATCCAAAGGGCTCCCGCAAGCCCATCCGAGCCGACGATTTTCGGGTCCGCGTCGTCTGTAAGATTGGAGAGGAGAAGCCGGTTCGGACGGTGGGGGGGCGGGAGCGAGGAAATCGGGATCGGCGCTGTTCGCCGAGAGAGGAAGCTCGACCGTCTTCGTGTCGACGATCCGGCCCTCGGCGTCGACCCGCACCATTCGATTCACGTCGTGGGCCACGACGGTGCCGTCGGCTTGGGGAACCGGATCGAGCAAGTCTCCCGTCGATCGTGCGCCTGATTTCGGAGAGCCTTTCGGCTCGCGTTCGGGCTTGAGAATCACGTGGGCCTTAAGCGTCGCCAAATCGAGCGCGAGCAGCGACCAACGCTCGTCCAGCATTTCGCTGAAGATCAGCGTGCGGCCGTCGGCGGCGTAGCGAGGCGTCCGAAAGATGCCGTGACGAAGGATCCGCTCGCGTCCGGCCCCGAGGTCGTGCTCGACCATGGCGTCGTACGGTTCGGACGCATCTCCCTCGATCCAGTACACGAAGCGCCGGCCGTCGGGCGAAAGATCGGGCTGGCGCGACTGACGACGGGACGAGCGGACGTTCGGAACGCCGTAGAGCCGGACATAACCCTTGGGATCGACGTACACAAAGCGGAGCGGCGTGACGGGCAGGGCGGCCAGGATGAACGCGGTCACGGCGTCTACTGTACGATGGAACGTAAGCTATGCCTATGGCTTTCGCGTTCCCTCCCGAAGAATCCGTCTTTCTGCCTATCCTCGGCACCGACGAACGCTTTCCGGTGCGGCGCGTGTACTGCGTGGGGCAGAACTACGCGGACCACGCGAAGGAGATGGGCGGCGACGGACGCCAGCCGCCGTTCTTTTTCGGGAAGCCCACCGATGCGATCGATCTCTCGGGCGAGTTCCCCTACCCGCCCGCCTCGACCAACGTCCACCACGAGGTCGAACTGCTGGTGGCGCTCGGTCCGGAGGGGATCTTCGGTTACGGCGTGGCGCTCGACATGACGCGGCGCGATCTTCAGACGCAGGCGAAGGAGGAAGGCAAGCCTTGGGCGGCGGCAAAAGGATTCGACCGCTCCGCGCCTTGCGGGCCGCTCACGCGGACGTTCGACCCGTCCCAGGGTGCGATTTGGCTCGAGGTGAATGGCGAGCGGCGGCAGAATGGCGATTTGAGCGACCTCATCTGGTCCGTTCCGGAGATTGTCGCCGCCTTGTCGAAGCTGTTTGAGCTCAAGGCGGGCGACGTGATCCTCACCGGAACCCCGGCGGGCGTCGGCCCGGTCGTGCGGGGCGACGCGATTCACGCCGGAATCGAGGGCTTGGGAACCCTCGACGTTCGCGTCGTCTAACGGTTACTGAACGCTGGCCGCGACCTTGGTCCTCGGGGCGGGCTTCTCCGGTGCCTCGACGGCGTGCGCCGCCTTGTTCACTTCGTTCTTCGCGACGCCGCTGAGGAGCTTGTCGGTGGCGGTCTCGTCGCCGAGGATCTCCTTCAGAAGGGCGACCGCGTCCTTCTCGCCGAGCTCTTGAGCCCAGGCGATGATCGTGCCGTAGGTCCCGATCTCGTAGTGCTCGTTCTTCTGGGCACAGGCGACGATCGCCGCGTCCAGAACCGGGCCGGGCTCGCCTTCTTCGAGGTGCTCTTGCGCCTCTTCGACGAGGCCCTGGGCCGCCTTGCAGACGACGCCGCGCAGCTTGAATCCGCCCTTCTCGCCGATCTGCTCGAGCTTCTCGACGTGGGTCTGCGACTGTTCCATGTGCGTGTGCAGCGCCTCCTTTAGGGCCGCGCTCTGCGCCTTTTTGGCAAGCTTGGGCATCGCCTTGAGGAACTGCTTCTCCGCACTGTACACGTCCTTAATCGATTCCTGATAGAGTTCCTGCAACGTATCCATGTTCTATTCGGTCTTCCTGTCGGGCGGTTGCCCGTGGCGGTTAGGAGGCCCTTTCGAGGGCAGGAGTTCCCTTTTTGGGGTCCACTCTTTAGACCGTATCTCGAGCTTTCAATCACGATAGTCTTGCGATTTTCGACTGCACCCAAAGGGAACATTTCGACGGGGTTCTCGTAAATGTTGGCGGGCGCGTGCGCGCCATCGGAACTCCTCATGCCCCGCCCGATTTATGGTCTTTTGTCTTTTGCGTTGCCTGGCTTTGCAGTCCTCGCCCTAACCGCCGCCGTGGGCGCCTCGCTCGCGCCGCAGGGCGGCAAAAAGGACGGCCCCGCAAATCCGTTGCCTCCTAAACCCATTGCAAAAGGAGATTTCGACAAGGGACGCGACGTGTTCCGTTTCGAGACGTTCGGGACCGAGGGCTTTTGGACCGACGCCGTGCGGATGCCGCAGGGCTTGGCCGCGCATAAGGTGACCATGCTCGCCGCGTTGAAGAACGGCGTAAGCTTCGACTCCGAGTCGATGTCTCCGGAGTTACGGGCGAAGATCGAGGCGGAATCGAAGACCGACCTCTCGCCCGCGAACGCCCCAACGATGAACGATCCAAAGATGCTTCCCAAGCTCGTCGCGATGAACGCGGTAATCGGGATGGTCGTGCGGCACGGAAAGACGGGCGTGACGTGCGCTCTCTGCCACGCGATCACCGACGCCTCCGTATTCCGCTTCGGAGCGAAGGGTTCGATTGGTAAGCGTATCGACGGGCCGACGCCTCACGGGCTCGAGGTGGGCAAGCTTCTCGCCCTTGCCGCAAACTCGCGAGCGCTCTATCCCACGCTTCAGCTCGACCAAGGTGGCAAATCGATTGGTCGCGTTTCGATGTATCACCTCACGAAATACTCGACAGAGGCTCAGGTGGACGCTTACTTGAACGACCCGAAGGCCTACCCCGTGGGCACGTTCGACGACTCTCCCGACGGAAACGGCAACTCGATCCACATCACACCGTTCTTCCGGCAGGATCTCGCCGCGCCGTTCGGCTCGTCGGGACAGAACGATAAGCTTGACGATTTCAACAACACGGTCTATACCGCGCTGTTCGACCAGACGAACCTGCTTACTCCGGGCGGCCGAAAGTTCCTTCACGCGCTTGGCGGCGCCGGAGGCGATAAAATCGCGGCGGACTACGCCTATGTGCTCAAGGTGACCGGCGTGAAGAACTACCCCTACGTCACGGCCAATGGCGGCTTCAAGCCGGGATCGCCACCCGCCCCGACGGGCAAGCGAGTGGACAATGCGCGACTCCTCGATCTCAACGCCTACGTGAGCGCTTTGCCTGCTCCGAAGGGCCACCCCGAGGACCTCGCGGCGGTCGCGCGGGGCCGTGAAGCCTTCCGCGCTCAATGCACGAACTGCCACAACGTCGACCCGCTCAAGCCGGTGGACACGCGGTTGATTCCGCTGGCGAAGCTCTGGCCGGGCTACGCGCCAATGACGATCGCCAGGCGAAAGCCGCCGCTCGATCCGATCGTGAACTCGCCCGGAACGTTCGACGACAAGATGATCGTCGTGGATGCGAGCCCGGGCGGTGGCAAGCGCGGCAATGCCTTGCCGCTTCTGCTCGATCTCGCTCGTAAGCCGGTTTTTCTTAAGGACGACTCGGTGAAAGGCTTGGACGCGCTCCTCAGTCCGGCACGTGGACCAAAAGCGCCACACCCCTTCTACGTGCGAGATCCCGCTCGCCGAGGGGATGTGATGGCATTCCTCCGTAGCCTCGGCCAAGGCTAGATGGAGAAGCGCACGAAGCAACGGGACGGTAGCCCTTCCATCTCACCGGAGTGAAAGGAAGGGTTGACATCGCGGGTCGCGCTTCGACCGAACGTCGAATTTGGACGCGAAACGGAAGTCTCCGAAGGGCTTTCGGCCCGCCCCAGCCATAATCCGTCCTAGAGCCGATCGAAGAATGGATTGTAGCGGCAGGGCTTGTCCTGCAAGAGCCTTTCGATAAGCTTCTCGGGGCAGAGGGCAGAGGGCAGAGGGCAGTGTTCTTCCGCAGGGCAAGCCCTGCCGCTACAACGCTCATGATCCGGACACGCTCTTAGGCCCCGGCGCGAATGACAAGACGACTGCTCCCTCTCATCGGGCTTCTGGCCATCGTCGGGGGGGCGTCGGGGCAGCCGATTCTCGTCGAGTACCCCCACCCAACCCTCTCCCAAGGGCGAGGAGTCGCGCGCCGGAGGGTCACCCTCGCCCTTGCGGGGGGCGGGGCGTACGGGCTCATGTATCTCGGCGCCCTCGAGTGGATGGAGCGCCACCGCGTGCCGGTCGATTCGATCGTCGGAACGAGCGGCGGCGCGCTCGTGGGCGGATGGTACGCGACGGGCATCGAGATGATCTCGGACGACGAGATCCTGCACCCCGTCGAACCACGAGGCAAAGAAGGACTGCGGCTGAAGGACGTCGCGCCTTACATGGAGCAGGTCGATTTCGAACACCTGTTCGCCTCGGGCGCGGACTACCGAAACCTCACGATGCCGCAGAAGCGAGAGGCGCGGCGCTATCCGAACGACCTTTTCGCCGGGATCGAAGGCGGCAACGCCTTGCGGCGCGACGGACTCGTGCCCGGCCAAAAGGTCGGGTTCCTTCTGGACTGGATCGGACGCGACTACGGGCGGGGCTTCGATCGGCTGCCGACCCCCTTTCGGGCGGTGGCGACCGACATCACCGACGGCGCGCATCCCCGCACCGTCGTTTTCGGCGGACCCGCGTCGGCCGCGCCGGTGGGGCTTGCGGAGGCGATTCGGGCCAGCATCGCGGTCCCGCTCGTGTTCTCGCCGGTCCAGGTACGAGACCGTCGCTACGACGACGGCGCGGTGCTGGATAACTTTCCTTCCGCCGAGGCGATCGACGCCTTCGACCCCGACGTGCTCGTGGGCCTGCGCTGGGACAACGGGCACGGGCCGGACCCTTACCAGGCAGGACGGAGCGGGCGGGAGCCGCGCGACAAAACGCTCGTCACCCTCGACCCCCGGCCCTACCGCGTCGACCAGTTCGGCAAGTGGCGCGAGTTGGCGTGGCAGGGCTACGCCGGCATGGCGGCGCACGCCGCGGAGTTGGAGCGGTACGCGTTGTCGCCCAAGGCGTACCTGGAGTACCGTCGGGCGCGGCGTGCGCCGCACTTCGAACGAACGGTTCGGCGTGTGACGGGAGACATCGACGCGCTCGACGACGTGCGGCGGGCGACCCTCGGGCAAGACCTCGACGACATTCCGACGGTGCTGCGCCTGGGCACCGCCCTCGACCGCCTCGTGGCCGACCGCGGCCTCGCGACGGCGGGCTACGACCTGCGGCGGGACGGCACGCTCTTCGTCCGGACGACCCGTCCCGGCGGCGGTCCGCCGCTCGTGCGGGCAGGGCTGGACGTGCAGTCGAACTCGGGCGACCGTCCCTACGCGGATCTCTCCGCCCGAATCTCGGAGCTTCGGCCCGACCACACGCTCTACTACGGCGACCTCGCCCTCGGCACGGACCCGTCGTTCTCGGGCGGGCTCGAGCTTCCGCTCGGGCGGGGGCTGTCGGTCGGCCCAACGTTCCGGCTCGATCGGCAACCGGAGTTTCGGTTCGACGGGGACGATCGCCGGTCGGCGGCGACGATCTCGACCGCCGAAGCGGGACTCGGCCTCTACTACCGGCCCTCGCGCTCGACCGAGTTTTCCCTCGGCGGATTCTCCGGGGCGAACGGCGCGTCGAGCCGAAGCGGCGAGCCGTTCGACGTGGGCACCAGCTCCTACCGAGGCCTCTTCGCGCGGGCGGATCTCGATGAAACGGACGATGCGGTGGTGCCGCGTCGGGGATCGCGGGCGTTCCTTGAGGGGCGGGGCTACGGAGGGATGTTCGGCCAGATCTCCGGCGCGGCGGAGACGTACGTGGGGCCGGTGCACGACGCGTGGGGACTGCGCGCCGCCTTCGGCTCGAGCCTGGGCGCGGACGTGCCGTTCCCCTTCGAGTTCCGACCCAGCGTCGAACCGTACCGGCGCGACGAGGTGCGGGGCAACGGCTTCGCGTTGTTGGGCGTTTCCGAGACCCACGCGCTCGGCCCCCTGCCGTTCGCGATCGGTCGAATCTTCCTCGTAAGCCGGTTGGAGAACGCCTGGGCGGACGGAAGGAGCTATCCCGGGGCGTCGCTCACGCTGCTCTCCGACACCCGGCTCGGAGCCAGTTCATTGGGCCTGGGCGTGGCCGAGCACGGGGCCGTGCGGGTCATGATCGGCCTGGGCCGCCGTTTCTAGCTTCTCTCTTCAATTCCGCTGACCGTCCGGTCCCCTGTAGCCCGAGGGCAAAGGGTTACGGATAAAAGATCCCATCGTTCCGAACCCACTCCCGTTTCCCGCACCCGCTCCGTAGTCGAGGGCTTTAGACCTCGCGGCAGCCTTGAAACGAGCGCTAGAGCTAGTGGCTTGTCAATCTTCATTTGAGGGATCTTGTCGCCGCAGGATGGCTTGTGCC
>CAXUKB010000055.1:0-17322 GCA_964251345.1 uncultured Fimbriimonas sp. | reverse complement strand
GTTCGCCGCCTGCGAGAAGCCTAGCTTATGTGCGAAGCACGCTTGGGTCACGGCTTGGTGGCAGGCCTATGGCGGCCAGGCGGAGGGCGCGGGTAGCGACACTTGGCTTCACGTATTGCTATTCCGGGATCAGCAAGGCACGCTCGTCGGTGTGGCGCCCTTCTTCGAAGACCGACCTGCGAGACCGTGGCAGGCACGGCGGCTTCGGATCTTTGGCTTCGTCGGACAGAACGGAGTGTTCGACATGACGGAGGAACCGACTCTTTTGGCACTTCCCGGACTCGAGGCGCGGATCCTCGCGCTCGTCGCCGAAGCCCTTCGTTCGGGACTGCGTTCGGGTCGATGGGACGCGGTAAGTTTTCGTCTCCACGCGCCTGTCGATTCGACCCCGCTCCAGAATGCCTTTGGCCGTTTGCGTGACCTTGCGAGCGTGAGGATCGATGCCCGAAACGGTTCAGACTACGCAATGCTGCCCGAATCGTGGGCCGTCTACCGGAAGGTTCTGACCAAGTCGATGCGGGATAACTTGGGTTATTACCCGCGCCTGCTCACGCGAGAAGGGCACGATTGGTCCGTGCGTTTGCTCCGCGATCCGGCAGAGATGGCCGACGCGGCCGCGCGTCTAGCGGCGCTCCATCGCGCTCGCTCGGAGAGTGCGAAGGGGCGGCGGCACGACGCGCACCTTCAAGGTTCGGTCCAAGAGTCGTTCCTCGCAGGGTTGCTGCGGCGCTTCGCGGGCGAAGGCGGCGCGACCGTCGCCGAGTTGGTCGTCGGGGGCGAGGTCGTGGCGAGTCAGGCGTTCTTCGAGGCGGGTGACACGATGATGGTGTCTTACTCGGGCTATCGTGACGAATGGTATAAATACAGCCCCGTCTTCGTGATCGATTCCGTCGTCTTCCGCGATGCTTTGGAAAGAGGCGTTCGACGATTGGATTTTCTCCGTAATCCGGCGCCCTGGAAAAGTCGATGGCTTGCCGAGTCGGGACCGAAGATGCATCGTCTTTCCCTTCTCTCTCGCCGCCCGGACGCGCGACTTCGCTACGGCATCTTCTGGACGGGACAAGTCTTCCGTCGCAACGTGACGGCACGTCTCCCCGTTCTCACTCGGGACCTTCTAATGGCGTGTCGGCGGTTGACGCGGCCTGCGGCACCCCTGATCGCCCGATTCGTGCCGCGTCCATAAAAGCACGCGGCGACGAAAGGTGGTCGGATCCTTGTCGATAGTTGACGGGAGGCACCGTCCGGGTGCAGACTGCACCCCGTGGACCGGAGCGCGTTCCTTATCCCCGCCCTCGCGGTCACCGTCGTTGTGGGGATCCTCGCGAGCGAGCGACTCACCGCGAGTCCCCCGCCGGACCATCGGATCCACGTCGCGTATTGGGAGAAGTGGACCGGCTTCGAGTTCGACGCGATCAAACGCGTAGTCGACGCTTACAACGCCTCGCAGGACCGCATTCAGGTCGATGTGCTTTCGGTGAGCGACATCCAAGATAAAACCCTTATGGCCGTCGCGGGGGGCGTTCCGCCCGACATCGCCGGGCTCTCCGGGCCGGTCGTCGCGCAGTACGCGGACGCCAACGCGGTCGTGCCCCTCGACGACTTGGCCCGTGAAAACGGTATCCGGGCCGACCAGTACGTGCCCTCGTTCTGGGACCCTGGCGTGATTCGAGGCACCCTCTATTCGCTGCCCAGCGTGCCCGCGACGATCGCCCTGCACTACAACCGCGAACTCTTCCGGAAAGCCGGACTCGATCCGGACAAGCCTCCCCAGACCACGGAAGAGCTGAACGCCATGGCCGATCGGCTCACCACCCGGAAAGATGGCCGCCTGCTCGTTTCCGGTTTTCTGCCGACCGAACCCGGCTGGTGGAATTGGATGTGGTGTCCCTTTTTTGGAGGCCGGTTGTGGGACGGCAAGGACAAGATCACGATCAACGAGCCGGCGAGCGTGCGCGGTTTCGCATGGGCGCAGGGTTTCGCAAAGCGGTACGGCGCCACGGCGCTCTCGACTCAGAAGGGCGGCTTCGGCAACTTCAATTCGCCCCAGAACGGGTTTATGGCGAACGAGGTCGGGATGGAGGCTCAGGGAGTCTGGATGTATAACTTTATTCATCAGTACGCCCCCAAATTGGACTGGGTCGCCGTGCCGTTTCCCCACCCCGCCGACCGCCCCGACCTGGCGGAGCCGACCGTAGTCGACGAGGACGTCTTGTGCATCGCCCACGGCGCCAAGCACCCGCGAGAGGCTTTCGACTTTATCCGGTTCGTCCAGTCGCAGAAGGGCATGGAGATGCTGTGCCTCGGCCAGAAGAAGCAGTCTCCCTTGCGCGCCGTCAGTCCCAAGTTTTGGAAGGCGCACCCGAATCCATACATTCGGTTGTTCGACCGTGTCGGCAAGAGCCGAAACGCGTTCGCCACGCCGAAGATCGGCATCTGGAAAGAGTACGACGACGAGATCAATGCCGCCTTCGATGCGATTATGCTCATGCAGAAGACTCCTCAGCAGGCTATGGACGACGTCGCCGCGCGGATGCAGCCCAAGCTCGATACCTATCTGAAGCGCCTGCGTCAGCGAGGGGCGGCGTGACGGCGCGAAAGGAAGGGCTCGCCGGGCTCCTCTTCGCGTCGCCGTGGGCGATCGGCTTCCTGGTGTTCCTCGCCTATCCCCTGATCGCGTCGATCTACTTCAGCTTCTGCGATTACTCCGTGCTCAAGCCACCCGTCTGGATCGGCCTGGACAATTACGCGGAGTTGATGCACGACGAATTGTTCTGGACCGCGCTGAAGAACACGTTGCTTTACGCCGTCATCGCCCTGCCCGCCGGGCTCGCGACCTCGCTCATCCTCGCCATGCTGCTCAACGCGAAGGTCAAAGGAATGTCGATCTACCGAACGATCTTCTTTATTCCTTCGCTCGTGCCGCAGGTCTCGCTTGCGGTGCTTTGGCTGTGGCTGCTCAACGGCGAGCATGGAGTACTCAACGCGCTGCTTGCCAAGGTGGGCATCGACGGACCGAACTGGCTCAGCGATCCCGCCTGGTCGAAACCCGCCATGGTGCTGATGAGCGTGTGGGGCGTGGGTAACGCGGTGCTGATCTACCTGGCGGGACTGCAGGACGTGCCGCAACAACTGATCGAGGCCGCCGATCTCGACGGCGCGACCGCTTGGCAAAAAACGCGCAACGTCACGATTCCGATGATCTCGCCCGTGATCCTGTTCAACGGCATCATGGGGATCATTGGGACCCTTCAGATCTTCGCCGAGCCGTTCGTCATGTTTCCGAACGGCACCCCCGCACGTTCGACCTACTTCTACACGATGTACCTGTTCGACAATGCCTTCAAGTACCAGAAGATGGGCTATGCCAGTGCCATGGGCTGGATCATGTTCGTCCTCGTCCTCGTCCTGACCCTCGGCTCGCTCCGACTAAGCGAGAAGCACGTGCACTATGGCTCCTAAGGTCAGGGCCGGAAAGGCGAGACGGCCCTGCGAACCCCGTCCGATGAGCGAAAGCGCTGATCGCGACGTTCGGGGCGAGGTGTCCTTTGCGTAGCCAAGCCGCGCTCCACAAAGCGCAGCGCGCGGCCGTGCAGATCGTCTTGATCGTCTTGTCGATCGCGTTTCTGTTTCCCTTCCTGTGGCTTCTCTCCACCGCTCTGAAGCCGATCAAGGAGACGATGACGTCGCCCCCGACGTGGATTCCCTCGGAGTGGCAATGGGGCAACTTCGCGAAAGCGATCGAGCACGGTTACGAATCGCTGCACTACTATCCGCTGCTCGTCTATGCCCGGAACACGATCGTTCTCTGTCTGCTGATCGTGTGCGGCACCGTCGTGTCGAACGCGTTGGTCGCCTACTCTTTCGCTCGACTGCGCTGGCCGGGGCGAGACCTCGCGTTCGGCGTCACGCTCGCGACGATGATGGTGCCGTTTCCGGTGCTCATGGTGCCGACCTTCTCCTTGTTCCGGCACCTCGATTGGATCGGCACCTACCGTCCTCTGTGGGTGCCCGCCTGGTTCGGGAGCGCCTTCTCCATCTTTCTCCTGCGTCAGTTCTTTCGTTCGATCCCGTTCGAGCTCTCCGAGGCGGCGAAGCTCGACGGTGCCAGCGAGTGGCGAACCTTTCGCGACGTGGTCCTGCCCCTGAGCAAGCCCGCCCTCGGCGTGGTCGCCCTGTTCTCTTTTCTTGGCGCGTGGAGGGACTTTCTCGGACCGCTGATCTATCTTCTCGACCAGAAGACGTTCACCCTTTCGCTCGGCCTCCAGGCCTACCAGAGTCAGGCGGGCGGCACCGAGTGGAACCTGCTGATGGCCGCCTCCGCGATGACGATCGCGCCGGTGATCGTTCTGTTCTTCTTCACCCAGCGCCTCTTCGTTCAGGGCATCGCGATCACGGGACTGAAGGGATAAGGCCCGACATGGCCCCTTCATCCCACGTGTACCAAACGCACGGGAGGCTTTCCCAGTCGGGAGCCGTGCGCGCCGTGCCGCCGAGTCGTTCGTAGAAGCCGCGTCCGATCGCGTTGGCCGCAAGGGTGTTCACGGCAAGCGAGCGTGCGCCTCGATCCCAAAGGCGACACGTAAGCGCGCCGACGAGAGCGCGGCCAAGACCCCGGCCGGCGAAGTCGGGGTGGACATAGAGCGATCCGATCTCGGCATCGAAGCCCTCGAGTTGGGGCGGCCGGAACTCCGACGCATAAGCGACGATCCCATCCGCGCCGTCGGCGACGAGAAAGAGATCTCCGCGGGCGATGATGCGCGTCGTCTGCAGCGCTCGGGTGAGGGGATCGGTCTCGTCCTCGATGGTTTCGGGCGAGAGGATGTCGGCGTAGGCCCAAGGCCAAGCGGCGGCGTTGACCTCCGCGATGCCCGGCGCGTCTTCGTTGGCCGCTTCTCGGATCATAGCCAGAAACCTACCCGAGCCAGGCAGGACACAATAGGACATGCCCTCTCCCGGAGCCCGCCCCTACGAGCCGCTGACCGCCCGCTACGGAAGCATCGGCGAGAGCGGTGAGTGGAACGAGGCGATCCGCGCTTATTATCAGGATGAAATGGTATCGGCCTACGCGGTCGCACAGCGTCTCGGTGCGGGCTTCGGCGGTGCGGCTCTCCGCTGGTACCGGATGATCGAAGGCGAGGCGTTGACCCGCGAACGGTCTCGAGTCGAGGAACTGGAACCTTGGCTCTCCGTCGAGTGGGACCCTTCGGAACTCCACCTTGGCGAGGAGCACCGCGCCGCCCTGCGAGAACCTTGTCGGGAGGTTGCCGGGCGACTCGGCTGGAACTTCGAAATGCCGGTCCGCGCGACGGTCCTGCTCGGTGAGGTCGACGCGCCCTGGCACGGCGCGCGCTTTGGCTATTGCGTCGATAAGTACCCCTACGATAAGATCTGTCTGCCGCTTCGCGCGGCACTCGATCCTGAGCGCCTGCGGCGGGTCGTGGCCCACGAGTTCACCCACGTCGTCACGCTCAACCTGACTCAGGCTCGCATTCCGCACTGGCTCGACGAAGGCCTCGCGATGCTGATGGAAGGCGATGCGCCCGGCGTAACGGAATGGATGGAGCCTTTAGCGCTCGACGCCGCCTTCGAGACCGACCGCCGCACCGACGAAGGTCTCCAGCACTCGCAAGCCGCCTACGGCCAGGCCGCCGCCCTTGTCCGAACTTTGCGGGCCCACGGCGGCGACGAAACGCTTTCCCGTCTCCTCCGCGCCTTCACCAACAATTCGTTCTGGACCGAGGTCAAGATCAACCTGCTCGGTCAGCCGAGCGTCGAGGAGGCGCTACACGAGGTGTACGGCATCGGACAGCACGAGCTTTTTGCGGAGGCTCACCGGTGATTCTCGCGCCGGTTTTGCCCTTCGTCCAGAGTGGGGTGACGCTTCCAGCCGAGCGCACGGTCGAGCCGAAAGGGTGGATGCGCGATGGCTGGGGCAACTATCGCTTCGTTCTCCGCAACGACGGTCCGGACGCGACCATCGTCCGCTGGACCGCGCACTGGGAGGCCGCCGGAAAGGCGGTCGGCACTTCCTGGGGCGGAGACGTCGATCAGCCCTTGCCCGCCGGACGATCCGTGACGCGCGACGAGATCGGTAACTTTCCCGCCGCCGTCGTCGACGCGGCACGGCCGAGAGATCCGGAGATGGTCGGCGCCTTCACCCTCCGCGTCGGCATAAGCGAGCAGAGTCTCCCCTTCCATTTCGCGGTGCCGGAAGCGGTCCTGCCGGAGCCTTTGAAGACGATCTCCGGTAAGACCGTGGCCCTTTCCCTGATGGCGTCCCGCTTCAAGGAGTTCAAAACCGCCGATCGTGCGCTCGGTTGGATCGACGGCTTCTACGCTTCGATGATCGATCTCACGGGCGAGCATCCCTTCGGGGGTGCGCTCATGGTCTACCGAGAGTCTCCGGAGCATCCTTACTGGGCGTACGCCGGGCGAGAAATGGTGCTCAACACGAAGTTCGTCGGTGAGTCCGTGCGCGGCTTCGACGAGGGGCTGGTTCCCTTCGGCTGGGTTCACAAGGTGGGACACAACTTCGACGAGGCGATCGGGCCTTGGCATATCTGGAGCGGACCTTGCGCCGAGTTTCAGGCGACCTTCAAGCTTGCCTACGCCGTCACCCGCGACCCAGACACGGCCTTCCGCATAGCATGGCGCACCGGCTCGCCCGTCTATGGACAGTCTGCGGAGGCGCGACCCCTCACCGGCCGAGAACTCGTCGACGGGTTCTACGGCACCTTTGGGGACGCCTAGCTTGCCGATCCGACCCGGACTTGGGACTCGATGGCGAGCGACGACATCCATACGCTTTTCCAGCGGCTCGTTTACGCCTACGGCTGGGAACCGTTCAAGCGGTGGTACCGCACCTACCGTCGTCTCGCCGATAAAGGAGAGAAGCCGCCGGAGGCGGCGGAAGACAAGGTCGCCTTGGCCGTCGCCATCCTGAGCCGCGAAACGGGACACGATCTCCTGCCCGTGTTTCGCCTCTGGCGCTTTCCGGTCACCGCCGCGTCGGTCACGCGTCTCAAGGCTCTTTACGGACTCTGAGGAAACTTCCCGAAAAGGGGACGCGTCCTACGAAAGATGGATCAGGCCGAGGCCCCTCCGATCGACGCCGCGCCTTACCTGGCCCGCCTGCGAGAACTCTTCGTAAGGTGCCCGGACAACCCGATTATCGAACCCAAAGACATGCCGATGCCTTGCAAAGCCGTTTGCAATCCTGGCGCGGCGGAGGTGGGTGAGGACATTCTCCTCCTCCTCCGGGTAATCGACGAACACGACCGTTCGAGCCTCGTGGTCGCTCGCTCACTCGACGGAAAGACGGACTGGCGCATCGAGAGCGAACCGCTTCTCAAGCCCAATGGCGATTGGTACGACGAGTGGGGATGCGAGGATCCTCGCATCACGTACGTTCCCGATCGCGCGGAGTACGTGATCGTTTACGTCGGCTACTCCCGCTTCGGGGCAGGCGTCTGCCTTGCCACCACGACGGACTTCAAGACCGTAGCTAAGCTGGGTATGGTGCTTCACCCTTATAACAAGGATGCGGCCCTGTTTCCTGACCGGATCAACGGCAAGTATCGCCTTCTCCATCGCCCTACGATGGCGCCCTTAGAGGACATCTGGATCTCCGAAAGCGACGATCTGATCCACTGGGGCAAGCCTTTCAACGTGCTCCAAGAAAGCGACCGCCCGGGTTGGCAGGGTGGAAAGATCGGCACCGGACCGCCGCCCTACCGCGGCGTGCATGGCTGGATCCTCGTCTACCACGGCGTCGAGCGGACGGACGATCATTGGATCTATCGAACCGGCATCGCCATTCTCGACGGCCATAATCCGCAGAACGTGGTACGCACTTGGCCGGAGTGGGTCTTCGGCCCGCAGGAGCCCTACGAGTACGACGACCGGGGCCAAGGCATCGTCTTTCCGACGGGCCTAATCCGGCGCGATGGCACGATGCTCCTGTACTACGGGGCGGGGGACCGCTCGGTGTGCCTGGCCACCGCGGACCTAGAAAAGGTCCGCGAAGTGAGCAAAGAGTTCCTTGAGTCGAGCAGTCCGCCGGACGACCACGACAACGCCGATTTCTTCAAGAACCGGCCCGAAGAGCGAGCCTGATTGCAAGGATACGGCTGCGGTAGCCGCTTGTCTCCGCAGGCTGGTTGTGTCACCACAACGAGCCATTGCCTGCGTTGGCATAAACCATCCAACAGCTACAGTGTCTTACCTTGCTACTTGAGGTAGGGCAGGAGAAGGGTCGCCATCCCGAGGAAAATCGAGATGCCGATCACGTCCTGAAACGCCGTCTCGAACGGTCCGGCGGTAAGCGCCGGATCGAAACCGAGTCTCTTGGAGAGGAGTGGAATCATCGTGCCCACTGCCCCCGCGATGTTGATGGACGCGAACATCCCCACCGCGACGAGCGCCCCAAACGTCCACCGGCCGTACCAGAACGCACCGACGAGTCCGAGCGTAACCGCACACACCGCCGCAAGGATGACCGTGGTTGAGAGTTGGCGGACGACCGCGTGCTTCCAGTGCGCCAACTGAACGTGGCCTGTACTCAGGCCGCGAATGATGATCGCGGCGCTTTGGAGGCCCGTGTTGCCGCTGATCGCGCTGATGATGGGCATGAAGCTCGCGAGGAGAAGAACCTGCGCGAGGGTGTGGTCGAACTCCTTCACCACGAACCCGGCGATGAGCTCGATGAACATCGTTGCGAGAATCCACGGCATCCGCATAAACGCGATCTGAGCGGGAGACTTCTTCTCCAACTCGCCCGCGTCGGTACCCGACATGTGGGCGACGTCCTCGTCCGCTTCCTGAATCACGACGTCGATTACGTCGTCCGCGGTGACCACGCCGACGAGCTTTCCTGCCGCGTCCACGACGGGGAGCGCCGTCAGGTCGTAGCGGGCGAACACCGCCGCGACGCGCTCTTGGTCCATGTCCGGCGAGACGCGAGCAACCGTCGCGTCGGCGAGGGCGTCCATTCGCGTTTCGGGTGAAGCGCGAAGAAGGGTGTGGAGGTCGACCGTGCCTTGCAGCGCTCCCTTGTCGCTGACGACGTAAAGGTCGAAGATGCGCTCGACTTTCGGCTGGATCCGGAATCGCACGATCGCCTGGGCGACGGTTTCCGTTCCAACGCAGTCGACGTAGCCCCGCGTCATGATGCCTCCCGCCGTCTCAGGCGGGTAGACCAAGAGATCGCGAACGCCCGATCCGTTCGACAGTCGCCCGAGAACCGCCTCCTGCGACTCTTTGGGCAAAACGCCGACGACGTCGGCGGCCTCGTCCGTTGGGAGGTGACCGACGATCTCGGCCAAGCGGTCGGGCGGGGTCGCGGCGACAAGCCGCCGACGGGTGGAAGCGTCGACCTCGTCCAGAACCTCGGCGGCCTCGGCGGCGGAGAGGACCCGATAGACCGCCAGATCCTCCTCGTCCGTGAGGTAACGCATTGCGTCGGCGATATCGGCCGGGTGGACCTTCTCCAGCGAAGCGCGCAGGGATGCGTCGTCGCCCAACCGTTGACGGGCTTCCTCGCAAAGGCCACGCAGATCGTTCTCCGAGTGCATGGCGCGGCGACGCGGCGAGAAAGGATCGTTCACGAGAGGGAGTCTGACGCAACCGGTTGATCGGTGAGTTTGGAAATCTCCAAGGCCGCCAACCGGAAGCGGTCCAAACCTTAGGGCAAAGCGGGAATGGAGAGGTTCTCAGGGTGTTCGGACGCAAGCCCCGACGTTCGGGGCTTGGACTTCTCTTGGTCGGAAACCCTTGGGACGCGCCTATAATCGGATCATCTATGCGCGTCATCATGCTCTCCTGGGAGTATCCCCCGCGGATCGTGGGCGGCATCAGCCCGCACGTCTACGATCTCTCGCAACGACTCCAGGCCAAGGGCATCGACGTCCACGTCGTGACGAAGACGACCCCCGCCGCGCCGGACGAGGAGACGAACCCCAGCGGCGTGTGTGTCCACCGCGTCCACCTCGCCGAGGAGCCGAACGATTTCCTGCACGAGATTCAGCTCTTGAACGCCGCCACCGACCTGCGCGTTCGAAAGCTCCTTGAGGACTGGCGGCCCGGCGGACAGCCCACGATCTTTCACGCTCACGACTGGCTGTCGCTCGACGCGGCCCGCGAGCTGAAGTACGAATACAAGCTGCCGATGATCGCGACCATCCATGCGACGGAAATGGGTCGTCACGGCGGCATCTACAACGACACCAGCAAGTACATCCACGAACAGGAGTACTGGCTGACCTACGAGGCTTGGCGGGTCATCGTGTGTTCCGACTTCATGAAGGGCGAGGTGTCGAAGTCGTTCGCGGTGGGACCGGAGAAGATCGACGTCATCTACAACGGAGTCGAGCCTTCGAAGTTCGAGTTCACCTGGACCGAGCAGGAGCGCGCCGCCCAGCGGGCGAAGCTAGCCTTGCCGAGCGAAAAGATCGTGATGTTCGTCGGCCGTTTTGTGCGGGAAAAGGGAATTCAGGTTCTCCTGAACGCGGCGCACGTGATCCTCGCGCAGGAGCCGCACACGAAGTTCATGATCGTGGGCGGCGGCCAACGCGAGCGGCTGGAGCGCTACACCGAATGGGCCGGACTGAAGGACAAAGTGCTGTTTACCGGCTTCATGGCGAACCGCTCGCTTCACCAGCTTTATCGCGTTGCCGACGTCGCCGTGTTCCCGTCGCTCTACGAGCCGTTCGGCATCGTCGCCCTGGAAGCGATGGCCGCGGGCGCTCCCGTCGTCGCCTCCGACGCGGGAGGGCTTAAGGAGGTGGTGCACCACGACGAGACCGGAACGCTCAGCTTTGTGGGCGATCCGGAAAGCCTCGCCTGGGCCGTCCTCAAGGTTCTAAGGGATCCCGCCCGCGCCCGCAACCTCGGGGTCAACGCCCGCGAGCGACTCTACGAAGAGTTCTCGTGGGACGGCATCGCCGACCAGACGAAGGCGGTCTACGAACGCGTCTGGTCCGAGTTCCTCGACTCTTACTGGGCCGCCGACACGCCATGGCCCGTTTCGCCCGGCGCGGACGATCGCGCCGCCGCCCTTAAACTCACGGAGAAGGCGGTTGCGGGCGTCGCGATTCCGCTCAATCGGCCACCCCTCTCGCCCGGAGTGCCGATCCTCGAAGAGTCGGAAGAAGAGGAAGAGCCGCCGACGGTCACGACGAGAACCTGAGCGGCTCAGGAGCGGCCCTCAGCGTCCTTTGGCGGCGAGGGCTCGGGCGATCGTCGGGGCCATGTCGGTTCCACGCAGACGGTCTCCCGCCGCCACGATACGACCCGTCGAGCCGTCGACGAGCAGCATAAAAGGGATGCTCTCGATTCCATACTTCCGGCAAATGGGACTTTTCCACCCCTGGCCCTCAAAGGCCTGAGTCCAGGTTTCGCCCACCGCCTTTGTAAACGCGGCCACCTGTCCCCGCATTCCGGGATCGTCGATGCTGAACGACGCAATCTCGAAGCCGCGCTTACGGAACCGCAAATAGGCGTCCTTCATGAACGGAATCTCCTGACGACAAGGGCCGCACCAAGTGGCCCAAACGTCGAGGAGGACGAGCTTGCCCGGGAATGCGTGAGGAAACTGGAGCGGCTTGCCGGAAAGAGTGCGCGAGGCGAGCGAAGGTGCGATCCGCCCGGGGCTAAGGTCGGGAGGGATGGGGACTTCGGCCACCTGCAATTGGTTCCGGACTGCCTTAAAGCCAGGATCTTTGGTGTTGGATTCCAAGAATCGGACGACGAAGCGCGTCGTGTTTTTCCCTTTCATGAGATCGAACGTGCCCTGATAGCCCACAACCCGGCTACCATCGGCGGTCTGGCCCTCCTGCTGGGTGAGGGCAACCACGTCGCGTGGACTGGGCGTACCGTTCCCGTCGCGATCGACGAAAAGATTCTCACCCGCAAAACCGCCGATGAGCCAAAGCCGAACGCTTCGGCCGCCAAACTTGAGCGTCGCTTCCCGCCGCAGGCCCTTTTGCACAAACGTCAAAACGGTAGGTGGGGAAGTGCTGCCTTGGGACAGGAGGGAGGCGAAAGGAACGAGCATGGTCCATGTAAGGGAACGCTGCAAAAGACGCGACGTTCCCAGGGACACGTCGACCCACGCGGAAGTCGAGCGATGACACGTTCGCTTGTCCAACTGGCCGCAACTTTTTAAGGTTGCGATCAGATTTCCCGTGTTATCGATTACATAGATAGGCGAGGCGTCCTATTCTTTACTTTCCCTATAATGTCCTGCTTATCGAAGACGACCGCGACGACGAAGAACTCGCCCTACGCGCGCTTCGCGACTCGGGATTGCCGCTGTGCGTCCGCGTGGCCCGCGACGGCGCGTGTGCCCTACGGGTTCTAGGCCTCTCGGAAGCGCCGGTCGCGACGAGAGCGCCCGACCTCGTGCTCTCCGATTATAAGTTGCCTCGGCTCGATGGTCCTGACATCCTACGGCGCGTCCGTGCCGACGATGGACTGCGCGAGGTGCCCTTCGTTCTCCTTTCTTCCTCCGACGAAGCGGAGGGGATCGAACGCTGCTTGGCCTACGGCGCCTCGGCCTACCATGTGAAGCCGATCGACTTCGACGGCTATCTCTCCTGCGTCCGCGAAATCCCGCGACGCTGGCTGGGACCACACGATGGATGATCGCGTTCTTGCCGAAGGGCCGGGGCGCATCGCGCTGGGAGGTTCGGGCGAGCGTTCGGTGCTGTCGATCGCCGACGAGACGACTCTCTGTATCGCTGTCGAAACCGCTGCGCTCGGAGCCGTGCTCGACGGCGTTCCGATCCAACTCTCCGCAAATGGAAGCCATTGCCGCATCGAGGCCCACTCCGATCGAGTTCGGTTCGACTTCGCGCTCGCCGGAGCCGGCCGCGGTTTCTGCTTACTTCGTCCCGACGAACTCGCGGATGCCCTCGCCTGGGTTCGCGATCGACCGGAAGAGAAAAAATAAGGCTGCCCTTTGGCTCGATCGAGGCGTAGCCAACCCCCTTCCTTGGATGAAAGCTCGACGATCGATTCGTCGACTCCACGGACTAAGTGTTTGGCTTCGCGGGCGCGATCTCGTAGCGGTCGAGTAGGGTGCGGGAAAGCACCCGAGGCGCCTTACCGTCGGTGGCGACGAGGTACAAGGCGCGGAAGCCCTTGGGAAAGGAGCCTTGGAAAACGTACGCCTCGATCGAGAGCCGCTTCGGGGCGGAATTCTTGGCGATGCCGAAGACGAGGGTCAGGACGGCGGTATCAAGCACCGGCATGGGCGTCGTGCAACCGAGGGCCGTCCGGATACGGCTCGCCACCGCGGGCGGAATGGTTGGATCCGTAAAAGTAAGGGCCAGATCCGCCTTCGGGTGCAACTTGCGCCAAGGCGCAAGCTCATATGCGGCGACCGCCTTCCCGACGGCGGCAGAATCCGCCACTCCGGGCGAAGGAAGCGCGGGTTTCTGCGCAAGAAGGACGATCGCCGGTACGAAGGTCATCCCTCTTTCTACCCGCTAAGGTCCGAGAAGCACCGTGTAGCGGAGGCGCGCTTCCCCACCGGCGGGGACGTGAACGGTCCACTGGGAAGTCTGGGCATTCGTCTTCACGCCCTTGGCGGCGCCATCGGCGATCTTCCAACCACCGTCGATGGGCTGGACGAGGCGAACGTCGACTCCCTTCGGCTTCTCGTTGCTGAACACGACTTCGATGGTCCGACGGGTGTGCTTCTTGTCGACCCGTTGCGCCGCTACTTGGCGGGCGCGGGCGTACACGTCGAACACCTTCGAGAGCTCAAGGCTAACGGCCGCGTTCTTCGGCGTGTCGCCCAAGGTGGCCGCTCCGACGTAGCGGATCGCGCCGCCGGCGTCGGGCTCGTAGACCCGAACGGTCCCGCCGGGAAGAGGAAGGCCGAGCCCGGAATCCTTGGCGTTCGCGAAGTTGATCCCAAGCGTCGCGTTTTGGCGGGCGTCGGGCTGGTTGAAGGTGTTTTCATCGCGCTCCAAGGTGGGCAAGGCGACGCTGTAGACCCGCTTGACCTTCACCGCGTCGCTTCCCATCATTCGAACGCGGTTGCTTTGATCCTGCCGGATGGTGGCAGAGGCCTTGTAGGGGTAGGCGACGAGTTCGCCCATCGCCTGCGGCGCGTCGAAGGCGCGATTCATCGTTCTGAAGTCGCTCTTCGCGGCGGCTGAGCCACTCACTTCATTCGGCGAAAAGACTTGGGATGGAGAGCGATCTCGCACCGCTTGGTTCGGTGATCCCGCGACGAATCGAAGTTTCGCGTCCGGAAAGTCGGTGCCCGTCTTGTTCGTGACCGTCGCCCAGCACTCCAGACCAAGCTGATCGCCTTCCGGAGCGAGGGTCGCCGTGTAGTCGGCACTCCACCCCATGCCGCTCGTCATGTAGGTCACCGCCAGGTCCGTGGAACCGCCTCCTCCCGATTCGACGTCGGCCGACAGCTGTGGCAAGGTGACGATGCCCGCGTCGGCCGGCGCTTCGATCGTCGCGTTCGGGTTGACGATATACTTGCCGTCGGCCCGTACGACGACGTTGCCCGGATCGGCGACTTCAAGGATCCCCCTCGTGCGATCGCCTTCGCGTCCGCTGTCGCTCCGGTAGACAAGCTCGACCTCCTTGCCGAGAAACCGTCTGAGGAGATGACCGCTGTCGTTCATGCCAAGATCGTAGGTGCTCGAAACGACGCGGGCGTCCTTGGTCTTGGGCCAGGAGAAAACGACCGAATCCTGGTCGAGCGACTTGCTGACGCCCTGCAGACCGAGCCTGACGCGACCGGCGGAGAGATCGACCCGGCGCACGTCGCGCACCATCGCGAAGTCGCCCGCATAGACGACGAGCTCCACGTTCCCCTGCCCGTCGCGTGGCCCGGCCTGCATCGTCTGGGCTTCGGCGCGGGCGCAGCCGTGGCTGGCGATGACCGCGAGGGCGAGGAGTAAAAAGGGAACCGGAGCCTTCATGACAAAAGAAGGACGTTTCGGAAGCGATGGCGTTGCGATTCGTCCCCTTCGACCCGATGGATTCTCTATGTCGACGAGGACGTTGGAGCGGGTAGGCGCATGGCTCGAAGCCCAGACGATGGCTTGGCGGTGGGTCGATCCCGAGACGTTCACGCGCGCCTGCATCGAGATGGAGGTTTGGGACGGTTGGAAAGGCGTCGACGCGATCGAGGCGTTGCGCGGCTACTTCGAAGAGGATGAGTTGACCGCCGCCACGCTGCGTTTCCTCAACGTGGCGGTCGCTTTGGAAGACGACACACTGACCGAGTTTATGTACGAAACCGACGAAGGCCACACGGCCATTCCAACGGCGATCTTCTGGACGGCGGCGACGGCGCCTTACGACCGCGCCGAGGAATCGCTTGAGCCCCGGGAATGGCGTCGGGCCATCATCGCGCGGATCGAGGCGGAGCTCTAAACTTTGTTTTGCGAGGGGTGGCAATCTGGCGGCATAATCCATCGTTAGGTCAAAGCCACCATGAAGACTCGAACCTCGCTTGCCCTCCTCGGCCTCGTCGCCTTCGCTTCCGCCCAAACCGTTCAGGTTGCTCGCAGCTACAA
The DNA here is from genome assembly GCA_964251345.1 of uncultured Fimbriimonas sp. Classification (GTDB taxonomy): domain Bacteria; phylum Armatimonadota; class Fimbriimonadia; order Fimbriimonadales; family Fimbriimonadaceae; genus Fimbriimonas. Next base: position 1,774 of record CAXUKB010000055.1, on the reverse strand, counting down.
AGTGGGCGACGTGGACGCCTATCACATCCAAATGAAGATGGAAGGATCGATGGCGATGACGATGCTGATGGACTCGAGCCAGAAGGTCACCGCCGTCTACGATAACGGGGATGCGGACGTCGAGACGACGATGACGAATGGGAAGATCGCGCTGATGGGGATGGATCGTGCCCTCCCAACCGGTCCGGCTCAGAAGATGCGGATCTCGAAGTACGGTAACCCGGTCGGCGCGACTCCCTCCGGAAGGGGCGCGAGCATGGACTTCACGAAGTACATGCGCGGGCTCCCCAAGTCCGGAATGACGGTGGGCCAGTCGCTCGATTACGACGAGACCGATCCCGATACTAAGACGCGGACGAAGGGAACGACGAAGCTGGAGAGCCTCACCGACGGCGTCGCCAAGTACGTGACGAGCGTGGATGTCTCGAACGAGAAATCTCCCAAGCCGATGCACATGGAATTCACCTCCCTCGTCGAAGCCGCCACCGGTCGGCCGAACCACATCGACGGGAAAATCACAAATTTAGACGGCATGCCCGGGGCGGCCGCCGGGATGCCCATCACGTCGGTGACGCTGACGATGGACCGGAAAGTCTAAGCGCCTGCTTCGTTGCGGGCGATCCGACTCGTCCCTCTCGCCGAGGGAAGAGTCGTCGTGAACTAGACGGCGGCAGGCAAGGGAAGCGAGCGTCCGACCGCGTCGGCGATCTTCGCAAGCGAAGGCATCGTACCGACGAACGATTCGATGGTGACGCTCTGCGCCCCGTCTTTCATCGCGTGATCGGGGTAGGGGTGAACCTCGATTAGGAGTCCGTCCGCGTCCGCGGCCACCGCGGCACGGCACATGGCGGGCACCAACTCGCGGCGGCCCGTTCCCTGCGAGGGATCGATGACGATGGGCAGGTGCGAAAGCGACCGGATCGCAGGGATCGCGGAGAGATCCAGCGTATTGCGCGTGTAGGTTTCCGCGGTGCGAACGCCCCGCTCGCAGAGCATGATCCGCTCGTTGCCTGCGCTCGCGATGTACTCGGCGGCGAGCAGCCACTCCTCGAACTTGGCGGTCATGCCGCGCTTGAGCATGGCGGGCGTTCGAGACATTCCCACCTCGCGCAGCAGCTCGTAGTTCTGCATATTGCGCGTCCCGATCTGGAGGATGTCCGCGTACTCCGCGACCTCCTCGACCTTGCGCGTGTGCATGACCTCGGTGATGACCTTGAGGCCGTACCGGTCCGCGGCCGCCCGAAGGAGCTTGAGCCCTTCGAGCCCCATGCCCTGGAACGAGTAGGGCGACGTGCAGGGCTTGTAAGCTCCACCGCGCAGAACCTTCGCCCCCGCTTCCGCGACCGCCTTCGCGGTCTTAAAAAGCATCTCCTCGCCCTCGACCGTGCACGGACCCGCCATGATGCAGACTTCCGTGCCACCGACGGTCACGCCGTCGCCGAGGTCGACGACCGAAGTTCCGCCGCGCGCCTCGCGGGCGACGAACTTGTAAGGCTTCGTGATGAGGATCACGTCCTCGACCCCTGCGTAACCCTTCAGGGAATCGGCGGCGTCGAGCTTGTCCTCTTCGCTTCCGCCCACCGCTCCGACGATGGTCTTCTCGATGCCCACGATCGGGTTGACCCCGTAACCGAGCTGCTCCAGACGCGTGGAGACCTCGTCCACCTGGGCGGGCGTGGCGCCGTGGCGCATGACGACGATCACCGGCTTACCGCCGGCGACATAGCTCTTTTCAATTCCTTCACAAAAATCTCGATCTCCTCTTCGGTTCCCA
>CAXUKB010000054.1:0-17391 GCA_964251345.1 uncultured Fimbriimonas sp. | reverse complement strand
CCATCACGATCGGTTGCAACCGACTGCGTCCAATCGGACGTTCGGCTCTTGACCGTTACTGTAGCCCCCGCGATGGGACGATGTTGTGGATCATGAACAATGCCCTGAATCTCGCCGAAAACGCTGGCGCGGGCAGTCTGCGTCATCAAAAGGATGACCAGTAAAAGGAAACAAGCACTCGTGCGGAAATACAAATCAGCCTCCCTGTCCCGTGTGCAGGGACAGACGTCTCGTAAGTTTTCGGATTTTTCGACGAGGGGTTTAGAGGCTGACCGGAGGACCGCGCTTCTGCCGGCACCGTGTCCAGGAAACACGATAGCGCGCTTCCGTTTGCGGCAGAGCCGCGGGACGAGCAAAAAGAGGGCTGCCATCGCGGGGAGCAAATCGTGGCACGAAGCTGTGTGGCTGTGTGACCGTGGTCGCTACAACGGGACGGGGGCAACGCTCGGGAATCGCAGTGAAGCCGAAATCGGATTGAGGATCGACGGCCGTCATGTTCATGCAGTGGTGGGCGCCGCTACGCCGGCAGCACGCAGGAAGATTGTTGGCCGGTTCATTGACGGCAAACAGCGGCGCAGTCAGCGTGACGTTGAGGACGCACGCGATCAAAATGTAAAGCCACCGCCGCATGCCTCTTAGAATACGCCATCCGCCATTGCCGACTTCGCTCCCGTGGACGTCCAAGTGTCTCCGACCGCGACCGGCTTGGACGGATACACCAACATGCTTACGTGCGCAAGCCGCATCGAGCTGCCCGTCGGCGCGGCGTCGCCGACCTTGACGTCGACGACGCTTCCGTCGAGCTTCTGCGTGGTCGTTTCGTTCGTCTCGGGCACCGGGATCTCGTTGCCCATGGCGTTGGCCGTCATCTTGGTGGTGCCGGAGGTCACGACCTTATCGGCGTCGACGGACTTGACCTCTTCGGTGCGAGTGCCACCGAGCGTGATCTCACCCGCGCCTCCGAGTTCGAAGTTGCCGGTGATCTTGTAGGTCATCTTGTCGCCAACCTTTGGCGTCCACTTCAAGTCCATCGCCTGGGCGGCGAGAGCAAGCGCGGAAAGGGCCAGAAGACCAAAAGGAAGAGCGGAGCGGAGCCTCATCGACTATAGAATACGCCTGCCCCAAGCAAACCGTGCAGAAAGTCCTACGGCAAACGTGTTTGCGTGACCTTGCCGCTCACCGGAGCGCTCGCGCCGGGCACCGTAACGTTGCTCCACGTCAGTTCGGAGCGTGCGACGATGCCATCGCGCGTAACCCAGTAGCTGCCCGTTACGGAACCGACGTCGGTGCCTTCCGTCTCGCGCGCCTTGACGAGGTCGATCTTGAGGCAGGCGTATGGACCGACCGTCTCCTCGGCGGCGACCTTGTAATCCGCTCTCCAGGCCATCGCGCCCGTCTTCGCGTCGGCCTTCCCTTCCGCCGTCCAAGCGTCGCCCACCGTGACCGACTTCGTGGGCGCATGGAAGCCGTTGAGGTTCGCCATCCGATAGCCCGTCGCCTCGAGCTTATCGCCCCGGATCTCGCGGACCTCGCCCGAAGAGTTGTAATCGGTGATCGTGGTTAGGCTTCCACCGTGCATCTCTTGGCCGAGCATCACGACCTTGGAATCGGTCGCGCTCGCCTGCACCGTATAGCTCCCGTCGGGGTCGACCCGAATGACCTTTTGCGTGTTGATCGACGTCAGGGTCGCCGGACTACCCTGAAACGTCAGTTCGGCGATCGTCCGGTACTTCAGTTCGTCACCCTCTTTAGGCGTCCACCGGAGCGTCGCCGGCCCCTGCGTGGCGACCGGCGGCACCGGGGTCTGCGTGCTCTGAGCGAGCAGAACGGCGACGAGGGGGAGGACGGCGGGCATCGGCATGGCTCCCTCTACTGTACGCCCTGTCGGTACCCTTTTCGTTGCAATGCCTCTCCGTCTCGTGACGCTCGATTGCGCGAATACCCTCCTGCGGGGCGCGTGGGACCCCGTGCGCTTCGCCCTCGAGGCGGCCCGCGCGACGGGCCTCTGCCTTCCCCACCGCGCGGCCGAGGCCTACGGAACCTTGCTCCGGGCGCACTACCCGGCCATTTTGGCGGCCAATCGCATGGGCGATCCCGCGCCGGTACGCACCGAATACGTGCGACTCGGCGAGGCTTGGCTCCGGGAGCTTGGCGTCGACCCAGAGCTCGCGCCGGAGATGGTCGACGAGGGTTCTCGACTCTTGCCGGGTTTGTACGAACTCTTTCCCGATACCGTGCCCTTTCTGGTGGAGGCGCGAGCCCGAGGGTTGCGGCTCGCCATCGTTTCGAACTGGGACGTCTCGCTGCCCCGCGTTCTCGCCGCTCACGGCCTCGACCGCCTTGTGGACGAAGTCTACGCAAGCCTTGTGGTCGGCGCCGAAAAACCCGACCCGACGATGATCCGCCTCGCGATGGCGTCCGCAGGCGTCGACGCCAGTCAGACTCTGCACGTCGGGGACGATCCCGTCGATGACCTTGGCGCCGCGCAGAACGCGGGCGTCCAAGGGCTCCTCATCGATCGAACCGACGTTTCACATGCGCCCCTTCGATCGACGACGATCTCGACCTTGATGGAGGTGCTCGATTGGATCGGTTGAGCGACTACGACTACGATCTGCCCGAATCGTTAATCGCCCAAACGCCGCTCGAGGATCGCGCGGCCTCCCGTCTCCTTGTGCTCCCCCGCGCAGCCGGTGCTCCGCAGCATCGTCAGTTTCGCGAGGTTCCCGAGCTGCTCCGTGAAGGCGACCTTCTGATCCTCAACGACACCCGCGTCTCCGCGCTTCGCCTCCTCGGACGAAAGCCGACCGGAGCGGCGGTCGAGGCGCTCCTTCTCTCGGAGCTCTCACCCGGAAACTTCATCGCCTTGATGCGGCCGGGCAAGCGCCTCAGGGTTGGCGCGAGAGTCGAGTTCGACGACCTTACCGCCACCGTCGCCGAGGAGATGCCCGAGGGTCAGCGTCGCCTTGTCTTCGATCGCCACTCCCTGCTATCGGATCGATTGCGAGCTATTGGAATGGTTCCCCTTCCACCCTACATTACGGCGGCTCTGTCTGATCCAGAGCGATATCAGACTGTGATCGCGTCGAAATCGGGCAGCGCGGCCGCGCCGACCGCCGCGCTTCACTTCACCTCGTCGATGCTCGACGCGCTCCGCGCAAAAGGCGTCCAAACCGCGACGGTGACCCTTAGCGTCGGGTTGGACACCTTCCGCCCGGTCGAGGCGCAAGATCTCGACGGGCACCGGATGCATGGCGAAATCTGCGAGGTCCCTCTCGAGACGGCCGAAGCGGTGGCCCGTTGCCAAGGTCGCATCGTCGCCGTTGGCACCACCAGCGTTCGAACCTTGGAGACGTTCGCCGAAGGCCCGCGTCGGCTTGCGACCGGATCCCGGACCTCCCGGCTCTTCATTCGGCCGGGCTACGAGTGGAAGATCGTGGACGGAATGTTCACCAACTTTCACCTTCCGAAAACCACGATGCTCATGATGCTCTCCGCGCTTGTGGGCCGAGAGCGACTTCTCGACGCCTACGCCGAAGCGATCCATCGGGAGTACCGCTTCCTTAGTTTCGGAGACTCGATGTTGGTGATTTGAGGCTTGCCTCGGGCATGTCCGTTCTTGTCGAAAACTCGCTGCCCAAACCCGACGGATCACGATGGATGTACAATCGGCAAAGGCCTTCCTGAGGGACACGTGGATTGAAAACGAATAACATTGACCCGCTCGCCTACATCGAAAGCGGCTGGCTGGACGCCGAGGCCGAGGAGCCACCGCAAGAAAAACGGATGACGCCGGACGGTCCCCTGAGCGTAGAGATCCCGTCCATCGCCGACTACCTGGGACTTCGGAGCCCGATCGTCGAAGTGGTCGAAGAGACCGTCGAGCCCGAGGCCGAAGAAGGCTCGAAGGCCCGTTTCCGCAAGACGGTCATGAGCGCGCCTCGCCCTCGCCGGGTAAAGCAAAAGCCCAGCGCCGCGACGCTCGACCCGGAGCTGCAGCAGGTCTGGACGAACCTTCCGAAGAACGTCGCGTTCCTTTGTCGGTTTTACGACGACGGCGTCACCGCGAACTATTATCGGGGCGAGTTTAAGGAGACGCGGCAGGAGCTCATTCGCCGTCTTCTCGATCCCGAGCTCTCGCTTGAGGAAACCTCGCGTCTTTTAGGGGTTTGCCCCGCCACCGTGCGACGTTACACCAATCGCGGATGGCTGGCGCATCACCGAACGACCGGCGGTCAACGCCGCTTCCGTCTGAGCGACGTGGTCAAGTTTCTGGACACCCACGGCCGCTTCCCCGAGGATTAATCGTCCCTTGGAGCGGTTGCGCATTGCCATGTTCTCGGACAGCGCTCTCCCCGTTCTCAACGGGGTGAGCATCTCCGTCGACGCCTTAATAAGGGAGCTGCGCGACCGCGGCCACTCCGTCCATCTCTACGCTCCCCGCATTCCAGGCCACCGCGACGAAGACCCGAACACCTTTCGGTGCCGCGCGATCCGCTCGCCTTGGGCGCCTCAGTACCCTCTGGCGATTCCGCCGTTCTACCGCTCCCTGCGCCGATTCCGCCAACAGGAATACGATCTTGTGCATACGCACACGCCGTTTTCGCTCGGTCTGGCCGGCCTACGGTGGGCCGAGTCGCACGATCTTCCGATCGTTTCGACGTACCACACGCTTTACGACCGTTACGCGCACTACCTTGCGGCCTTCCCTCGTCGATATGCGCGCTTTCGCATCGCCAAGCACACCAACTGGTACTACAACGCGGTCGATGCCGTCATCACGCCGAGCGAGGCTTCTTACAAATGGCTGCGTCGCCACAGCGTCGATTCGCCGCTGACGATCGTGCCGACCGGAACGCCAAGGCGTCTATTTTTGGACCGCGCCGAGTGCCGCGGGGCGCTCGGCCTGCCGCCCGATCTTCGCGCCATGCTCTACGTCGGCCGCTTGGCGCGGGAGAAGAACCTGGGCGTTCTGTTCGAAATGGCGGCCCGGGCGTTCGCGGTCGATCCCTCGCTTCGCCTCTGGCTCGTCGGCGACGGCCCCTATCGAACCGAGTGCGCCCAGGCGGTCCGCCGTCTTGGAATCGGGGACCGGGTCCGGTTTGTGGGCTACGTGCCCCGCACCGAGGTCGATCGCTACTACGCAGCTGCCGACCTCTTTGTGTTTCCCAGCATTACCGAAACGCAGGGGCTGGTCGTGCAGGAGGCGATGTCCTACGGCTTGCCCGCGGTGGCGGTGATAGGGGGCGGCGCGAGCGCGGGCATCGAACCGGGCGTGAACGGCCTCGTCGTACGGAACGACGCCGACGATTTTGCCCGGGCGGTTCTGCGTGTCTTCGCGGACGAATCGACCCACGCGGGAATGTCCGCCGCCGCCGCCCGATCGGTACGCGGCCACGGTCTCGATGAGATGACCGAGAGCGTGCTCGAGGTCTATCGGGGAGCGATCCGCGCCCGAAACCAGGAGGCGCGACCTGATCGCTTCGCCTGGATCTAAGCCCGTTCGTCTCCGGCAGTTCGGTCTTGCGCTGGTCGCGCTGGTCGTCCTTCGAATCGCCATCGGCTACGTCGCGGTGCCGGTCGGGCTGGTGTTTCCCGCCAGCATCGTCTCCACCGTGCTCTTCATGGTCATCCCTATGCTGGCGCTCTTCCTGGGGGCGGGCCATCCCTGGGATCTGAAGCAGGCGATCGCGGTGGTGGTCTTGGGCGTCGTCGTGCAGATCGGTGGAACGACGCTCGCCCGCATGGCGGTGAATCCCGCGCTGGGCGGCACGATTTTCGCCGCGAGCCAAGCAGGCCTCGTCGTCTGGTGCATGGGCGCGGGCGCGGCCCTCGCGTGCTTGCTGAAAGACCGTAACATGCTCCTGCCCATCGCGGTCTTTCTCGCTCTTTTCGATACTTGGCTCGTTTTCGCGCCCGAAGGCCTGGTCAGCCGAGCCTTAAGCGGGGCGCAAGCGCCGATCAAGCTCGATCAGGTCGCCTACACCGTGCCCCGGGTCGCCACGACCGAGCTGCCAAGGGAGGCAAACGGCTTTGCCCAGAACCTTGCCTACGTCGGTCCGGCCGACCTGCTTTTCCTCGCGATGTTCTTCGTCGCGCTCTACCGCTTCGGTATGCGGCCACGACAGACCCTGATCGCGATCGCGCCGGTGCTCGTCGCTTACCTCGCCGTGGTGTTGCTCGCGCCGAACGTGTGGATCGGTCCGATTCGTCTCGCCGCGCTTCCGGCCCTACTCCCCATCGGTTTGACGGTGTTGTGGGTCAACCGAAAAGAGTTTCGGCTTCTTCCCGACGAAAAGGCGATCACCCTTGCCCTCGTCGTGCTCGGCGTACCGTTTGTGGCGTGGCGCATCGTCGCCACGCAGCCTTCGGGTGAGCCGCCCAAAGTGGCTCCCCACGTCCCCGTACCAGACCGTCGAGCTAAGGACTAGACTCGGCTCGCACGGTAATTTGCCGCCGCCTCTACGAAGCGCTTGAACAATCGCCGCGTCTTCGGATCGTCCTGCGTCCGCTCCGGGTGCCATTGGACTCCGACGAGCCAGGGGCGATCCGTCGCCTCCACTGCTTCGACGATTCCGTCCTCCGCCTTTGCGACAACCTTTAGGCCAGCGCCGACCCGGGCCACGGCTTGGTGGTGGTAGCTCTTTCCTTCCATCGTCACCGCCTGCGCACTTTCCGAGAGGCGGCTATCGACATTGATTCGGTAGGTCTGCATCGTTCCTCCGGAGTGCCCCTCGTGCCCCACGGTGTCCGGCAGGTGCTGGTCGAGCGAGCCGCCCCGAAGCACATTGATGGCTTGACAGCCGTAGCAGATGCCGAAGATCGGCATCTCGGGCGGCAACGCGTCGAACAGCCTCCGTTCGGCCGCGTAGCGCGTTCCGTCTTGGAGACTCGCCTGGGGATGCTTCTCTTCTTCCCAGAGGGCAGGATCAAGATCGTCGCCACCGGGAATAAGCCAGCCATCCACGATAGCCGCGATCTCGTCCATGTCCGCGACGGGCGGCACCACGATCGGCACGCCGCCCGCATCGACGATCGCTTGGGTGTAGTTCCAATTCAGCTCGATCCGGCCACCCGTTCGGGCGTCCTCCAGATCACGACGGCTTTCGACGGTGATGGCGATGATGGGCTTGGGCATGGGCTTCAGGTTTTCGTCTCGCCGTGGTTCCGGGAGAGCTTATGATCTAAGATACTCGTGCACCAACGAGACGACGGTGCTTCCCTGCCCAACGGCCGAGGCCACCCGCTTAACGGAGCCCGCCCGCACGTCACCCGCGACGAAAACGCCCGGCATGCAGCTTTCGAAGAACGTCGGCGCGCGGCTCTCTCGCCAGCAGCAACGCGGATCGTGGCGAGCCGCCTCACCGGTGAGGAGGAATCCGTCCTCATCACGCGCCAGATGGCCATCGAGCCACTCGGTGTGCGGCTCCGCGCCGATGTACACGAAAAGGCCATCGAGGGGCATCGTCCAGGTCTCTTCGCCGCACCGAACGCGCGCCGCCTCGAGGTGATCCTCGCCGCAGACCTCCTCGATGACAAGGTTGTGTTGAACTTCGATCCGGTCCTTCATCGCTTCGATCCGTTCGCGAAGGTAGTCGCTCATCGTCTCCCGAAGATCGCCTCCTCGAACGATCATCGTCACGTGTTTGGCATACCGCGCGAGTTGAAGCGCCGCCTGTCCTGCGGAGTTGGCGCCACCCACGACCGCGACCGCTTCGTCTTCGCACAAGACCGCTTCGCTGGAAGCCGAGCCGTAGTAGACGCCCTTCCCGTAGAGCCGTTCCTCGCCGGGGACGTTCAACCGCCGCCACTCTACACCGGTGGCGATCAGGATCGCCGGGGCCTGCACCTCGCGGCCGTCTTCGAGTTGGACCGTTCGCGATCGGCCTTTCGTCCTCAGCGCCACGGCGGCGGCGGGAGCGACGATCTCGACCCCAAACTTCCGGCACTGCGCCACCGCCCGGCGCGCGAGATCGTCGCCGCTGAGGCCATCGGGAAAGCCCAAGTAGTTTTCGATCGAAGCGCTGTAGCCCGCCTGGCCACCGGGAGCGTCCTTTTCCAAAATGACGGTCGAGAGCCCTTCGCTTGCGGCATACACCGCGGCCGCGAGGCCGGCCGGGCCGCCGCCGACGATGACGAGGTCATAGTCTTTTCGCTTCGGATCGACCTGCAGCCCGACCATCTGGGCGAGGGCGGTGCGATCGTGCAGATCGATGGGAGGACCACCGGGCATCTCGGCGAAGGGGGCCCTCTCCGCGTCATCCCACGTGTAGGCGACCCCGCTTCGGCGCAGAAAGGCCTTCGCTTCGTGGATCTCGGCCGACCAACGGGGACCGACGAGCCGCACGCCTTTCGCTTCGGGCTCGCAGGCGAAGAACGAGTCGACAAGATCGTCGATCGGCGGATAGAGCCCCTCGTTCGGATCGCCATAAGGGATCACGATCGAGGCATCCGCGTTGGGCGTCTTCCCATCGCCGGTCAACAGAACCGCACGTCCGGCGTCGGGAAACCGCTCCGTGAACTTGGCGACGAGCTCGGCCTCGGCTCGGTCGTGAAGGAGCGCCACCAAGCGCCGCCCCCGGCGCCCGAGACGGTCGACCAAGCCCGACGCACGCGCGGGGCCGACCACCACGACGTGAACGCGCCCCTGATAGCGGGGCGTCAAGTCACGCGCGAGGTCGCGACGCACCGAACGGCTCTTGGCCGTCGCGAGAAGGACGGGAAGGGGCACCCCCGTTGGGCGTCCAATAAGGGCCGAGCGTTCCGATTCTGGAGAAACGCTCGGCCTTTCTACCGGAGGTCCGTTCCCGCGACGCCGTCAACGGTGAGATTTGGATCGGGAGTATCGAGGTGGGAGGCGGTCATCGACTTCGCCGCACGGTACTTCGCATGACCGTCCACAAAGGCGAGATTACGTGAGCCGTACCAACGATAAGGCCCCGGCTGCCAACCGTAAACCGTCGCCTTGTCGCCCGCCTTCCAACCCCACGGGCCGGTCAGCACACCTTCGGTGTTGTGGGCGTTCGTCCACTCGAACACCAGAACCTTCGAAGAGGGGTACTGGACATCGGTGGAGGTGAACGTCGCAAAGGCGGTGAGCGGCGCGACGGTCGTGTCGAGGCCGTAGAGCTTTCGGAGCGTCATCTGCTGGAGCAGGTCGTTCGGAACGTAGAACGCCGCCGGGTAGGCGTAGCTCGTGCCATCGTACGATCCCTTGGTGTCGTCCATCGGACAGTAGAGCAGTGGACTCTGCGCACCGCTGGCCGACGTGTAGTTCCCGGCGGTCCCGTTCTTCTGCAACGCCAATGCCATGTACGGCATCAACGGCCAGCGAAACCGCTGCCCTCCCCAGAGACCGATGTCCCCCGTGTTCGGAAAGGCGTCGTCCGCGTCGTCTTCGTACATAAGGAACGCCAGGTCGAGTTGCTTGAGGTTGCTCAAGCACTGGGTCTTTTTCGCGGCCGCCTTGGCTTGCGCAAAGACCGGGAAAAGGATCGCCGCGAGAATAGCGATGAGCGCGATGACCACGAGAAGTTCGATAAGGGTAAAGGCGCGTCGGGTCACCGGTCAGCTCTCCAGAACGACCGCGTTCCGCTCACCCGCCGCGACCAATGCGGCGTACGTTCCATTTTGGCGTATCAGCGCGTCGTGGGTGCCGTACTCCACGATCTTGCCGTCTCCCATGACCGCGATCCGGTCGGCGGTGCGGACGGTCGAGAGCCGGTGGGCGATGACGAGGGTGGTTCGCCGTTCCATCAGGCGATCCAAGGCTTCGCGAACGAGCGCCTCCGAGCGATTATCGAGCGCGCTCGTGGCCTCGTCGAGAATAAGAAGTCGGGGATCCTTGAGGATCGCGCGCGCGATCGCGACACGCTGGCGCTGACCGCCCGAGAGGGTCACGCCCCGCTCTCCGATCGCCGTCTCGTAACCTTGGGGCAGCCGCTCCGCGAACTCGTCGACGTTCGCCATTCGGGCCGCCCGCTCGACCTCCTCGTCAGAGGCGTCGAGCTTTCCGTACCGAACGTTTTCGCGCAAGGTGCCTTGAAAGAGAATGGGGTCCTGGGGAACGATGCCGACGTGCTCCCGCAACGCTTGTCGCCGGATCCGATCGAGTCGAATGCCATCGATCTCGATCCGGCCTCCCTGCGGCTCGTAGAAACGAAAGAGGAGCGAAGCGACCGTCGATTTTCCCGAACCGCTGGGTCCGACCAGCGCGGTGACGCCGCCGGGCACGAGATCGAGATCGAATTCTTGGAGCACCGGCAGGTCGGCGGCGTAACCGAAGTCGACTCCTCGGAGGGAAACGTCGCCTTTACCCAGTGGAAATGGCACCGCATCGGCGTGGTCGGCGGGCTCCGTGCTTTCGTCGAGAATCGTGAAGATCCTCTCCGCCGCACCGGTGCCGCGCTGAAGACGCGTGTAGACCGTCGCGAGCTGAGTCATCGGCGACAGCGTGATGAACATCGCGAAGAAGAAGCCACCGAGGTTGGCCGGGGTGAACGCTCCGGTGACGAGCCCGCGGCCGCCGTACCAAATCAGGCACGCCATGCCGAGCATCATGCCGTAGCCGCCCACCGCCCCCATTAGGCCCTCGATCTTCGCGGCGCGCATCGTCAATTCGAAGACCTGACGAAGCCCGACGGTGACCCGGGCATCTTCGTGGGCCTCGCGATCGAACGCCTTCACAAGACGAATGTTCGCCAGGGCTTCGGTCATGCCGCCCGTCGATTCGGCGAGCGCGTCTAGGCTGGCCCGATTGAGCTTGCGAAGGCGGATCCCGTTCACCACGAAGAACGCCATCATCAGCACCAAAACGACGAACACGACCGAAGCAAGCCTTAGGTTCAGCACGGTCGCCATTCCGATGCCTCCCACGAAGGTCGCCAGATTAGGGACCAACTGGACGACGTCGGTGGTGAGGACGGATTGAAGCTGCCCCACGTCGTTGCTTAGGTAGCTCGTCAGATCGCCCGAGCGGTGCCGGTCGAAATAGGCGACGGGCAGGCGCTGTAGGTGCGAAAACAGCCGGGCGCGGAGGTCGTTGACGATCCGGTTGCCCGTCCGTGCGCCGATAAGGAACTGTAAGTAGGAGAGCGCGCCCGCGAGAATGAGAAGCCCAAAGATGGCGTAGGCTTCGCGGTCGAGGTCCCGCACGACTCCCGAGCGGCCCACGATCGCGATGGCGCGCTGAACGAGGATCGGGAGGGAGAGCGTCACCAGCGAAGACAGCATCGCGACGGTCGCCGCGACGGCCAAGGGCTTCGAGTACGGACTCGCGAGACCCAACAACCGCCGAATCGCCGAGGCGGAAAGCTTTCGCTTCAGATCCTCGTCGTTTACCCCGGGATTGTTCGGCCTTCGCATTCAGTCCTCTATTACGCCCGATTTGCGCGGGCGGCGTCCTTACCGTGAGGCCCCTTCCCCGGCAAAATCATCAATCACCTGGCCTTTGGGAACCACTCGTGAGCGCCGGAGGTTAACGGAATCGAAGGGTAGACTCCGCGACCATGCTTTTCGGAAAGCGCGACAAACGCGACGCGTTCGAACGGCAGGCCGAGAGGGTCTTCCCCTCGGTTTACGGAACGGCGTTGCGCTTGACGCGCTCCCGCGAGGAAGCCGAGGATCTTGCGCAGGAGGCGATCGTCCGGGCTTACGATGCGTTCGACCGTTTCGACGGCACGAACTTCAAAGCTTGGATCCTTCGTATCGTTACGAACTTGTACATTAACAAGTATCGGGCGAGGCAAAGGGGGCCGCAGCTCGGATCCTTGGACGACGAGGGGGCGATCGAGCCAATGTCGTCGGAAACGGAGCTGCCGGATCGGCTGCTTTTCGATCCGGCGCTCGGCGCGGAGATCGAAGAGGCGCTTGCGGCCGTTCCGGCCGATTTCCGGACGACGGTGATTTTGAGCGACATCGAGGGCCTGAGTTATCAGGAGATCGCCGACGCGGTGGGCGTCCCGATCGGGACGGTCCGGAGCCGCTTGGCGCGGGGACGGGCTATGATGCGGAGGGCACTCGAGGGATATGCCCTTCGCGAGGGCTACTTGAAGGAAGGAACGACGGAATGATGGAACCGACGCAACTGCACGCACTCGCCGACGGCGAGTTGACGCCTGGGGAGGCGCACGCCCTTCGGGAGGCTCTCAAGACGGATCCTCGTGCCGCCGGCGAGGTGGACGCCGTCCTGAACTTCAAGGAATTTCTCGCCCGCAACAGCGTGCGTCACGCGGACGAGGACGCGTGGCGAGCCTGCGTCCGTCGGCTTGACGCCATTGATCGGAGCCGACGGGCCGAGGGCTTCGTCAGTCGCTATGCGTGGGCGCTCTGCGGCGTGATGTTCCTCTTCATCGTTTCGGGTCGCGCCGCGATGCGCAACGTCCGTGGCGATTCTGCGCGGCCGGCCGATCTCGCGCGGTTCCTTGGCGCACCCGCCCGGGTTACGGAGCGCAACCGAATGGACTCGCGCCTTTACGAAGCGATTCTCGGCCAAGTCGGTCGGAACCTCGATCCTAAGGAGATCCAGTTCGGCATGCCTTCGAGCGGCAACGTCAATGGGTTTCCCGCGCAGCGCTTCCCGATGCGGGATGGCGAGGGCGACCTCGTGCTGACCCACGTCGGCGGACTTCTCGATCTTCAGTACACCGAGCCTTTGCCGTCGAACGCCGACGTGTCGTTTGGCATGGTCGACGGCACCAACGGTCTCGTATGGCACCGCGCAGGCGAGACTTGGGTCCTAAGCGGAGCCCGCTCGGTCAATGCGCTGGACGAAGTCGCGACGCGCCTCGGCGCGCGCTGACGCACAAGAAAGCCGTCCTCCATCTAGATGGAGGACGGCTTTCTTGTGCCCAAAAATTAGAATGGCAGGGGCAACAGGGCTCGAACCCGCGACCTAAGGTTTTGGAGACCTTCGCTCTACCAACTGAGCTATACCCCTGCGTGTTCGAGAGTTATACCCCAGGCGAAGCCGCCGTTTCGACGCCACCCTGTTCTCACTGCCGATCGCCTTCGAAAAATAGTCGTAGGTACATTACTTTTACTCCGCACTTGTCGAGAAGAAACTCTGAACGATGTCGACTCCGGCGTCGCCTATCTCTATCAAGGTGGGTTATCACGCGGGCTTCTTAGATTCGCAACGACCCGATTCGTCTCTAGCCGACGAGGTCAGAGTTGCGATGTCGACCCGGCCCCGGGCTTTACCGCCGGCGATCGCCTTCGACGCCGTGGGACACGCTCTCTACGCGCGCGTCACCGCCCTTCCCCAGCACACGCTCGCCCGCGCAGAGTCTGAGCTCGTTCGTACGCACGGGCGGGAGATCATGGAAGAGGCGGGGTGGCCCGGCGAGATCGTGGACCTCAATGCCGGCACGACCGTCCAAGCGCGATCGCTCCTGCGCGAGATCCGCCGCTACGTCGCCGTCGAACCCTGCCGCGCGGTGCTCGACGACGCCGTCGACGGATTGGAAGCGGCCTTTCCCCACGTCGAGATCAAGGGCATCGTCGGCGAACCGTCTTTCGGTATCGCCGCCGCCGGGAGAGACCTTGGGGCTCGACTCGTCCTGCTTCTCGGAAGTTACGTCGGCCGCTTCGACCCAACGATGGCCCGGCTCGAACTCGCACGAATTCGGGGTCACTTCGAACCGGAAGACCGGCTACTCGTCGGAATGGATCTCGCGAAGGACGCTTACGGCGCGGACGCCTACGACGACTCTACCGATGTCTATCCGGCCTTCGTGCGCAACGCCCTTCGACGCACAAACCGAGAGGTCGGAACCGACTTTCGCTCGGCCGATTGGCGGCTCGTCGTTGACCCGCAGCCCGACGAAGGAAGGGTGGAAATTCGCTTCGAGGCCTGCAGCGAAGTCGTTGTGACCGGAGGAAGAGCCGGCGGCGGTTGGGACTTTACGATGGGGGAACCCCTGGTCATTGAACGGGCTTACAAACCTTCGGAGGGGCAGATGGCGGCGATCGCCATCGGTGCCGGGTTCCGTCTTGTCCAAAGCTGGATCGACAGTCCCGGCGGCTACGGGATTTTCTTGCTTGCGCCTTGAAGTTACGGGTCGGAACAGCGTTCGGCTCTGTCTTCGACGTCCGGATGGTCAATTCAGATCGCGCGAAGAAAAAGGGCGCGCACTCAAAACGACTACGCGCCCGCCGATGTCGCCCGCTTAGAAGCGGTAGCCGACGTACACGCCGAAACCGCTCAGCTCCGACTTTCGCGTGATGAAGTAGTTCGCCTGCACGAACAGGGGCTTGTTGGCGCTGCCCGCGTGGCCAAACTCGTAGGCGATGCCGACCTGGCCACCTAGACTCGTTCCGGTATCGTCCCCGGCGTAGAAGTCGATGCCGACGCCCGCGTGATAGACGATGTTGCCCGAACGGACGTTGTACGTCAGATGGAGCGGGATATTGTTGTGCCCGCCGTCGCCGTAGTAGTCGAGCGACGCGCCGAGGTAGCTCTGAAGTCCCTCGCCCGGCGAGCGGACGCTGAAGCTGGAGATCTTATAGTCGATGCCCGCCGCGAACGCGGTGCTGAAGTTCGCGTCGTTCGTCGGGATGAACACGCCCACACGAGCCGAGATACCCAAGGGACCGTTGGTCTGAGCACCGGCAGTAGCGGCGACGCCCGCGAGAGCGACGACGGAGGCGAGAGTTGCGAGCTTGGTGATCTTCATAGAGCCTTTCCGAAAGTTTTGCGCCTTCCGAATGTCCCGCACGCGCCCGAGCTTTGGGACAGCAGCCTTACTGTTTCCTGACCCCGCTCGCCGCTCGCGTTCCATGCTTCCGGCGCTTGTCTGACGACGTTTCGCTCGCCTAGGCTCCCGGGAACCTCGCCAGACGGCGTACTCTACGCGACTTTCCGGGCAAAAGATGCGCCTCTATCGTCCCGAACCCCGGATTATTCGAGTTTTAATGCCATATCGTTTAGAAAGGCTTGGGTGAGGCGACTCTGGGACGGACCCAACCCCTTTTCGGTCAGATGACCTAAAATCTCCCCATGTCCGCCCCCCGCGAGATCGAGGTGCTGCTGCGCGCCAAGTATCCCATCCTCTACGTCGTCTCGTGGGAAGAACGTCGCGTCGAAGAGGCGCTCGCCACGGTGTGCAAGAGCCTTAACCGGACCTTGCATGTGTGGACGCTCACGCAAGGACTAAAACCACCCGTCGGCAAAGGGGGCCGATCGCCCCTGACCAGCCCCGAACTGGAAGTGTTGGCCCAGATCCACGAGGCTCCCGACTACACCGTGTTTCTCCTGAAGGACTTTCATCCGTACATGAAGGACTTCCGGACGATTCGCCTCTTGCGCGACCTCGCCGCAAGGATGCGCTCGAAGGCCCAGGCGATCATTCTTCTCGGTCCGGTTCTTCAACTCCCCTCGGACTTGGAGAAAGAGGTCACCGTCGTCGAGTTTCCGCTCCCGGACGAGACCGAGATTCAAGTCACCCTCGATCAGGTCGTCAACGCGGTCAAAGACACCAAAGGACTCGACACGAATCTCGCTCCGGAAGACCGCGAGCGGCTCGTCAAGAGCGCGCAAGGGCTCACCATGGACGAGATCGAATCGGTGTTCGCCCGTTCGCTCGTCGAAAAGAAGCGGTTCGACGTCGATGCCGTGCTTAAGGAAAAGCAGCAGATCATCCGCAAGTCTGGCCTCTTGGAATACTACGCACCGGATTCCCGAATCAAGGACGTCGGCGGGATGGAGCTCCTTAAGGAGTGGCTCGACCGCCGCGCGAAGTCCTTCAGCGACAAAGCCCGCGAATTCGGCATTCCCGCGCCGAAGGGGATTCTCCTGCTTGGCGTCCAGGGCTGCGGTAAGTCGCTCATTGCGAAGGCGGTCGCCGCGCAGTGGAATCTGCCTCTGCTCAAGCTCGACGTCGGAAGGATCTTTGGCTCTCTCGTCGGCCAAAGCGAAGAGAACATTCGCCGCGCGATCGCCGTCGCCGAGTCGGTCGCCCCGTGCGTTCTCTGGGCGGACGAGTTGGAGAAGGGCTTCGCCGGCGTGGGCGGAGGCGGCGTCAGCGACAGCGGCACCACCGCCCGCGTCTTTGCGACCTTCTTGACCTGGATGAGCGAGAAGACCGCCCCCGTGTTCATGATCGCTACCGCCAACGACGTGACGTCCCTCCCGCCCGAGATGCTTCGCAAGGGCCGCTTCGACGAGATCTTCTTCGTGGACCTCCCCGACGAGGACGAACGCGAGCAAATCTTCGCGATCCACCTGTCGAAGCGAAATCGCCCCGTCGAAGGTTTCGACCTGAAGGCGCTAGCCGAAAAGACGCACGGCTTTAGCGGCGCCGAGATCGAGCAGGTCGTCGTCGGCGCGCTCTACGTCGCCTTCGACGCGGATCGTGAACTGTCGCAGGGGGATCTGGTGGAAGAGGCGGGCAACGTCGTTCCTCTCAGCGTCATGATGAGCGAGGATATCGCGGAACTCCGCAGCTGGGCGGCGTTACGGACGAGACCCGCAAGCAAGCAGGACGGAGACTAGAAAGGGTTGCTTTGGGGCCTTCGTTCCTTCCCAACGAGCAAGGCCCCAGATCGACGATTTTCGGAGTCCCAGAACCCGATCTAAGCCATACTCCCAACCGTGCCTACCTACGACGTGATCCTGCCCGCGGGAGGGCGCGTCTCTCCCGATCTCGCCGCCGAGGCGGGCACCGACGTCAAGGCGATGATCCGATTCGGCGAGGAGACGATTCTCGCCCGCACGATCCGAATTCTCATGGAGAGCGGTCTGGCGCGTCGGGTCGTCGCGATCGGCGCCGAGGCGGTCCAAGCCGAGGCGGAGAAGAGCGGCGCCCACGCCTTGCCCGAGGCCAGCACCGGTCCGGAGAACATCCTGAACGGCCTCAAGTGGCTTCGCTCGCAGCCGGAGCCGCCGCGGCGGGTGCTCGTCGTCACCACCGATCTTCCCTTCCTAACCGCCGATCTCATGCGCCGCTTCGTCGATCTCTGTCCCAAGGATCGGGCCATCACCGTGCCGCTCATCGCCCGTGCGGAGTGGGACGCCCGATTTCCCGACGCGACCGCGATGTTCGTGACCCTCGGCGACGGACAGTGGACCACCGGCTGCGCCTACCTTTTGGACGCGGAGGCGCTGGAGCGCTCGATGCCCCAAATCGAAAAGGTGTTCGCCCAGCGTAAGAGCAAGATAGGCATGGTGAAGTTGCTCGGCCCCGTGTTCGCCTACCGCTACCTGACGAAAACCCTGACCGTCCCCCAAATCGAGGCGAAGATCCAGGCGATGCTGGGTTGCTCCGGCGCCGCGGTGCGCGGAGCGCCTCCAGAACTGGCCTACGACATCGACGATCTCGAAGACTACGCCTTCGCGAAGACGGTGGCGGCGTGAGCGCCATCGTGGACCTCAACCACGACGGCATCCCGGAC
>CAXUKB010000053.1:7557-17437 GCA_964251345.1 uncultured Fimbriimonas sp. | reverse complement strand
GGGCTTCGTCGATCGCTTCATCGGAAACCACGTTCGGTACGTGTTTGTCGAAACGCGCGGAATGGAAAGCGCTCAAGGAGCGGAAGGCGGCGGCTACTCCATCGTCGATACTTACGAAGATTGGTACGCCCGCACGGGAGGCGCCGAGTCTGAGCGACCCGTCCTCCTCCAAAGCGATCGTCTACGCGCCGTACGAAATCACAACTTCCACTTGGCACGTCTATTGGAGTACCAAGCCCCGATCCTTCGCTTTCCGCCGGCAGCGCGCGAAGTCATTCGGTGCGCTTACCTAGGCTACAACGATGCGACGATCATCGAAGAATCCAAGATGACCCCCGCCTCGCTCAACAGCCGGTGGACGCGCATCTTCGACATCGTGGAAAACCGGATGCCATCGTTGTTCGCCGAGGGTGGTCGGGGCCGTTCCCGAGATCGGGCGCCGATTCTCGCCTACGTCCGAAACCACCCGGAAGAGATGTGGCCCTACGATCCCGTGAAGGACGCGTAAGGCCACGCGAATTCCTTAGCGGCGGTAGCCGCCGCGCGTGGCCGGCGGGCGGTTCGGACCCGCCGAGGCGCCGCGGTCGAAGGTCGGCGCATCCGGGCGGGCGAGTGCCCAGCGGACCGACTTGTTGCGGAGCGGAGTCTGCGAAAGGGTGTCGATCACCTGCTGCGCCATCTCCTTTGGCACCTCGACGAACGCGGTGCGATCGGCGATGTCGATCGCGCCGATCTGCTTGCCGGGGATTCCGGTTTCCGACGCGATCGCGCCGACGAGGTCGGCCGGCCGCAGACCATCCTGACGGCCCATGCCCACGAAGAGCCGGGCCGTTTCGCCGCCGTGCGCCGCGACGAACGTGCGGGGCTCCGGCGCGCGGAACTCGGGCATGTCGACCGGGGTCGGCTGCTCGGCCGCGAGAAGGGCGAGCGCCGCCGCGGCCACCGCGTAGGGATCGCCGCCGATCTTGTAGACGGCCTCCATCTGGGTCTCGTAGCCGCCCGCCACGACGGCCTCCTGCAACCGCTCGACAAGCCGCTCTTGGCGTCGACGTACGATGTCGTCCGCCGTCGGAACCTGCGAGAAGGTGAGCTGCGCTCCGGTGAAGCGCTCGATGTTGCCCATCGCACGTCGCTCACGTGGCTCGACGAGGGTAATCGCGTCGCCCTTGCGTCCGGCACGGCCCGTTCGGCCGATGCGGTGGATGTAGGCCTCGGCGTCCCAAGGCACGTCTACATTGATGACGTGGGTGACGCTCTCGATATCGAGGCCGCGCGCGGCGACGTCGGTGGCGATGAGCAGGGTGCTCACGCCCTCGCGGAACCGGCGCATGACGCGATCCCGCTCGTTCTGGTTCATGTCGCCATGAAGCGGCTCGGCGCCGTAACCGCGGGCGGCGAGGGCATCGGCGATGTCCTGCGTCTCCTGGCGGGTCTTGCAGAACACGATCGTCGGTCCGGGGGTCTCCATGTCGAGCACCCGCATGAGGGCGTCGAGCTTGCGTCCGGGCGGAACCTCGACGACGCGCTGATCGACCGAATCGACGGTGCGGCGGGCGGCGGCGATGGTGATGCGAACCGGATCCTTCAGGAACCGCTCGGTGAGCGTCGCGAAGCGCGGCGGCACGGTGGCGGAGAAGAACGCGAGTTGGCGCGACTCGGGGAGCGCGGCGAGCAGGGTCTCGATGTCCTCAAGGAAGCCGAGGGCGAGCATCTCGTCCGCCTCGTCGAGCACGGCGTACTTGATGCCGGACAGGTCGAGGGTCTCGCGGTTGAGGTGGTCCATCACGCGGCCGGGGGTGCCGACCACGATCTGCGCGCCGTGCTTGAGGGCGCGGAGCTGCTGAACGATGGGCTGGCCGCCGTAGACCGGAACGACCGTCAGGCCCGTGTGCTTAGCCATGGCCGCGAGAGCGTCGGCCACTTGCATCGCGAGCTCGCGGGTGGGGGCAAGGACGAGCGCCTGGGTGCTGCGGTCCGACGGATCGAGCCGCTCGATGAGCGGAAGGCCGAACGCGGCGGTCTTGCCGGTGCCGGTCTGCGCCTGGGCCAGCATGTCGCGGCCTTCAAGCAGGACGGGAATCGACCGGGCCTGAATGGCGGTCGCGGTCTCGAAGCCCATCTCGGCGATGGCCTTCGAAACGGGCTCGCTCAGGGCGAAGTTCGAGTAGGGAATCGGCTCGTACGCCTCGACGGGAGCGGAGGGCTCTTCGGCGGAACGGGGCTTGAACGTGCGCTTAGGAGTGTCGAAACCTTTCTTAAAGTGAGCTTTAGGCATTATGGGTTCTTCTTGAGGCAAGGCGAGCCACCAGAAGAACCGCTTCACACAATGCGGCTTTAAGAGGCGGAGCGCCCGGACACGAGTCTTTGGAGCGTCGATCGCTCCGTGTCGGGCCGCTGCAATGCGACGCCGATTTCCGCGTCGCAAAAACGTCGCGGGAAGGGAAGATACCTAAACTACGCCAAGGAAAGATAGGGCGTTACGTTTGCGCTCGGGTTTGGCGGAGCCCGTACAAGAGCGATAACGTCTTGGAGTATCGAACCAGACTGCCTGCCGAGCCAGTGCGAGCTTGGAATCACCCCCACCCTACCCTCCCCCAAGGGTGAGGACCGTCGTCCGCGTGGGGCAGATGGCGTCCAGGTTGCCCCGCGCGGCATGGGGTCCCTCCCCGTGGGTAGGGGTGGGGTGGACATGGCTTTCGGCGCAGGACCAAAATCATCCGTGCGGAAGGAGCCCTTGTGGAAAGTTCGGCTGGCGTTCGTCGGCGAGCCGTTCGAGACCGAGGACGGGCCCGTGGGCGGCGGCTACGTCACCCTCACCGTGCGGGCCGCCGACGAGGTGACCGCGCGGCGGCTCGCCCTCGCGGAGGCGCGCGAGGCGGTGGCGGAGCTGAACGAGGAGGTCGATCCGCTCTGGTCGATGGAGAGCGTCGAACCGGCGCGACGGAAGGTAGAGCTTAAACTTCACCTCTACGACGAGCCCTGGACCCTGCGGCCCGAGCCGCTCGCGGAACTCGCGAGGCGGCTTCAGGAGGACGACGTCGCGATCCAAATCGCGGAAGGATATCTCCACGTTCCGCCGGAAGGGCCGGACCGGTTCGGCGTGGAGATTCTCTACGAAGAGATGGAGTACACGGTCCGCACAGATGGCTGGCACGCGCACTTGGGCGACGACGCGCCGCAGGCGGTGGCCCTCTTTCAGTGGCTTCTCACCCCCTTCTACCGGCTCGTGAAGGAGGCGCAAGAGGGCAAGCCCGCCGCGTCGTGGGTCGAGCGGTACGACGCCGAGGGCTGGACGACGTACCATCCGGTGCTTTTCCGGAACCCGTCCGACCCTACCCGCTGGATGGGCGGCGGCTGGGAGCGAACCTACTCTCCGCAGGACGCGCGGCCACTTCCGGTCCCCTACGACGAGATCGTGCCCGGGATCACGCTCGACGATCGCGGCTATCCCGAGGGGACGGTTCTCGGGGTCGAAACTCGAACGTTCGATCGCCCGATGGCGGAAGGGGAAGAGTGGCTGGCGTCGGACTTCACCTTCAGCCCTGGAAGCGCGGATCCGCCGCCGGAACTCGAGTAACCCTCTGCGGACTCTCTATCCCGAAGTGGCCTCCACCCGGTAGTTGTAGCCTGAGAATTGTTGCGTGAGGTCGGCGATCGCTTGCGGCGTCGTGAACAGACCGTCTGAGTCTGGACCCGCCGGGCGCGTTTGGTCGAGCTGGATAAGGATGGCGTTCCCGACGACGGTGCCGTCGAGGTTCTTCGTCGGAAGCTGAGAGGCATAGGCGAACTTCACCTGCTGCTTGAAAGGCCAGTTTGGATCGTCGACGACAAGGGTGTACGTCGTGGCCCCGGGCACGAGATTAAACTTAACGTAGGCGTACGCAACTTCCGCGCCGGCCACCGGGTCCTCGGGGTTTGGCCCCGAAGTGGTGAAGAACGCCCCGCTTTCCGTGGAATCGAGGTTCCCGATGGCAAGCGTCGCCTTCGCCGTGCCGAGCGTGTTGCCGTCCTTGAGGTCGATCGCCGCGACCGTCACGGTGTAGATCGTTCCCCCCGCGTCCGAGGATGCGGTGAGCAGGTTGATCGCATTGCCAGCCGTCGTGACGTCGTAACCCGGTTTGACCGCGCCCGCTGGGTCGCCGATGTTGCCGTTGCCGCCGGTGCTCAGCGTCCAGCGGAACTTGAAGTTCGTCTCGCTCACGCCCGGGGTGGCGGCGGTGAGGGTGAGGCTTCCTCCCGGGCTGACGGTCCCGGTCACGGGCGAAATGACGACGCTCGGCTTGATCGCGGTCGCCGTCCAGATCTCGCCCTTCGGTGAGCTCAGGGTGTCGAAGTAGGAGGCGGCCACGTCGGCGATCCCCGCCAGGGTGCCCGCCGCGGTGAGCGCAGCCAACGCCACAGCGGCGAGGCCGGTCACCGCGATGCCCGCCGCACCCTCGGCCCCGACCGCGGCGGCGGCCTCGCTCTCCCCGATGATCTCAAGGATCGCCTGGCGGTACTTGTAGCGCGTCGTCGCTAAGAGGTCGTTCGCGGTGAGGCGGGTCAGGAGGAACTGCGCGGCGTCGCCGTACTGGCCGAGGCGGGCGGCGGAGAGGATGCCGTTCGCGGCCGACGCTTCCGCCGCCTCGAGGGCGGTAATCGCCGCCGCAACTTGCGTGGCGGAAGCGGCCGTTGCGGCGCCCGCGAGAACGGAGTTGAAGAGGTCGAACAGGATGCCGCCGACGAAGGCGCTCAGGTTAAGGGTTTGGAGTTGCGTACGCCACCCCGCGACCTCGTTCGCGTACTTCGCGTCGGAGAAGAACGCAGGGTCGACGGCGGAATTGTCGCCCGTCGCCATGAGGACCACCGTCTCGTAGAGCGTCTTCGTGTCGCCGCTCGTGACGGAGAGCTCGAAGGGTTTGCCTGAGACCGGCCCGAACGCGCCCTTCACGCCGAGCGAGGTGATCGAGCCGAGGAGCGAAGAGGTCGCGGTGAGGTCCTGCTCGTCGATCCGCGTCGCGGGAGAGACGGTCGTGGTGGTGCCGTTCGCGTCCACGTGGCCGGTCAGGTAGGTGTAGGCCGAGATCGGGCGGCGCTTGGTGTTGGTCGGGACGAGCGAGGCTTGGTCGTCACCAAGGAGCACCTCCGCGCCCCCTTGGTCGCTCGTGGGCTGCACGAGGACGAGGGTGGACTGAGTCGTCTTCGGATTGGCCTGCACCGCGCTGGGCGAAGCCTCGGCGGCGACGGCGTCGACCGCCGTCTTGATGGCGGCGATGATCGTCGTATTGCCGTTCGTGAGACAGAGCGGATCGCCCGCCATCGTCGCGGCGATGGCGTTGGCGAGAGTCTCGACGTTCTGGTCGGTCTCAAGGAGCGCCATCGCCGAGGTCAGTCCCTTCGTGGGCAAGGCGGTAATGCCGAGCGCCAACGCGACGGCCAGGGCGGCGCTCGAAAGCGCCGAGAGCCCCGGGCGGCCATGACCGACGAGGCCGAACATCACGTAGGCGCCCGTCGACTTCTGTTGGAGATAGGCAAAGGTCGGGCCGCTGGCCGAAACCTTGGCCTTGAAGGCGCCGCCCGACACGGCCCCGGTGCCGTAAGAGGTGCCCGCGACGAGGTCGGTCGTCGCGATGGGGAAGCCCGAAGGGAGGGAGACCGCCACATTGGCCGTGTCGGTCGAGCCCCCCCCGCCGCCGTGCCCTCCGCCGCCGCATCCCGTCAGGGCGAAGGTCGCGATTCCCGCCATCGCCCAAAGGGTTTGGCGGCGGGTCAAGACGGGCAGAGGCGAGGCAACGGAACGGTCCACGGAAGGGATTCTAAGACACCGGCGCGACGCTCTCATCTTTTGTCACGCGGTTGTCACGCCCTTCCGACGTGGCGCGGGCCTTTACACCTCATTCGCCACCACCGTCCAGGTCCAGGCGCTCAGACCCTGCATCAACTGCGTCGCCTTCGCGAGGCTGTTCATCGGATCGTTCGACTGCCAGTCGAAGTGGGCGACCACCGCGGTCAGCGGCATGCTGATGAGGTTTCCACTCGCATCGTAATACAGGTCGCCCGAAGCAGGGGTCGCTGAGCTGTACGCGTAGTCACCCTCGTGATCGGGATCGGGAGTGGCCGTCGGAAGGACGTCGGCTTGGGGCCCGTACCCAAAGATTGCGTAGATGTTGTGGGGCGGAAGGGGATCGGACGGGGGATACTTTACGAAGCCGACGATTCGACCGGCTTCGTAGGTGATACCGCCGCTCGTGTAGGTGTTGGAAAAATTTTGGGTGAAGTAAGTCCCGTTGCCCTGGACGTCGTTGCTGGTCGTGACCGTCGAGTCGGCCGATCCGAGCGAATCTCCCGTCTTGAGGTCGATCGCCGTCACGGTGATCGTGTAGATCGTGCCGTCCCCGTCGGATGGGGCGGTGAGAAGATTGATCGAATTGCCCGTCGTGGTGATGTTGTGGCCCGCGCCCCCGGTTCCAGAGGGGTCGCCGATGTTGCCGTTGCCTCCGGTGCTCAGGGTCCAGTGGAACCTGAAGTTCGTCTCGCTGATACCTGGGGTGGCGGCGATAATCGTGAGGCTCGAACCCGAATGGATCTTGGCCGTCTTCGGTGAGACGACGACGCTCGGCTTGATCGCCGTGGCCGTCCAGATCTCGCCCTTGGGCGAGAAGAGCGTGTCGAAGTAGGAAGCCGCCACGTCGGTCACTGCGGCAAGCGTGCCCGCCGCGGCGAGCGCGGCCAGGGCGACGGCCGCGAGGCCGGTCACCGCGATGCCTTGCGCACCGGCCGCGCCCTCGGCCGCCGCCGCTTCGGTCTCACCGAGAAGCTCGAGGATCGCCTGCCGGAACTTCGAACGCGTCGTCGCCTGCAGGTCGTTCGAGGTGAGTTGCGTCAGGATGTACTGAGCAGCGTCGCCGTATTTTCCGAGACGGGCCGCCGAGAGAATTCCGTTGGCCGCCGAGGCTTCCGCGATTCCGATCGCGGTGATGGCCGCTTGGACCTGCGTCACCGAAGCGGCCGTCGCCGCGCCCGCGAGCACCGAATTGAAGAGGTCGAAGAGAATGCCGCCGACGAAGGCGCTCAGGTTCAGGGTTTCGAGCTGGGTCCGCCACCCGGCGACTTCGGTGGCATATTTCGCGTCGGAGAAGAAGGCGGGATCGACGGCGGCGTTGTCGCCGGTCGCCATCAGGGCGACCGTCTCGTAAAGAGTTTTCGTGTCGCCGCTCGAAACGCTCAGGGCGACCGCCTTGCCCGAAACGGGGCCGAACGCCCCCTTCACGCCGAGCGAGGCGACGGAGCCGAGAAGCGAGCTGGTCGCCGGGATGTCCTGCTCGTCGATCCGCGTCGCCGGAGAGACCGCGGTCGTGGTCCCGTTCGAATCGACGTGGCCGACGAGGTACGTGTAGGCGGAGATCGGGCGGCGCTTCGTGTTGGTCGGAACGATCGTCGCCTGATCGTCGCCCTGGAGAACCTCCGCGCCACCTTGATCGCCCGTGGGTTGCACCAGGACGAGCGTCGACGGGTCCGTCCGGGAAATCGGCTGCGCGTCCGCCGGGGCAGCGCCCCCACCGACCGCGTCGACCGCCGTCTTGATCGCCGCCGCGACCACCGCGTTGCCATTGGTGAGGCAGAGCGGGTCGCTCGCCATCGTCGTCGCGATCGTCGCGCTCAGGGTCTGAACGTTCGGGTCGGTTTCGAGCAGCGCCATCGCCTGGGTCAAGCCTTTCGAGGGAAGGGCGGTGATTCCAAGCGCGAGGGCCACGGATAGGGCCGCGGAAGAGAGCGCGGAGAGACCCGGGCGTCCGCTGCCCACGAGGCCGACCATCACGTAAGCGCCCGTCGACTTCTGCTGGAGATAGGCGAACGTCGGCCCTTTCGACGAGACCTTGGCCTTGAACGTGCCGTTCGTCACCGCACCGGTGCCGTAGGCGGTGCCTGCGACGAGGTCGGTCGACGCGATGGTGAAGCCCGAAGGAAGCTGGACCGCCACGCTGGCCGAGCTCGATCCTCCGCCCGACCCACCGTGCCCCCCGCCGCCACAGCCGGTCAGACCAAAGGTCGCGATGCCCGCCATCGCCCAGAGCGTCTGGCGGCGGGTGAGAACGGGGAGAGCGGAAAGCACAGGTTGGTCCACAGAGAGGATTCTAAGGCAACGGCGTGACAACCGCGCGACTTGTCACGCCATTGTCACGCCGAGTTATGCGTACTGCGGGTCGAACGAGACCCGGGCGAAGTACAGGATGTCTTTGTATCCCTGATAGCTGTTCTGGATCGCCAGATCGATGGCGGCTTGGGTCGGCCCGACGAGCGAAGCGACGGGCAGGGCGTTCCCGACGATCGAGCCGTCGAGCGCCTTCGTTGGAAGATCTTTGGCGCGTATCAAAGTGTCGATGTCATAGGGTGCGGAGACGCCGGGCGGCTGCTCCATCAGCGAGTAGGCGGTGGCTCCGGCCACGGTCGAGAAGGTTGCGAAGATCTGATAGAAGTAGGGATTCGCGGGGTCCGGCCCCGAGGCACCTTTGAGCTCCCGGAATGCCGCGGGAATGATCTGACTGCTTTGCACGCGAATCGTGAGCTTCGACGTGGCGCTTCCAAGCGATGCGCCCGTCTTGAGGTCGATCGCGGTCACGGTCACGGTGTAGATCGTGCCGTCCGTATCGGACGCGGCGGTGAGGAGATCGATGGAGTTGCCCGCCGTGGTGATGTCGCGCCCCGGGCTTACCGCGCCCGTCGGGTCGCCGATGTTGCCGTTGCCGCCCGAGCTTAAGACCCAATGGAATTTGTAGTTCGTCTCGCTCACGCCCGGCGTTGCGGCGGTGAGGGCGAGGCTTCCGCCTGCGGTCAAGGCGCCGGTCGTGGGCGAGATCACGACGGAGGGCTTGAGGAGCGTCTCGGTCCACAGATCGGCCTTGTCCGAGGTGAGCATGTCGACGTAAGAGCTGGTCACGTCCGCGACGCCCAAGAGCGTTCCGGCGACAGCGAGGCAGCCTGCCACGTAGGCGGCGATGCCGCCGATGGCGGTGAGGAACTCGGCGCTGATCGCGGCTTCGGAGAAGCCCTCGGCCTTCACGAGCACCTCGGCGATCGACTTCTTCCAAGGCGCCGAGGCGATCGCGTTGACGTCCGTCGCCCCGTTGAACCATCGAAGGGTCGCTCCCAAAACATCGCCGGTCGCGGCGCGCACTACCATCTGGGCCGCGTCCGCGCTCGCCGCTTCGAGGTCGGCGACGGCCGCTGCCACGACGCTGTACGACACCCAGGTCGAGACGCCGCCGATCACGCTGGAAAAGAGATCGAATAGGATCGCGCCGAACACGGCATGCGTGTTCAGTTCCTGTCGCTTGGCCTTCCAGTCGGCGACGACATTCGCGTACTTCGCGTCGGAGAAGAAACTGGGGTCGGCGTCGAGGTCGGTCTTCCCAGAAGCCATGAGGATGACGGTCTCGTAGAGCGTCTTCGTCGCCGTGTCGTTATAGACCTTCAACGTGGTGTCGCTGCCATCGACCGGGGCGAAGGCGGGACGGCTTCCCAGCGAGGCGAGCGAACCGGTAATCGAGGTGGTTGGGGCGAGATCCTGCGGTCCCGCAAACGCGACCGCGGCCGGAAAGGTCGTCGTGGTGCCATCGGACGCGACGTATCCCGTCTGGTAGGTGTAGGCGGCGGCGGGACGGCGGATTCGGTTCACGGGGAAGATCCCCGGATCGGTGTCCATCTGGAGCACGGCGCTTCCGCTTTGGTCTTGGGGCTGAATCGAGACGAGCGGCGTGGGATCGGCGCGGACACCGTCTTTGACGCTCACGGCTTGGCCTTTCGAGCCGCCGAGGTTGGACAGAGCCGTTTGAACGGCGGCCTGAATCTGCGCGTCGCCGTCGGTGAGCAACCGGTCGATGGCACCGCGCGACACCAACCG
>CAXUKB010000053.1:0-7547 GCA_964251345.1 uncultured Fimbriimonas sp. | reverse complement strand
GCGTCTCGATCACCGACGCGAGCGCCGTCGTGGCGGGGTCGGCCTCGATGAGGGCGACGAGGGCACGGGCCGCGTCCGGTGGAAGCAACCCCACGCCATAGACGATGGCGATCAGTGCGGTCGCGCTGCCGAGCGCGCTCACCTCGGTGCCTCCCGAACCGGCCAAACCGAAGAGCACGTACTTGCCCGTCGTCGTGTCTCGCAGCCAGGCAAAGGTCGGCCCGCCGTTTTGGCGCACCTTCGCGGCGAACGCGCCGTTCGCCGCCACCGAACTCGAACCAAACGCCGTTTCCCCTTTAAGATTTGCGACGGGAAGGGTGAATCCGGTTGGTAAGGTGGTGGCGGTCGCGTTTGTGCTCGTCGAGACGCCTTTCGATCCGCCGTGGCCCCCGCCGCCGCAGCCGGTCAGGCCAAAGGTCGCGATGCCCGCCATCACCCAGAGCGTTTGGCGGCGAGTGAGAACGGGGAAAGCAGAGGTAACGGGATGGTCCACGGAGTGGATTTTAAGGGAGCGGCAGCCCTTTCGCGCTTTTTGTCACGGCTTGTCACGCTTCAATTCGATCTGGCGTTTCGAATCGCATCGAGAGCGTCGCCGGACTTGGGCTTAGTTGCGGTCAAACTCCGACCGATGTGTTTCTAAGCCAAATCCCCCCTTTTCTGCGTTTTTGCGAGAACCTACAAGGACATCGATCGTAAAGACGCAAGCGAGGGCTACGAACGGGTTCTCGGTCCGTAAGGAGTGCTCTTGAAAGTGAGTTGCCGCCGGAGGCACCACCACACCGCGGATTTTCTCTCTCTTACCGAATCGACTCGGGGACGCGAGGCGCATAAGTCTCCTCGAGGATCGCGAATCGCTCGCCGTCGTGCGCCATCACGCGGGCGTTCGCCATGTCCCACCACCAAGCGTGGACCCGAATTCCCTTCGCGCGCACGGCTTCCATCGATCGTACGCGGGCGGCCTGAACGAGCACGTTGCACTGCGACAGGCAATCGTGTTCCGAATGGCTGGCGTCGCACGACGTGCCACGCAGCGCCTCGACCGACTCCCGGCCGTACTCGAGCCAGCGGCCAATCGGGCCCAAGGCGGGAGGGCCGAGGAGCGCCTTCATCGCGCCGCACTCGGCGTGGCCCATCACCACGACGTCGGGCACGTTCAGGTGCTCGACCGCGTACTCGACCGCCGCCGACACCGAGGGGTCGTCGTCGTTCGGCACGAGGTTGCCCACATTGCGGACGGCGAACACGACGCCCGGCTCGGAGTTCACCAGCGGATCGAGGAGGATGCGAGAGTCGGCGCAGGTAATCACCATCACCTGCGGCCGCTGGCCGTCGTGGGCGAGCGCCTCGAGCTGAGGCTGCAGCAGACGGCCGTGCCCCGCGTGGAAGCCCGCGATCGAGCGCAGAAGGCGGTCCATCAGCGGACCTCCGGGAAGGGAAGACGAGGAGCGTTTCGTTTCATGCGGCTTTCTTGTTGAATCCTAAGCTATCGGCATGAAACGAAACACTTGGTGTTTTCTAAGAGTTCCCTGCCTTTACCGTCGCTTCTTCGGAAGGGTGATTACGCCTGAACGGGCTGGCCGGGCGGCGTGTCCATGTCGGACGAGTGGCCCGGGAACAGCTTCGCGTCCGGATCGAGGCGCTGCTTCGCAAAGCAGACGGCGGTCGCCGCCTCGCCGACGCCAGTCGCAATAAGCTTGAGCTTGCCCGGAAAGGCGCATACGTCGCCGACCGCGAACACTCCGGCCAGGTTCGTTTCGTACTTGTCGTCGACCACGATCTGGTTCTTCTCGATCGTGAGGCCCCAGTTCTTGAGCGGACCGAGCGACGACTTAAAGCCGATGTTAACGATCACGTGATCGACCTCGTGGAGGTGGGTCTCCTTCGTGCGGGTGTCCTCGAGGGTGACCCCGGTGAGGTGCTCGTCGCCATGCAGTTCCTTCACCGCGTACCAGAGCTTCATGCCGACGCGGGAGGCCTTCACCTTCTCGACGCTGTCCTCGTGGGCCTTGAAGACGTCTCGCCTGTGGACGAGGTGCATGTCGCCCGCCGTGTCCATAAGGTTCAACGCCCAGTCGAAGGCCGAGTCGCCGCCGCCGACGATGGCGAGCCGCTTACCCGTGAACACCGATTTGTCGCGAACGCCGTAGTGGATGCCTTTGCCGTGGTAAGCGTCCTCGTTGGCGACGCCGATCTTGGTGGGCGAGAACGCGCCCGCGCCCGCGGCGACGATGATCGTCCGGGTCGGGAGGCGTTGGCCGCTCGCCGTCTCGACGACGTAGAGGCCTTGTTCCTGCGTGAGGGTCAGCGCGGTGTCCTCAAGGACGAGCTCGGGATCGAACTGCGTGCCCTGGGCGATGAGCTCGCGCGCGAGATCCTTCGCCAAGATCTTGGGGAAGCCCGGCATGTCGTACACGTACTTCTCCGGGTACAGCGCGGTGAGCTGGCCGCCGAGTTCCGGCAGCGAGTCGAGGATGCGAACGGACATGCCGCGCAGGCCCGCATAGAAAGCGGCGAAAAGCCCACAGGGCCCTCCGCCAAGGATCGTCACGTCGACCGGATTCATAGGATGTACCTTTGAAGGTACCAGGAGGGGAAAAGCGAAGAGGGAAAAGGGAAGAAGTGGAGGGATGGACTCGCTTTTTCCCCGTTTCCTTTTGCCTTTTTCCCTTCCCGCCGAACCGATCGTCTTGCTAAGTGTAAGGGGTAGGCTCGCCGCTTGAACTGGCGCGACGATCCGCGAACTCCGGTCTATTGGCTTGAACTCGCGGACCTTCTCCTGGCCTCTCACCCGGAGTGGAAGCCGTTTGTCGTAGGACCGCGAGGCGGGTATCCGGTTTTTGAGGGCTCTGACGAACGCTTCTTCGTCGAGATCCCCTCGGTGCTTCCGACGATTCGCGAGCCCCTCACGATCGAGGTCGCCGACCGACTGCCGAGCGCACCGATCGACACGTACTGGAACGGCTACTTCGAGCACCAGTTTTGCGGCCGCGACAAAAGCCTCTGGCGAGAGCAGATCGCGTCGGTCGTCCGACGGGTGGAGGAATGGACCTCCGACGAGTGGGGCTTCCGTTTTTACGTCGAGCCCCGAGAGGGCAGGCTGGTCCGAGGTCCGGTCCGCTACGCCGACGGAACGCGAGTCTCGACCGAGGAGATGCCGTTCGTCCAGTGGTCGTGGCGAGGCACCCACGACCGAACGGAATGACCTTTGGGAAGGCGGGAGCTTCCTCCGGCTTTTTCTCTGGAGCTTATGGGCATGGACGAAAGATTCCGTTATTGCGAATTCGCCCCCGTTTCCCCGCACCCGCTCCGTAGTCGAGGGCTTCAGCCCTCGCTTGGGCTCGGAACGAGGGCTACGGAGAAGACCCATGTCGGGATCAAAAGGAAAGACCATCATCGGCGGATTAAAGCGGGAGCAAGCTCCCGCACTCCTAAAGATTAATCTGCCGACTCCGCCGTCTTCGGCTCGTTGCTCGGCTTCCAGACGACTCGATCGGGGCCGGGCACCTCGATCGGGTTTGTCACGCGGAAGCTCAAGCATCCTAAGAGCTTGCTGTGGAAGCCGAGCCGTTTTCCGCCGCGTCCGAGAATCGGGCGGCTCCAATCCTCCGCCCATACGGGAACGCGGATCGTGAAGGGGGTATTGAGGCGAAGGTCGGCGTACCAGAGGCCTTCTCCGCAGAGCGACTCATCGCCGACGGAGGGTACTTCATCCGTCGCAAGTGGATCCGTCGAGATCGCGAAAGCCTTTGGACGGTCCCAAAGCATCGGCTTTGGCCCGCCTTCGATTTCGAGGCTGCGGAGCTTTCCGTCGCCCTTCGCGCCGCCCGTCCAAAGCGCGAGAAGACGGCGGTTGCTAAAGAGCACCGCCTTGAGCGAGATCGTGATCCCGCCAAGCGTCTGCGTTTGCCCCGGCGCGGCCAAACGGCCCGAAAGTTCGCGACGAAGAGCAGGATAGTCGGTGATCGACGGTCCGGACGGAGCCCGGAACCGACCCTTTGGAAAACAGACCGGATAGTCGTATTCGTTGCGCTCGACGAACTTGCCATTCTCCCAGAACACGTCTCGACGCACCGGAAGCCGCGTCGTCGGATCGACGTAAAGGTCGAAGACGACGGTGCGGCAGTCGATCTTGTAGACGTCGAGAGAGTCGGCGTGCGAGACGCCGAAGAGGTGCGCCCCGGGAATGTGCAGGTACGAATCGACGCTCTCCACCGGCGTTCCTGAATCTTCGACGTCATCGACGAAGCCCTCTCCATTGCGCTCGACGCGAAACACGAGACGCCCGTCGTAACCGACGATGGTCCGGCCGCCGTCGTCGCTGGGCTCGATCGACACGTTGCGCGCGCCGTCGACCCAGTCTTCCAGCCGGAGGACCGGCTTGCCCTCGGCGTTCGGCCGGTAGGTGACCGAATGGCGCTTGGTTTGCGCGCGAACCGCTTCGGCGATGCTCTGGAGACTCGCCGCTTTCGCCGTTCCGCTCATCGCAACGGAGAGGAGGGCCGCGCCACCCACCACCGCCGCCACCGGAACCGCTTTCCAGACCAGCGTCGGGCTCGCTTTGGACGACCGCCGAGGTGGCGTAAAGGCCAGCACCCGTCCGATTGTCCCTTCGACGGCACGGGCGCCGGGCTCTTCCGCGCGAAGAGCCCGGACTTCTTCTCGCATCCAGGTTGCGTCAAACGAGGGCTTCTTTGGGTTCATGGTTCGTCGTTTCCGTTCGGTCTTCCAAGAGCGCGCGGAGGCGTCGCCGCGCGTAGAACAATCTCGCCTTCACCGTGCCCGATGGGACTCTAAGGACGCGGGCGATCTCCTCGACTTTGAGCTCTTCGACCTCGTGAAGGAGGAAGGCCACCCGAAGCTTTTCTGGCAGCGCGTTGAGCGCGGCGAGAAGCGACTCGCCGAGCACGAACGATTGATATCCGGGGTCGTTGGCGGAGCGCTCGAAGTCGAGCGGTTCCGTCCTTTTCCGCTTGCGTCGCCACTGCGCGTACTCGTTGAAGGCGATGCGGTGAATCCAGGTCTTCAGACCGGAGTTGCCGCGAAAGGTGTGGATCTGCGTCCGGGCGGTGAGAAAGACTTGCTGGGTTAGATCCTCCGCGTCTTCGCGCGTGCCGGCGAAGTGCCTCATCGCGCGGAAGACGGAGGGGTAGTGGTCGCGGACCATCGCTTCGGCCGCTTCGGCGTCGCCCGCCGCGATCCGTCGGGCTGCTTCAAGGTCGTTCATCGGGGCATTGCGTCCTGCTCATAGGGGAACGACCGTTATCGATGCAAACCGATGGAGAATGGTTGAAAAGAGGGGAGCGAGAAATCTCGCCATCCCAAGGGGGGCAATCTTCCAATGCCATCTCGTCTCTTGGAAGGTCAGTCACGTCGCTCTGAGGATGGGACGTCAACCCTTCCATTTGGAGATGCCTTGCGCTCCGAGATGGGTCTGCCGAGGGGCACGACGCAAAAGCGACTCGTCGTTACGTCCGGCGTCATGCCCCATGTGGAGGGGATCAAGAGCCAACCCGGTGGGGAGTTCGGAGCTTTGAGTGCGGAGTGAGACCCTTTCCGGAAACTCCCCACTCTCCGTTCGCAACTCCACGCTCTCCCGGACTCTCTATCCCCCGACCCCTTCCTCTCACCGGAGTGAAAAGGAAGGGGTGACGTCCCACCATTCTCCCGACCTCAAAAGCTATCCGCGAAGCATAAGCCTCTCGGGACAGAAGGCGTGATGGCATTGGGAGCAAACTCCCGCACTCCCAAACGGGAAAGGGAAGAGGAGTCGCCCCCTCTTCCCTCTTGACGGCTCTACGCCGTTCCCGGCTCGAGGCGGGGCGGGGCGATGTTCGGCTTTCGGCCCTTCTCGCCTTCGGCGGCGGGAGCGTTTGGCGTCGGTCGATCGTTGCCGTCGCTCGAAGGCCGTGTCGGGGCCGGCTCGCCCGCCATCACGGCGAGGAACTCGTCGCGGGTGAGCGTCTCGACCTCGAGGAGGGCGCGCACGACGTTGTCCAGCTTCTCGCGATGCGTGGTCAACAGCTCGGTGGCGCGCTGGTGGCAGCGATCGACGATGGCGCGAACCTCGTCGTCGATCTGACGGGCGACGTCCTCGCTGTAGTTTCGATCCTCGCCGTAGTCGCGGCCGAGGAATGGATTGCTGTGGCGGCGACCCAAGGCGAGGGTGCCAAGCTTCTCGCTCATGCCGTACTCGCAGACCATCGCCCGGGCGATCCGGGTGACGTGCTCCAAGTCGTTGCTCGCACCGGTCCAGATCTCGCCGTACACGACCTCTTCCGCGACGCGTCCACCGAGGGTCATCGCGATCCGGTCGAGAAGCTGCTGCTCACTCACCATGTACTTGTCCATCTCGGGGAGCGAGATGGTCGAGCCAAGCGACATGCCACGCGGCAGGATGGTGACCTTGTAGACGGGATCGCTGTGCTCCATGAGCTCGCCCACGACGGCGTGTCCCGCCTCATGATAGGCGAGAACCTCGCGCTCCTTCTTCTCGATGATGCGGCTGCGGCGCTGGGGTCCGGCGATCGTGCGATCGAGCGCCTCTTCTAGATCTTGCTGATGGATCTTCGCGCTCCCCCGGCGGGCGGCAAGGAGCGCGCCCTCGTTGAGCATGTTCGCGAGGTCGGCGCCGGTGAAGCCCGGCGTGCCGCGCGAAAGAATCTCCAGGTCGATGTCGCCGTCCAGCGGCTTGCCTTTCGCGTGGACCTTCAGGATCTGAAGGCGGCCACCCTGGTCCGGCGCGTCGACCACGATCTGGCGGTCGAAGCGGCCCGGGCGAAGAAGCGCGGGGTCGAGGACGTCGGGCCGGTTCGTCGCAGCGATGAGAATGACGCCCGAGTTCGGGTCGAAGCCGTCCATCTCGACGAGGAGCTGGTTCAGCGTCTGCTCCCGCTCGTCGTTGCCGCCGCCGAGGCCCGCACCGCGCTGGCGACCGACCGCGTCGATCTCGTCCACGAAGATCAGGGAGGGCCGGTGAGCCTTCGCCGTCTCGAACAGGTCGCGGACGCGGGCCGCGCCCACGCCGACGAACATCTCGACGAAATCCGAACCGCTGATGTGGAAGAACGGCACGCCCGCCTCGCCGGCGATGGCCCGGGCGAGGTAGGTCTTACCCACGCCCGGAGGACCGCTGAGGAGGATGCCCTTGGGGATCTTGGCCCCGAGCGCCGCGTACTTGCGGGTGTTCTTCAGGAAGTCGACGATCTCGAAAAGTTCCTGCTTGGCCTCCTCGATGCCCGCGACATCGTCGAAGGTGATCTTGGGGCCGGTTTCTCCGACCCGGCGCGCCTTGCTCTTGCCGAAACTCATCGCCTGATTGCCTCCCATCTGCGCCGGGCGCAGGACCAAGAAGTAAATCAGGCCGACGATCATGAGCGGCAGGGCGATTGCGGTCAGCACCTGAAGCAGGGCCGAGGTGACGGGCGGATTCTCGAACTTGAAGTCGACGCCGTTGTCATGCATCAGCTTCGCGATATCCGCGCCGGCCGGGCTATTCTGGTCGGGCACGGTCGCCTCGAACTGCATGACGCCACCCTTGATGTTCCCCT
>CAXUKB010000052.1:14586-17548 GCA_964251345.1 uncultured Fimbriimonas sp. | reverse complement strand
CAGGTCGACCTTGCGGCGAACGAGAGCTATTGGGGCGGGAAGCCGAAGCTCGCGCGAATCGTGCGTCCGGTGGTCATCGACGCTTCTACCCGTCTCAGCGGATTTCGGAACGGTAGTTACGATCTTGTCCTTCTTCAGCGGGCCGATGTTGCGGGCGTCGAGTCGGATGGGAAGCTCAAGGCGGAGCTTCGCTACGAACCCCGCCCCGCGATCTACTACTTCCTGCTTAACGGACTCGCCTACGCGCCGTTCAAGGACGTTCGGGTCCGGAAGGCCTTTGCCCTTGCGCTGAACCGGGCGAACATCGTCGACGAGCTTCTGCCGGGTGAAACGCCCGCGAACGGCCTCGTCGCTCCCGGAGTTCCAGGGTATCAAGGTGATTACAAAGGCCTCCCGTACGATAAACAAGGTGCGCAGTCCCTTCTCGCAGCGGCCGGCTTCCCGGGCGGGAAGGGGCTGCCTCCGCTCGAACTCGCGTATCGCTCCGGGCGTCCGGATGCCCGCCTCGCCTGCGAAGCGGCGGCGACGGCCTGGCGGAAGGATCTCGGCGCTCCCGTCGCGCTGCGCGCGCTCGAATGGGGTGCGTTGCTCCAGCAGCGGAACAAAGACCGGCTTCAAATGGCGTTGATGAGCTGGTACGCCGACTATCTCGACCCGCAGAACTTTCTCAGCCTGCTGATGACCTCGACGAGCAAGCTGAACCACGACGGCTATTCGAATCCCGAATTCGACGGGCTTTGTGCCCAGGCGGACGTGGACGGTGACGCGAACGAACGCGCTTCGCTCTATCGTCGGGCCGAGCGCATCGCCGTCGAAGACGCGGCGCGGCTTCCGCTTTACTTCGAACGCGCACCGATGCTCGTCTCGCCGCGGGTGAAAGGGCTACGAACTAATCTCTTCGGGTTGATGCCGCAGACGACGACGTCAGTCGGCGGATAGGGGCTCCGGCTGGGACTTTCGGAGGGCCGGCTTGTCAAAGCGCGATAGAATGGCGCCATGCCCTTCTATCAAGACTCGGATGCGAAGTTGACCCTTACCCGCGTCGCGACCGCGCCGGTCCTTGTCGCGGAGATCGCGAAAGCCACGGGCCAACGGCTCGAGGTTTCGCCTTCGCTCGGGTTGGAAGTGCTGATGGTTTCGGTGGATGGCGTTCGCGCGGGCGATGTCCTCGGGAAGCTTGCCATCGCCGCGACCGCGGTGTGGCAGCCGATCGAGGGTGGCTTCCGTTTAGTGCCCGACAATGCGGCGCGCGGGATCGAGGCGTCGACCGAGCGCGCCCGACGGGCTCAAGCGATTAGCGAGGGGATCAAGAAGCGTCTCGCTAAACCGGCCGACGCGAATGCGGGAGCCATGGGCGCGATGATGGCGAATCGCTCCGTCGATGCTCTAGTCCCTATGCTCGACGTCGGCGCTCTCGCCTCGATGACGGAGGGCGACCGAATTGTGTTCGCAACGAGCCCGACCCCGGTCCAACGGGCGCTCCGCGGCAACGCTTCCGCGGTCGTCGCCGACCTCATCGCGCGCCACAACGAAGAGGCGAAGAAGATGGCCGGTCAGATGGACGAGATCCCCGATGCGCTCTCGTCGCTCATGTCGGGACCGCTGGGCGAGCGTTTCAAGCGAATGTCGCAGCCCGTTACCGTCGCACCGGCGAAGATCATGGTCGTGGCGACCAAAGGGGGACTCCCGTTTTTCGGTGGGGATGGTCTCGACATCCGACTCGAAGCGCGCGTCTACGGATCGGATGGGAAAGTGCTCCTCGAAGAGACCGGGACGCTCGACGCGGACCTGATGTCCCGCATCATGGCGATCACCGCCAAAAAGCCGGCCGTAGCGGCGCAGGAGAAGGCGACCCCGATCGTTTACTCCCCCGAGGCGAAGGCGCTCGCGGCATCGGCGACGATGCCCTCGGTGGAAGGGGGAATGGGAATGAGCGCGTTCGAAAAGAAGTCGAGCTTGCCGCCCGCCCTGCGAACGTACCTGCTTTCGCCCGAGAAGAACGATCCGCTCGCGCTCATTCCCGGCGAGGGTTTTGCGGCGCTTGCGAAGGCGCGTCGCAAGCCGCTCGTCGCGTGTCTACCCGACGAAGCTTTTCCGGCCGTACTCGGCAATCCGGCTCCGGGCACCGTCGAGGAGGTCGAAAAGGGGTTGCAAACCGGTTCGATGCGCTTGGTGCCCGACTCCACTTTTCTCGTCGTTAAGGCGTCGGATCCGGACGAGGCGCGTCGAAATCGTCTCGACCGAAACGCCCTCGCGGCGCTCCTCCGAGCGTCGGACGATCATCAGGCGCCGTCCCTCGCCGAACTTGCCGCCTTCGCGGCGCGAACGCCCGACCCGGGTCAAAACCGACTCTCGCAGGCGGAACTCACTCTATTCGCGCCATCGACCTTAGGCTCGATGAGCGGCATGGTCTCGTGGTCTGCGTTGCGGCTTTACGACGCCCTCGCGCCCTCGCAAAGGCAGGGCCTTGAGGCAGGCGCTCAGGTGCCGTTCGGGTCACTCTCCTCCGCGGCGAAGGCGGCCCTGCGCACGATGGTGTACGGGGCGAGCGGCCGACTCACGGTCGACGGCTCCGGAGCGGTCGATGACGACCCGGTGAGCATCGGAATGCGAATGGCGATGGGCGGGGGTGGAGTCGATGCCGGGGAAGAGCCCACGGAAGCCGTCCCGGACGGCCTCCCGTCGGCGGGCTATCTACAAGCGACGGTCACGTCCGAGTCGATCGTCCGACCGGCGGGACCCGACGGGCCGAGCGCGTCGGTACTCGGCACGGACGAAATGGCGATGATGCGGCTCATGGCCGCGAGCCCAATGGCGGCCCAGATGGGGGGCGAGGCGAAGCTGCCGGAGAGCGGAGTGCTTGGGACGCGAAAAGCATGGCGGATCCGCGGCTACGTCGGGCCAAAGACCTACGTCTCGGCGAGCCTTGCCGACGACGCCACGCCCAAGGACGGCCGTACCG
>CAXUKB010000052.1:0-14576 GCA_964251345.1 uncultured Fimbriimonas sp. | reverse complement strand
ACCGTTCGCTTCACCGACCTGCCACAGGACGTCCAAGATCAGGTGGCGCGTCGAGTGGCGCAATTGAAGAGCTCGCCGCTTGGGGCGATCCTGTCGATGGACCCCAACGCCTTCGGCGGTCCGAAGGCCAAGCCGTAAAAAGACTTACTCCAGGGAGGTGCCCCACGCGACCTGGAGTTGATCGTAGTTCACGCTTCGGGCGTGGAAGTCGCCGTAAAGACAGTTGTATCGATAGGTCCGCAAGAGGGAGTTCGTTTGGGGAAAGTTGTTGACGTCCCCGTCGTCGATCGCTCGTCCGTCGCCGTGCCAGTGGCCCGCGCCGTCGAAAAGGACGTTCACGTCGGCGGGGAGCTTAAACCGAGTCTGGGTGAAGTATTGGAAAGCGATCTCGGTCCGAAAGAAGTAGCTGCTTCCGTAAGTTCCGTACATGCTGTTCGCCGCGTTGATGGGCGTCCAAGGGTTGTTGTCGAGGTACTTGGCACCGACGTCGGAGGGACAGTGAAACAGTTCCTTGCTCTTGAGATAGGGCTGCAGCACCTCATGCAGCATGGGCATCGTTTGGATGCGGGTTTTCCAATCGGGATGCGATTCCCAGATCGACGACGAGTATTTGTCGGAGGCATCGAGCGCGGCGGGAAAGACGTCGTCGTAGTCGCCCATGTAGAGCACGATCGACGAGCCGATCTGCTTGAGGTTGCTGAGGCAAACCGTCTTTTTCGCGGCGCGCTTGGCCTGCGCGAAGACGGGGAAGAGGATGCCGGCAAGGATGGCGATGATGGCGATGACGACCAACAGCTCGATGAGCGTGAAGGCGCGCCGGGGGCGGGGCATGGACTAGTGTACGTCGTCCCGTAGCTTCTCGGAGGCGAAAAATGCCATAATGTCAGTTCGCACGAAAACGCCCGAAAGGTGTTTTCGCGCCCGCAACACAGAGGAACCTTTGGCCAAGCCCGTCGCTATCAAGCCCGAAGAGCGATTCGCGGTCGACTACGCCGACCGCCTGATCCTAGAGCAGCTGACCGAGATGGAGTCGGTCGTCAAGCTCGGCGAGCTGGCCGAGCGACTCACCGACACCGGCCTCGGTCTCGCCGCCGTCCGCGCCCTACTCGCGAGCGACTCCGATCGGTTCGCCTACCACGAACGTCGTTGGGTGCCCGCCGCCCGCCTCCAAGGCGAAGGACGGCCGCTTGCGGAAGTTCTCGCCATCGTCCTGAATGGAATTGGCGGACCGATGTCGGTCGATCTCCTCGTCGCGGAGGCCGCCCGAATCCGCCACACGACCGTGGACGCCGTCGGCTCTTCCGTTCGTCGCCTCTTGACGAACGACGCCGCTTTCGTGCCTCTCGCCGATGGCCGCGTCGCCCTTTCCGTTTGGGGTTTCCGTGCAAACGACGAGTCGCTTGCGCGCGCCCTCGCCCTGAACGGCGTCTCCAAAGAGGAGCTCGCCGCCGTTCAGGCCAAGATCGGCGATCTCGACTGGCGTTCCCCCGGTGCCGTCGAGAAGGCGGTCGCGGCTTCCGTTCCAGTGTCGCTGAAGACGCTAGGCGCGGTCGCGTTTGCGTCGCTGAACTCGGACGATCCGCGACGCGTGCTGATGTTCGACGCCCGTGCCTTTACCGCCGCCGCGCTTTCTGCGCCCGGCTTCGTTTTCTCCGCCGAGGGCACTCTCCACGCCGAGGAGGACGCGAAGCGCTGGGTTTCTACCGCTTCGCGTGTGGCCGACCGACTTACCCCCGAGGTCGAGGTCGAGGACGCCGCGCCCATCGACGTCAAAAAAGAAGACATCGACCGGATCGTCGCCCGCATCCTCAGTCGCGACGGTCAGACGACCACTGCGACGAATCTGTTGGAGGCGTTCTACGAAATCACGCCTTCGAATCGAACCTTTCCCGACGACATGACGAACCTCCAGGCCGCGCTGGCCGGGAACAAGGACGTCGTGTGGGTTGGTGGGGACCGTTACCGGAAGGCGACCGACGTTCCGGAGGACACCGCGGAGGTGCCAGAGCCGTTCCACTTCGTGGAAACGGACGTGAAGGACGAAGAGGGCGAGCCCGTCGATGTCGAGCTCACCGACGAAGGCCTAAGCCAGACCCTGCGCCGCCTGCTTCAACATCCCCTCGCCGTGGACGTCCTCGACGAAGACGTCCAGCCGGCTCCCAAAGCGATGCCGGAGACCGTCCGGCTCGTATTGCGATCCATTCACCGGGAACTGGGCACGTTCCCGCTCGCCCAAATCCCAACGGGGTGGCTTGCCGCCGAACCGGTGGTGCAGGAACTGCAACTCGTGGATCCGCAAGGCCGCGAACTGCAGGCGTGGATGAACACCGAATCCCGCTTGATCACCAATCTCTTCGACTGGTGGATCGAGCAGCCGGTCGAGAACGGCGCCGTCTTCACCCTTACGAAGACGCCACGGTCGAACGTCTTGGAGTTCGAGTGGCTCGATCAGCCGGACCCGGTCGTTTATATCTCATCGGCGCGCATGGAGGAACTTCGTCAACTCGCTCTCGATTCGGAGGGTAAGTCGACGCTCGACGTGCTAATCGGCGTGATGTCGCACTGGCCGAAGGGCGCGGATTACCTCACGCTTCTGGCCGAGGTCAACGTGGTTCGGCGGTCCAGCCGCCGCCTCATCGCGTCGCTCCTCTCCTCGTATCAGTGCTTCTATCAGCGGTCGGGATCGCCGGTCTGGCACTTCGATGCGAAGAAGGTCGATCAGGGCTTCGACAAGACGAAGCGAAAGTTCATCAAAAAGTAGCTCGGAGACCGGGCGGGCAGGAGGAAAAAGGCATCTGCCTCGTTCTCCCTGCCTCGCCTTAAAGCTCTCCTGCGGGTATAATCCCTTCCCAGAACCCAACCATGGCGAATATTAAGTCGAGTAAGAAGGACCTGAAGCGGAGCGCCAAGCGGCGTGCTGTGAACGGCGCGGTCAAGACGTCTCTCAAGACGTACGTAAAGAAGGCGCGCGTGGCCGTCGCCGGTGGCGATGCCGAAGCGACGCAGACGGCGCTGGCGACCGCGATCAAGAACCTCGATAAGGCCGCCCAGCGAGGCATCATTCACAAGAATGCCGCCGCCCGGCGCAAGTCGCGAATCGCGAAGCTGGTCGCCGCGGCCGCGAAGCCTGCGTAAGCGGAAAGTCCGATTTGAAAGGACCCTGGGGAGATCTTTCCAGGGTCCTTTTTGTTTATTCTTTTGCCCCTGGGGTCGTGATCGCCACCGTCCGATCCGCTCCTTGCCACTCGACCTTCGCGCCCAGCGCCTGGGCGAGGAACCGGAGAGGCACCATTACTCGCCCTTCGGCGACGATCGGCGGGGTTCCCACATCGGCGACTTGGCCGTCGACCATGGCGTCCTTCTTTCCCACCGTCACGACCGTCTTGGAGGTGCCCCGGATCGCCGTCACGGTTTGCGAAGCGGCATTCCAGGTTAGGGTCGCGCCCAGCTTCTCAAAGACGCCGCGCACCGGGACCAAGATCCGGCTGCCCTGAGATTGCGGCGGAACGCCCTTGAAGTCGATCAGCGCGCCATCGACGGTGACCTTGATCGCGAGCGTCGAGTCGGCGTTGGTGATATGGATCGGAGCCTGGTGGGCTTGCGCGACAAACGCGAGAGCGAACGGGAGTAGCACGTGAGAACCGACCGAGGTAGACGGCGGTCGGTTCGGAAACATCGCCACGGAGACCTTCGTCCTTGATGCAACGGGCGCTCCGAGCCGAATGGCTGAGAGAGAGGCACAGAACGGGAGAGAAAAAGAAAATGCTGAAATGGGCCGTGATCTTCTTCGTCGTGGCGATCGTCGCCGCCGCCATGGCGTTTGGTGGAATTGCGGGTGCGTCGGCGAGCATCGCGGTGACTCTGTTCTGGTTATTCCTGGCGATCACGGTCATCCTCTTCCTCGTAGGGTTGGTCTCCGGCCGCCGTACGTCGCTCTGACGCCACAATCGACGTTGCCAAAGTCCCTGGACGCAAAGCGACCGGGGACTTTTTTGGGTCTAAAAGCCCGCATTCCGACCTTCCGTTTCGGAACCCTCCATTCGCGGATCGCGCCACAATCGACCTTATGGAGCACAGCGAGTACAAGAAAGGTTCGTTAGAGGAAGGTTCGCTCGCGGCCGATCCGATTGGGGAGCTCCAAACGTGGATAGAAGCGGCAAAGATCTCAGGAGCACCTGAGCCGACGGCGATGTGCGTCGCGACGGCAAGCCTCGATGCGCTGCCCAGCGCCCGCTTCGTGCTTCTCCGCGGTCTTGACGCGCGCGGCCTCACGTTCTACACGAATTATGCGAGCCGAAAGGGAGAAGACCTCGCGGACAATCCCCGCGTCGCCGCCGCGTTCTGGTGGCCGGGTCTCGAGCGGCAGGTAAGGGTTGAGGGCTACGTCGAGCGGGTCTCGTCCGAAGAGTCGGACGCCTATTTTGCCGATCGCCCTCTGGAGAGTCGATACGCTTCCGCGGCCAGCCCGCAGAGCATGGAAGTCGAAAGCCGGGCGCAACTCGAAGGGATGGTCGAGGCGCTCAAGGCCGAGTATCCCGACGGTCCGCCCCGGCCGGAGGGATGGGGCGGTTTTCGCATCGTGCCCGACCGAATCGAGTTTTGGCAGGGTCGTCCCGCAAGGCTGCACGATCGATTTCTGTACACTCGAGCCGCCGAAGGCTGGCAGGCCGCGCGGCTGGCGCCCTAAGCGATCGCGGCAAGCCAGCCCTTGAGGTTGTAGTAGCTCGTAACCCGCGCGATCTTTCCATCCCGAATTGCAAAGAACGCCGCCGCCGGAATGGAATACTTCTGACCCGTTGCTTCTGGAAGGGGAGCGTCGGTTTGGACGTAGGCGCCGTCGACGGTGAACTCGGCGGCCCCTCGGTCGCCCGAGACCATCACCACAAGGTCGACGATCGTCTCCCGATAGCAATGGTCCATGTGGGCCTTGAAGCGCCGGAACGCCTCGATTCCGATCTCGGTCGGTCCTTCGTTGATGTCGTGCGAGACGTCGCTGGCGAGCGTCGCGATCAACGCTGCTGCGTCGCCTCGGTTGAAGGCTTCAAAATAAGAGCGGATCAGGCGTTCGGTTTCGTTCACGTCCTTAAGCATGACGCTCGCGCAAGCGTCGAACCGAACTCGTTGCGGGCCACAGAGGTAATTTTAGAGGCGTGGACGTCACGAACTGGCCGACGTTGAGGGGCGAATGGCTGACGCTGATGCCGACGACTCGCGGCGATGCCGAGGCGCTCGCGAACTGCGCCGACGAATCGACCTTTGCGTTTTCCTTGGGCCGTCCCGCATCGACGTCAATCGAAGACATGGCGCGGTACCTCGACGCGCGGGAAGCGCAGCCTTACACCATGCGCCTTCGTGCGACGGGCGAGGTGGTTGGGTGTTCCTCCTTCATGGACTTCAAGCCGCCGCATCGGGCATTAGAGATCGGCTCGACTT
This sequence comes from uncultured Fimbriimonas sp., assembly GCA_964251345.1. Taxonomy (GTDB): domain Bacteria; phylum Armatimonadota; class Fimbriimonadia; order Fimbriimonadales; family Fimbriimonadaceae; genus Fimbriimonas. The sequence goes on along the minus strand of CAXUKB010000052.1, from coordinate 9,143 downwards.
GGATCACCTCCAAACATCGGGGCACCCGCGTCAATCCCGAAGCCAAGCTTCTGATGCTGGCGCACGCCTTCGAAGCGATGGATTGCGTGCGGGTCCAGCTCAAGTGCGACGCTCGAAACGTTCGAAGCGCGGCGGCGATCCAGAAGCTCGGGGCGGTCTTCGAGGGACGGCTTCGGAACTTCGGTGTGATGCCCGACGGCTATATCCGGGACACGCTCATGTTCAGCGTGACCGACGCGGAGTGGCCGACGGTCTGCGCTGGGCTCGAAGAGCGGCTCGTCGGATAGACTTAGGGGACCATGCCCGTCGAGATCTTGATGCCCGAGCTCGGGGAATCCGTCCACGAAGGAACCGTCAGCCGCTGGCTGAAGAAGGTCGGCGACGCCGTTAAAGAGGACGAGCCCATCGTGGAGATCATGACCGACAAGGTCAACACCGAGCTGCCGTCTCCGGCGACCGGCATTTTGAAGGAAATCCTCATCAAGGAGGGGGACCTCGTCGAGGTGTTCGCCGCGATGGGCATCATCGACGACGGTAAGGCCGGAGCCGCCGCGCCAGACACGAAGGTCGCGCCGGACGTCAAGAGACTCAATCTCGACGCCGACACATCGGAAGCGAAGACCGTCGTGGAGACCGAAAGCGACGAGCGGAAGTGGACGACGCCCGTCGTACGGGCGATGCTCAAGGACAACGGCCTGACCGAAGCCGATCTTGCGAAAATCCCGGGGACGGGAGAGGGCGGACGCGTCACCAAGCGGGACCTCGAAGCGCATCTCGCGGGCGGCGCGCAGTCCGCGGCCGCTCCGACTCCGCAACCGACGCCAACCGCTCCGACGCCGAAGGCGCCCGAACCAAAGCCCTCCGCCCCGACGGTCGCCGGTCCTCAGCAGGAGCTCGTGCCGCTCGCCGGCATGCGAAAGATGATCGCAGACCACATGGTCCGCTCCTCGCAGATCCCGGTCGTCACTACGATCACGGAGTGCGACGTTACCTCCATGGTGAACTTCCGTACCCTGAACAAGGACTCGTTCCAAGCGACTTACGGCGTTAAGCTCACCTACACTCCGTTCTTTATCAAGGCACTTGCGGAGTCGCTCGCCGAGTTTCCGCTCGTCAATGCGGCGTTCATGCCGGACGGCATCCTGATGAGCAAGGCGATCAACGTCGGTATCGCGGTCGCACTGGGCAAGAAGGGCGACGAGGGGCTCATCGTGCCGGTGATCAAGGATTGTCAATCCAAGGGGCTCGTTCAGATCGCCAAGGATCTCGAGGAGATCGCGGGCAAAGCCCGCGCCAGCAAGCTCGGTGTGGAGGACGTGAAGGGCGGTACCTTCACCCTTACGAACCCGGGCACCTACGGGGCAAGCTTCGGCACCCCGATGATCAACGCTCCCCAAGCCGGCATCCTCGGCGTCTACGCGATTCAGAAGCGCCCGGTGGTGATCAACGACGCCATCGCGATTCGATCGATGATGAATCTCGTGCTCACCTACGACCACCGGCTCATCGACGGAATGCTCGCGGGCAAGTTCCTCGCGGCGGTTCGGGACCGGCTTCAGGGATTCGACTTTTTCAAGTAAGCCTCGATCGTCTCTTCGCCATCGCGGGCTCAATGCCGGAGACGAGGCTCAGTCTGGCAGAGTAGAGGAACTCCTCTACTCTGCCTTTCCGCCGAGCAACAGGCTGCCCAGCAGCGTCAGGAGCACGACCGTGGTTACGACGACGTAGACCCGGTCTCGCTCTTTGACGAAACCCGCGAGCGAGATGACGACCCGGGCGATCGGCGTCAGCAGGAGAAGCAGGAGCGCCAACATCATCACGGCGCGCGGCTCGAGATGAAGCGCGTTGGCGAGGATCGTCGGAACGCTCCGGTCGGCCGCCGGCGTACCCCGGAAGGGCTTGAACGCGACGGTCCGCGCCCCGTTGACGGAAAGGTCGTAAACGGCGGCAAGCACGCCCACGCTGGCGGAAACCACGACGCCGGTTCGGAGCGCGAGGCTCACGACGTGCTGGAGGCTGCCTTCGGTGTCGCGCTTCATATCCCCCGCACTCCCTTGACGATCATCGTGACCGCAGTAAAGGCCACGAGCACCGCAAACCCCATCCGCAGGGTCTTTACCGGCAAGCGAGGCATCACCTTCGCGCCGACGAGCGAGCCCACGAGGACGCTCAGCATGACGGGAAGGGCGATGTTCGGCTCGATCTGTCCGCGTCCGAGGTAGACGCCCGCGCTCGCGGCGGCGGTCACGCCGATCATGAAGCTGCTCGTCGCCGTTGACACCTTGAAGGGAAGGCGCATCGCGAGGTCCATCGCGGGCACCTTCAGCGACCCGGAACCGATACCGAGGAGGCCGGAGAACGTGCCCGCGCCGAACATCAGCAAGAAGCCGAGCTTCACCCGTTGGACGTGGTAGGCCACGACGCCATCCGGAGTGCGATATTCGCCATTCAGGCCGAGCCTCTCGGCCAGCGGGTCGGGCGGCAGGTCGGTCTTGGCCTCGTGACGCGCCCGCGCCGACTGGTAAGCCGTTTGAAGCATGACCAACCCGAACACGACGCTGAGGACGCGCGTCGAGATGACGCTCCCGAGGTAGGCGCCGAAGAGCGCGCCAAACACGGTCGCGATCTCCAGGAGCATGCCGACGCGGATGTTCGATAGGCCATCCCGCACGTAAGCCGCCGCGGCGCCTGAGGATGTCGCGATCGTGGCGACGAGGCTCGCGCCAATCGCATACTTGATGTCCACGCCGAGCAAGAGCGTCAGCACGGGCGTCACGACGAGTCCGCCGCCGAGCCCGGTGAGCGCGCCCACGAAGCCCGCCGCTAAACCCGTGGCGAGCACCATGAGGGTGAAGGGAAGGAGGGTCAACCGCTCTAGTATGAGGGAGCGCGGCAAGGTTGAGTCTTAGTAGGACTACTTTTGCCTTTCCCTGCCGGAACTCCGCTCAGGTTTGCCCAGGGTCCTACGAAGAGTCGATCGTATGCCTTACGGAGAGAACTTGGCTCGCGAGTTTGTCGGCATGATCCCGGTCGCCGCTGGAGCGGAGAGAAAAGAGGTCCTATATCCAGCCAAGGAAGGTTGCGAATGAATATATCCACGACACAGTACAAAAGCGCCCGGTTGTGCGAGCGATCATCGGCCGGAGCGTAACCTTGTCCTAAACCCCTCGCAGGAATGACAGCTTTGTCCTAATCCTGGTATATCGCACCTAATGTGTTCACCTAAGCGATGACATGGCAGTCGTATGATGCTTCTACCGGCCATGGATGGACGGGTTAGGAACACACCAATGAAGACGGTTCTGATTTTCGCGCTCGGCGGCTTGGCCGCACTCTCGTCCGCTCAGGCGATCCGCTTGGACTCCCCGGGCAACTGGTCGTTCGACTACGCCGGCCACTACGCCTTCGCCGCCGCCACCGGAGGCGGGAGCGTCTCGACGCTTCTCGGCACGACGCTCGGTGCGCAACTCGCGCTTCTCCAAGGAAACGTGAGCGGCACCCAGAAGGTCTCGATCGCCCAGTCCGGATCGAGCGTCTCGACCTCGCCCCTCGCGTTCACCGCGACCGGACCGTCCGGCATTCTGCCGGGACTCGGCGCTTTCCTCGTCGACGTTCTGGACACGGCGGACGGAAGCTACACGGGCACGTTGACCGGCACTTCGCTGGCCCTTCATGGGCCGTCGTTCGCCGACCTCACGAGCACCGTCGACGCGCGGGTCGCCGGAACCGGTCTGCTGTACAGCCTGAAGGCGTCGCTCATCGACTCCGCTCTCATGGGAACCGTCGACGGCGTGTCCGGTGGCGTGGGCAACCACGTGCTTGGAAGTTCAGGAAGCTCAAGCCTGCTGGCGATCAGCCTGAGCACTCAAGCGTACGTCGGCGGATTTACGACGATCTCGGTGCCCATGACTCAGATCGGTGCGATCGAGACCGACACGACCTCGTGGAGCCTCGCCCGCCCGGCGGTCCAGGCCACGCCGGAGCCCGGGAGCCTCGCAGCGCTCGGCCTCGGCGCCTTCTCCTTCATGCGAAGGAAGCGACGCTCGGCGTAAAGCCGGGCCGGAGGGGAGTGGCGGGAGAGCGGCAGCATGACCGCCCTCCCGCCTCGTTTTGTCCGATGCCACCTACGGAGATTCACTGGACACGGCCAGTACCCACAGCGCGGTTTGAATGCGTAGATGACAAAAAAACACGACATACGAGGCTGCGCACCGCCAGTTACTGGCCTTCGGCGTCGTACGTCGGGATCATCAATTCCTGCGATTGAGAGTGGCGGGACCTCCCTCCTTTCATCCGTGAATTATGGAGCGCCCCTATTAAATGAGGCGAAAGGAGACTTGACGGGCACGAAAGGGAAGGGGTCTCAACACTCGGTTAGCGGGCCGTGTACCCGCCGTCGATGATCAACTCGGAGCCGGTGACGAACTTCGACTCGTCCGACGCGAGGTAGACGACCCCGTGGGCGATGTCGTCCGGCTCCCCCATGTGCCCCAGGGGATGCAGCGCGGCGAGGGCCGCGACCTGTCCCGGCTCCGTGGCGAGCGCCTCGACCAACGGCGTCCAAATGAAGCCGGGATGGACGGAGTTCACCCGGATGCCTTGCGATGCGTAGAGCATCGCGTCGGTCTTGCTCATGAGCCGCACCGCACCTTTCGAGGCATGGTAAGCGGGGAGGTCCGCGGCGCCGACCAAGCCGTAGATCGACGACATGTTGATGATGCTTCCGGACCCCGCGTCGAACATCTGTGGAAGGGTGTGCTTGGTCATGAAGAAGACGCCCTTGACGTTGATCGCCATCAGTGCGTCCCACTCTTCGGAGGCGATCTCGTGAGTCGGCTTCTGCGGCCCGCTGGTCCCCGCGTTGTTCACGAGCACGGTCACGTTGCCGAGCTCCAGCTTGATCCTTTTCAGCACCCGTTCGACCTCGCTTTCCCTCCGCACGTCGAGGTACCAGTAGATCGCCCGGCCACCCCTTGCGCAGATCTCCTCGACCACGGCCTCACCTTCCTTGTCCCGGATGTCGGTAACGGCGACCGCGGCCCCCGCCTCCGCGAGGCGAAGGGCGCAGGCTCGGCCAATTCCCAGGGCCGCGCCGGTCACCAACGCGACCTTGCCCTTCACCCGCTCATTCTTCATTGCGGCATCCTCAGCACGAGCACGGAATAGGACTCGGCGACGACGGCGTGAAGCGCGAGGCTGCCGATGAAGACCCGATCCAGAAGGCCGTGGCCCCTCGCACCGAGGATCATGAGTTCGGAGTCCGTGTCCGTCATCGTTTCCCGTAAAGCCGCGGCGGGATGACCCTGCACGAATCGAAAGTTCGCGGAGATCCCCTTCGCCGCCAGGCGCGTCACCCCTTCCGCTCCGTGCCGACGCAGGCAGTCTTCGGCGTCGGTGACGGACGAGGCGGTTCGATCGTCGCATCCGACCGCCGCCGCAAGTTCGTTCTCGATCGAAGGGTCGAGCGCGGTGACGATCGTGACGTGGGCCAAGCCCTGGGGATCCATGTCGAGCAGACGGGCGAAGCATCGGTCCGCGTACTCGGATGCGTCCGTCGCGAAAACGGCCCGCACGGGACCGTTGCTCTCGGTTTGGCCGCGGGCGATCAGGAACGACTGGTGAGCGCCGATCGCGAAGGCACGTCCCACGCTGCCGAGAAAGAAGCTCTCGGTCGGTCCTCGTCCATGCGAGCCGATCGCGACGAGATCGGCCCGCTCCTTGTCGGCAAGATCCAGCAGGGTCGCCGAGGCGTTGCCGATGATGTACGCGGTTTTCGGCGCATCGCCGAGCCCCGCCGTTTTCGCCGCCACCGAGGCTTCTTCAAGCCATCTTCGACCGACGGTGTGCAGGACATCGTCGATTTCGGCCGCAGAACGGAAGTCGTAGACCATCGGGCCGGGATTGCCGACGACTCCCGTCGCGGCCTCGACGTGAGCCAGCGTCGCCCGATTGCCCGAGAAGCGGAGTCGGCTAAGAAGGTCAATCGCCGAGCGATAGAGCCCCTCGCCGTCCACGCCGACGAGGGTCCTCATCGTCTTCTGCGACTGAACCGTTCCTAGCGCCGGTTCTCCTAAAGCGTTCATGGATTCAGAGTCCCGCAAGCAGCGCTCGCACCACAAGCCGCGGGTTCGGCGTCAACGTCAGGGCGTCATTGGAACCCCCGACTTTCCGACGATCCACTACAATAGGGCATGAATCTCGAAAGTGGGCATCCCGGAGACGACGATGCCACGCTCGTCGATTCACTCTCCCCTCGCGAGCGCCAGCTCTTGGAGATGGCCACGAATGGGTTGACCGATCAGGCGATCGCGAACGAACTTGGTATCAGCCTCGCCACCGTGAGCACCTATTGGGGGCGCACGCGCATCAAGTTCGGCCCGCTTGGCCGAACCGAGATCGTCGCCCGTTTTCTCAAAGCGCTCATGACTCGGGCGACCGCGGAGCTCACGGCGAGCGAGGCGAAGATGCGAACCGTTCTGGAAGCGTCACCCATCGGTATTTTTCTCACGGATGCGGAAGGTCGCCCCCTCTACGTTAACGCCGCCTACGCCGCCATCGCGGGAGACGGGAAAGACGAACTCGTGCAGGAAGGCCTCGCCGCGCTCGTCTTTCCGGGCGATCGGTCTCAGGTCCAAGTACGGAACGAGGGAATGGAGTACGGTTCCGAGCGTCGTTGGGTGCGCGGTGACGGAACCGTCGTCTGGGTCCGCTTACGGTCGGACGCCTGGGTTCACGACGGTGCGATCGCCGGGCGCGTCGGCGTGGTGGAGGACGTCACCCTGGAGCACGAGGCTCGCGAGCGCCAGAAAGAGGCGGAAGAGCGCTACCACGTGCTGTTCTCCCTCGCGCCCGAGGCCATCGTCTCGGTGGACGAGAGCCTTCGTGTCGTCGGCTTCAACGCCTCCGCCGAGCGGATGTTCGGCTACGCCTTCGAAGAGATTGCCGGCTTGCCGATCGACACCCTTATTCCCGAGGGGTTTCGTGCGGACCATCAGGGTTACATGGAATCGTTTGGCCGCGGTACTGCCGCCGCCGCGCGGCCGATGGCCGCGCGTTCGGAGGTCTGCGGACTGCGGAAGGGCGGAGACGAGTTTCCCTGCGAGGCAAGCATCGTCCGACAGATCCTCAACGGCAAGCCCCACTACACCGCCATCGTCCGCGACGTCACCGAGCGTCTCCGCCCCACCTCACCATCGGAATCGCTCGATGCGATTCCGCTTGTCGCTTGGCGTCTCGACGACGCGCGAGAGCTCGTCGAGGGAAACGCCCTCTTTCGAGAATATGGAGAAGGCCCGGGCATTCCCATTGTCCCGGAAGACGATGCGGCGTATCATGAAGCCCTCGAACGTGCTCTAGGCGGGGGCAAATCGGAAGCGAAGCTCCGCCTGCGCCGAGAATCCGACGGCGCGATGCGTTGGCACTTGGGCCATGTCCAAAGGACTGGATCGAGTGGATGGACCGTGGTATGCACCGACGTTCACGATCTCGAAGTCGCGGCCGACGAACTTCGTCGGATCAGAGCGGTACTCGGAAACCCTGGATAACCCTCTTGACTTCTCGCGCCATCTGAGCTTCTTCATCGGCCAGAACGACCCACACCGGGATCGAGTCTTTCGCGTGGATCGTCCTCGCTGCGGATCCCTTCTCGTCTCCTTCCGAAGGGGAAGATTCGAGATGGACGCCGACAAAAGCGAGCCGGTCGCAGACCCTTGCCCGCACCTCCGGCGAGTTCTCGCCGATGCCGCCGGTGAACGCCAGACCGTCTAAACCGCCCAGGGTGGCGGCGTAGGCGCCGACGGTTTTCGCCACGCGATAGGCGAAGACGTCGAGTGCGAGACGTGCCCGCTCGTCCGACGACGCGGAGAGATCGCGGACGTCGGCGCTCACGCCCGAAAGGCCGAGGAGGCCGCTCCGATGATTGAGCAGATCGTCGACGTCGTTCGGCGTCATTTTCAGGTGCTCGAGCAGATAGACGACAAGACCTGGATCGAGATCGCCCGAGCGAGTTCCCATCGCGAGACCTTCGAGGGGCGTCATCCCCATGCTCGTGTCGACGCTCGCGCCGTCCCGCATGGCGCAGACGCTGGCGCCATTGCCAAGGTGGCAGACGACTAGGCGCGGGACGCCTTTCAGCGCCTCGCACACGTGCGCATAGGAGATCCCGTGAAATCCGTACCGTCGCAACCCATGCTTCTCGGCGAGTGCCCATGGCAGGGCATACGTCGAGGCGATCGGGGGAATGGTGCGGTGGAATGCCGTATCGAAAACTGCGTAGACGGGCACTTCCGGAAGCGCCCGTTGCACGGCGCGGATGGTCTTGAGGTCGGCGGCGTTGTGCAACGGGGCGAGTGGCGCAAGTTCGGCAATGGCCTGAAGGACGTCTTCGTCCACGAGCGTCGCTTGGGTGAACCGATCGGCCCCGTGAACGACCCTGCAGGCCACCGCGTCGATCGTCCCGTGATCCCTCGCTCCCCTGATCGCGCCGTCGATCGCCCCGGCGTCGAGGTTCGCACGGTAGAGGGGAGCGTCACCGAAGAGACCGACCTTGAGCGAAGAACTACCGGGATTGAGGCTCAGGACGTTCATGGGCGGTCTACGTCGGCACTTCCCGTCATCCCCTGCCCCTCTCCCTCGGAGGGGAGAGGGATTCCGTGGCTCCTCAGAACGGCCAAACCCAATCCTTGATCTCCGCCGGATCGTCGCCGTGCTCATAGATGAAGCGGCGATGCTCTTGGAGACGGTCGAGCAACGTCTGCTTCAGGTGCGCGGCCGTGTTGCCAAGCCCCGGTACGCGGTCGATGACGTCGATCGCGAGGTGGTAGCGGTCGATCTCGTTGCGCACGCACATGTCGAAGGGCGTGGTTGTCGTGCCCTCCTCCTTATAGCCGCGGACGTGGAGGTTGGCGTGGCCTCGACGCCGGTAGGTCAGGCGGTGGATGAGCGTGGGATAGCCGTGGAAGTTGAACACGACGGGCTTGTCGGTCGTGAAGATCGAATCGAAGTCGCGGTCGCTCAGGCCGTGCGGATGCTCGGTCTCCGGTTGGAGCCGCATGAGATCGACGACGTTCACCACGCGCACCTTCAGGTCGGGCAAGTGCTCGCGCAAGATGGCGACCGCCGCGAGCACTTGCCCGACCTGAAGG
>CAXUKB010000051.1:11417-17849 GCA_964251345.1 uncultured Fimbriimonas sp. | reverse complement strand
TTGACCGCCCCGTATGTGCCGACGGGCATAAAGAACGGCGTCTCGACCGTGCCGTGCGGCGTATGGAGGCGGCCACGCCGCGCCCCCGTGTGGGGACAAACGTTCAGGAGTTCGTAGCGAACGGGCACAAGAAGGAGGGAAGGTCTACTCCCCATCCTTTGTACCTTTTCTCTCCCGGCCTCAGACCTTCGCGACCCTCCAAGCCCCGCCTTTGAAGGCCAGGGCGGCCAGCACCCCTTGGACGCCCTGCGTCAGCGCCATCGCCATCCACGCGCCGGTCGCGCCCATGCCGAGGGCGACGGGCATCGCAAACATCCCCGCCAGCGCGAAGCCGCTTGGAAGCGCGAGGGCCATCGCCAACGGAACGCGCAATCCCCAAAGCGAGAAGATCGAGATCCAGAGGGGGCGTTTCACGTCCCCCGCGCCCTGCATCGCGCCGATAAACACCATGGCGTAGGCGAACAGGAACTCGGAAACGCAGAGATAGCGTAGCAGGGTCGTCGCCTCGTGGACGATCGACGGCTTGCCGTCCACGAGATAGCTCACGATGAACGGGGCTAGAAGGTAGACCGGGCTGACGAGCACGATCGTGACGAGCGCGCCCCAATGGGCGGCGTTCCAGCCCAACCGCTCCGCGCGGTCGGGGCATCCCATGCCGAGACTTTGCCCCACCAGCGCGCCCGCCGCCGCCGAAAGGCCGAACGCGGGCATGAACATGATCGACTCGACCGCGAAACTCGTGCTCATCGCGGCGATCGCGTCCGACGCGTTTGGCACCTGCTTGAGGACGAGCGTAAAGGCGGTGAGCGAAAGCGTCCGCAAGGTCGACATCGTCGCGGCGGGAACCGCGATGCGCAGGATTCGCTTCGCCCAGCCCCATCGTGCGCGTCGAAACGGGGAGAGCGTTCCGAGTCTCGTCCAACGAACGTACACGACGTATCCGATCGCCGAAGCCCATCCGGCCGAGGAGAGCGAAATGCCCGCGCCCACGAGACCGAGACGGCGGACCAGCAGGACGTTGAGCGTCATGTGGATCGCGATCTGGACGCCGGAGATCACCATCGGACTCTTCGTGTCGCCCACGCCGCGAAGGCTGCCCGCGAGCGTCTGGATCACGAAGGTCGGCAGGAGCCCGACGGCGTAGGCGACGACGAAGCTCGTCATCTCCCGTTGAGCGACCCCGTCGGCGGCGGGCAGGAGGGTCGCGGCGGCCCAGGCCGCGGTCACAGCGGTGAGCAGCGCGAACGCCAAGCCGAGGATGAGGGACAGGGCCAGCGACTCTTGCGCGGCGCGTCGGTATTCGGCTTCGTCTTCCGCCCCGTAGGCGCGGGACACGAGCGCCGACGCGCCCGTTCCGAGCGACGCCGCGAGCGAGAACATGAGAAACATCACGTTCGTCGAGGCGCCATGCGCGGTGAGGGAGGCCTCGTGGAGATGGCCGATAAAGAATCGGTCCAACAGGGTGTTGACGACCTGCAGGGAATTCAGCGCTACGGCAGGCCAAGCCAGCGCCCAGACCACGCGGGAGGCGTTCTCACGCAGGGACGGAGCGGACTCGACGGCGAGTGACACAGACCGTAAAAGGTACCTCTCGTGGGGAGTGGGGAGTGGGGAGTGGGGAGTGGGTCGCTTGCTTTATTTTCGTCGTTGTGCTTTTCGGCGCGACGACCCGTCTAAGCCTCGGATGATCGCTTCGTGTCTTCTCGTCCTTCGATTCCACGGAGATGTTCCGCGAGGCTTCCGTCCGGTCGAGGAATCGGCGGTGGCCGAAGCGGCGAGTCGACCGAACGCTCCATGGTGGATGGTCACGCTCGACGGCTCCAGCCTCCATTTCGAAAGTCGGGTGGCCTGGGTGGCGCGGACCGGCCGCGAGTACAAACCGCCGAGTCCTCATGACGGCAAGGTGACGATCAAACTCGCCGATTCTCGAGCGCGGGTCCGTCCTTCCGACGGGGTTCCCATCGGCGGCGGCTGGATGCACGCGTTCGATAACGGAGAGTTCGGTGGCGGAATCTACTGGTTTCCGAGAGGTAAGCCGACTCCTATTCTCGTATCGAGTCGGAACACTCCCCTTCTGATCGCGACTTCCAAGGGTTGCTTCGCCATCGAGGTGCTCGATCACATGTCGTTCTCCTACTCGCGGCTCGTCCGTCTAAGCCGAGTTTCGACCCGATGGGTGGAAAGCCTCGTGACCGATCTTCACGAGGCTCCGGGCGAAGTGATCCAAGACGACAACCGGTTTGTCGTGGCGATGCATGGCTACATCTCGACCGTCGAGACGGACGGAACCCAACGGGAGATCTATCGCAGGGGATTCTCTTTCGATCTCACCGGCGATCCCGGATTTCAATCGATGGTTCGCTGTGCCGACGGCGAGATTTGGGTCGGTTCGTCCCAAGGGGTGCTTCGTCTTCGTCCAAGGCCCGATGGCGAGTACGCGGCGCAGTGGTTCCTTCCGCTAAAATAGCGGCAACGTGCTTGCCTTTCCCGCGCTTCTCGCCGCCTCTGCGCGCTCGTTCCTAACCCGTCCCGACGTTTACGGCGACACCGTCGCGTTCACCTGCGAAGGCGATCTCTGGCTCGGCGACCTCAAGACGAGCGCGGCCCGCCGCATCACGAGCGACCCCGGTAACGAGACGAACGCCCGCTTCTCGCCGGACGGATCGACGATCGCGTTCACCGGTAACTACGACGGCGGTCAGGACGTGTACGTGATGCCGGCCGAGGGCGGCGCGCCCAAGCGGCTGACCTTCGATCCCGCCGGTGCGCTCGTTCAAGGCTGGACGCCCGACGGAAAGGGCATCCTCTTCCGATCCCGTCGGAACACTCCCGTCGGTGGTGAGGATCGCCTCTTCGTCGTTCCGGTCGGCGGCGGGCTCGCGAAGGAGTTGCCGGTGCCGCGCGCCGAGTTCGGGCGGTTGGCGCCGGACGGGCGACTCGCCTACGTTCCGGTCAGCAACGAGTGGATGAACTGGTTCGACTACCGCGCCGGGGCGGCGGACCAAGTCTGGCTCGCCGATCTGAAGGGCGGTTTCCGAAAGCTCGCCTCCTCATCCGGCGTCGAGACGACCCCGACGTGGTGCGGCTCGAAGCTGTTTTTCGTGAGCGAACGGACGGGAACGCGCAACCTTTTCCGCGTCGATCCCACGACGGGCAAGGCGACGCCGATCACGAAGTACGACGACGCGCCGGTGCGCTACCCCAGCGCGGACGCCCACCGCGTCGTGTTCGAGCACGGCTCGGGTCTCGCGGTCTACGATGCGGACACCGATAAAACGACCGAGCTCAAGTTCGATCTTGCCTCGGACCGGATCCGAGGGCGCGAGATGCGCATCCCGCTCGCCCGCTACGCGATGCACCCGTCGGTGGGTCCGACCGGTAAGCGGATCCTCATGGAGTCGCGCGGCCAGATCGTGAGCGTCGCCACCGAGGAGGGCGACCTCCGCGTGCTGGAGAAGAAGGCCGGGACGCGGGCGATGTGGCCCGTCTGGGCGCCCGACGGCAAGCGCTTCGCGTTTGTGAGCGATCGAAGCGGCGAGATGGAAGTTTGGCTGGGCGACGCGGCGGGCGGTAACGAACCGGCGCAACTCACCCACGGCCTCGCCGCCGAGCCGTTCGCCCCCATTTGGTCGCCCGACGGCAAGCGGATGTCGATCGTGGATCGCGACGGTCGCCTGCGCCTCGTCGATGCCACCACCGGCACAATCGTCCCCGTCGACGTCGCCGACGTCGTGGGCTCGTACGACAACACGAACCAGCAGGTCGCCTTCAGCCCGGACGGCAAGCTGATGGCCTTCAGCCACGTCGGCAACGACCAGCTTTCGTCCGTTTTCCTCTTCGAGATTGCGACGTCGAAGCGAGTGAAGCTCTCCGCGGCGATGGTCAACGCGTACGCCCCGGCCTTCAGCGCCGACGGCAAGTTCGTTCTCTACCTCGCGGACACCCAGATCACCCCGGTCCAGACGTCCATCAATGGCAAATATGGCTTCGACAATCCGACGAAGGTCTATCTGCAGGCGCTTGCGAGCGACACCGAATCGCCGTTCTTACCGAAGAACGCGGAAGAAGGCGCCGCCCCGCCCACTCCCGCCGCGACGCCGGCGGCTCCCGCCCACGTCGACTGGGACGGCCTCGCGGATCGTCGGATCGAATCGCCCATTCCCGCCGGACGGTATACGCAGGTGCAGCACGTTCCCGGCAAGATCCTGCTTCTGAATGCGACGAGTCTCCCCGAGGTGGGCGGAAGTGCGCCATCCGAGCTGATCTCGTTCGACATCGATCACAAGGCGATGACGCGGGTTTGCGACGCCGACGGCTTCGATAAGAGCTTCGACAACCGGAAGATCATGGTGCGACGCGGAAACGCGGGCGTCGCCGTCGTCGACGCGGCCACCGGTCCGGCGTCTGCGGCTCCGATCTCCCTCGCTCCTTACACCCTGACTGTTCAGCCGGAGATGGAGTGGCGGCAGATCTTCGAGGAGTCTTGGCGGATCGCCCGCGACTTCTACTACGACCCGGGGATGCGCGGACTCGACTGGAGCGCCGTCCGGAAGAAATATGAAGCCCGGCTTCCAATGGTGGGCGACCGAACGGACCTGACGCGGCTTCTGGTCGACATGGTCTCCGAGCTCCGGACCGGCCATTCCTACGTCGTTCCGCCTCCGGCTGCAATCGCCCGTATCCCGATGGGCTTCCTCGGCGCGGATCTCGCCCCCGAGGGGAACGTGGCGAAGATCGTCAAGCTGTACCGGGGTGACGGCTTCTCGGGCGACCGAAGCCCTCTGCTCGAGGCGGGACTGCGAGTCAAGGAGGGCGATTACATCCTCGCCATCGCGGGGCAGCCGATCCAGAAGGATCAAGACCCGCAGGCCCTGCTCGTCGGCCTTGTGAACCAGACGGTGGCGGTCATGGTCAACGACCGCCCGACGATGGAAGGCGCGCGCACGATCCGCGTCCGGCCGCTTGCGAGCGACCGTGCCCTGCGGTACGCCGATTGGGTGCAGGGAAGGGCGGAGTACGTTCGCAAGAACGGCGGGTCGGATCTCGGTTACGCCCACATCCCCGACATGGAAGCGGGCGGCTTGGTCGGCTTCGCGAAGGGCCAATTCCCGAACGTGAACGCGGAAGGAATGGTCTACGACTTCCGTTACAACGGCGGTGGTTTCGTCTCGTCGCTCATTCTTCAAGACATCGCCTCGGTGCCCGAACTCTGGTTCTCCCCCCGCGCGGGCGGTTTCTGGACCCGCGAAAGCTGGGCCGTGGCGGGTCACAAGGTGGCGCTCTGCAACGAGCAGAACTTTAGCGACGGCGAGTTGGTGATCGAAGACTGGAAACGTATGGGCCTCGGTCCCGTGGTGGGCAAGCGTACCGGTGGCGGCGAGGTCGGTTCCGGCGGCGGCTACGCGCTTGTGGACGGCGGCTCCATCTACATTCCGAACTACGGTGCGTTCGGTGAAAAGGCCTGGGCCATCGAAGGGTACGGCGCGACGCCCACGGTCGAGGTGGACGAAGACCCGGCGGCGGTCGAGGCGGGCAAGGATCCGCAGCTCGACAAGGCGATCGCCCTCCTTAAGGAGGCGATCGCCAAGAACCCGGTCCGCCGTCCGGTGCGACCGCCGTACACACGGGGTTAGTCGCCGTACGAAGGGACGTTGAAGGTCTACTCCTTCGACGTCGCTTCACGGCGCGCTAAGAGACCTGCTTCGCCGCTTGCCAGCCCGATCCCGACGGCGCGTCCGACGATTCCGAGATCAAGTACTCATCCGGCTTCTTCATCCAAACGTGGACGCCTTTGAAGGTCATGATCGACCCGTCGTACGTTAGGACGTCGGTCAGGCCTGGGTAGACCGAAGCGGGAATGATCTGCGCCGTCGACTGCCCGTGGAGCGACAGGCTTTGAACGTAGCTCGCCTTCGCGTCGTCGGGCAAGCCCTTCACCCCCGAGGCAACCTTCTTCAAATCCGGGGTGCCGCTCTGCTGGGCTTTGCTCACCTCCATGATCGTGGCGAAAAAGGCGGGATCGGGCCGGTTCGAAGCGACGACCATGGCGAACGTCTTGTAAGCCGTTTCGGACATCTCCCCCTTGCACGTCAACGTATAGCCCTGGGTCATCATCGTGATTCCTTGCACGAGGCCGTTGTCGCCTTGGTGACTTCCTTCGTACTCCGTCACGCTGAGGAGTTCGGTCATCGGCTGACCGTTTTCCTGGAATGAGACCTCGAGGACGCCCACCATCCCTTTCGTCTTGAGCCCCTCCTGACCGTCGAGCGGGGTGGGAACGTCGAAGTCTTTCCGCACGTTGAGGTGGGCGCTCGTCAGATTCTGATGCTGATTCGCCAAGACCGTGTTCAGCGCTTTCGTCGCGTTCTCCGGCGGCAACATCGAGAACTCGGCGCCCGAGGCCGGCGCGATGCTCTCGACCGTGCCTTCGAT
>CAXUKB010000051.1:0-11407 GCA_964251345.1 uncultured Fimbriimonas sp. | reverse complement strand
CTGTCCGTTCTGAACCTGAAACATGACGGTCTCGCTGGGCAGAATCGAAATCGAGAGCGCGCCATCGGGGCTCGTCATCGTGCCGGCGACGCTCGCCGGTCTCACCTTGTTGGCAAGGTCCCACTGAACGGTGTCCGAGGCCTTCCAGCCTTTCGGAAGGAAGTAGCGAGTGGCGACCTTACCGGTCGTGGGATCGACGGCGCGGTGCATCGTGAACTCGCCCGAGAAGGGGGCCAGCGCGAGGGTCGAGATGAGAAGGTTAAGCATGGGATTCGAGGACTCGGTCGTGGGAAGAGTGAGGGTCAGTTTGCGTGCTGGAGCTTGGTCCAACCGACGCCCGGACTGTAGTTCGGCGTGTCGCTCAGCATGACGTTGCCGTTCAGATCCTGCCACGCGCCGCCCACCGTCGCGGTGGCCTTGATCTCCTCGCCGTTCGCTCCTTTGAACCGCTCGACGCCGCCCAAATAGTCGGTGAAGCCTTGCATGGACTTATCCGTCGCCGCTTCGTGCTCACGCCAGGCCGCAAAGCCCTTTGCGTTCTGCTCCTGGGTGGCCTTGAACTGGAGTTGACCACGCTCGAACTGCGCCTTCATGTCCGCCGTCATCTGCTTGTTCAGCATGTCGACATAGGCGTAGCGTAGGGCGGCGAACTGTCGTGTCGCCGTGATCGAGGGCACAGAAAGCGCAAAGAACTGCATCGCCTTTTTCTCCTCGCCTTTCGGCCCCATCACCACCACGAGGTTCTCAACCTTCCAATCCCCGTTCCAATGCGCGCCCATCCCTTGATCGCTGCTGAGCGCGTTCCCGTCGCAACGCGCCGCTGCCGCTCCGGTAAAGGCCTGCCCCTTTACGCTGTAGGAGAACTCGATTTGACTTGCCATGCCGAAGTTACGTTTGTAAGGCAAGTCTGATCCGTTGAGGGGCTTATCCTCGCGCTTGGTGACCTCGATCTGGGTCTTTGGAAACAGCGTTTTGACGTGCTCCACGAGAAAATCGGAGAGCACGCGCGGAGGCTGCTTTCCGTTCTGATAGCCCCCGCCCCCATACGGACCGGCGGCGTGGCCACCGAACGGAAAGTCTAGGCTCGAGATGAGCGCGAATCCAAAGCGGTCGTCCGCGCTCGCTCCGCCCAAGAATAACTCGGTCGGCGACAACACGTTGTCGACCCAGTTAAGGATGGCCGTCGTCTTCCAGCCCTTCGGCGCGAGGTAGCGGAACGCCACACCGTGGACCGCCCTGTTGTCCACGACGGTGTGCATCGTCATCGGGTAAGTCGTGGCGAGCGCGCGACCCGCGAGGAGAATGAGAATGGGAGCTAAAGTTTTTTTCATGGTCAATCGTTCCACTTCTTGAGGGCCGTCCAGCCCGGACCGGGGTTGTCGCCGAAGGCCACGTTGCCTTTACCGTCGGACCACGGCTGTCCATCGTTGGAGTTCGTCTGGAGCTCCGTGCCGTCGGAGTTCCGACTTCGCCGTGTGTCGCCGATGTAATCGCAGAAGTCGCGTTGAAATTTATCGCTCTCCGATCGACGGCTTCGCCAGGCGCTCATCAGCGCCGATTCGCGTTCCGCGGCAACCTTAGCCTGGATTTGACTGCGCTCGATCTGCTCCCGGACGATGCCCGCGTACATCTTCTTTAGCACCCCGTCGTGAACCTCGACCGCACGGATGAACCCAACCGTCGGGGTGTACGTTGGAACCGCGAGCGAGAAGAACTTCATCCCTTTGGTCTGCTCACCCTTCGGGTAGGTGACGAACGCAAGCGACTGAACGCCCCAGTAGCCACTGTAGCTGTGCATGGGAGCGTTGGGATTACCGTTTACGGTGCCGACCATCCGGCCGACCAGCATCCCTTCCATGGGCTGCCCGTGGAGGGTGTAGACGAACTTGACCTGACTCGCTTGGCCGTACTGGTAGCCTCCGGCCGTGCCGAGCGGTCGATCCTCGCGGCTGACGACATGGAGGTTCTCAGCCTGCTTAATTTTGAGGAACTCCATCGCCCAGTCGGAGAGCCGAGCGGGCGGCGGCGTGCCTCCCTGGAAGCCTTGCACCTGGCCGCCGATGCCCGCATTGCCGGACGTCATGCCGTTGAAAGTCTGCCAAAACCCTGGGCAGAAGGCATAACCGAACCGCTCGTCGGGACTAAACGCCCCCGCCAGCATGTTCAGGTTCTTGGTGTCGACCAGGTTCCAGCCCGTAATCGCGAACGGCTTCCAGCCCTTCGGAGCGAGGAAGTGGAACGCCGTGCCGTGATAGAAGCCTTCCGGGTCGGCGCCCCATTCGAGGTTATGAAGGGTCATTGGATAGGCGTTGGCGGCGAACAGTGCCAGCGGCACGAGAACGGTCGTGACCATCGTTAATCTCCCATCTTCTTGAGCCGTGTCCAGCCCGAACCGGGGTTGTCGCCGAACGCGATGCCGCCCTTTCCATCGGCCCAAGGCTGCCCGTCCTTGGAGTTCGTCTGAAGCTCCGTGCCGTCAAGATTCCGGCTGCGCTGAACGTCGCCGATGTAATCGCAGAAGGCGCTAATCTGCTTGTTGTCGGCCGCCTGCTCGGTGTGATAGCGGCCCATGATCGCGTCCTCGATCTTCCCGTTCATGCGCGAGGTAATCCGGCTGATCTCGCCGGCGTTCGCGATCTGTGCGTCGATTTGGTGGTTCAGCACCATCTGGTAAGCCCCTCGTGCCCGGATAAAGGCCTTTGTCGGCGTGTAGGTGGGCGCCGCGATCGAGAAGAACCGCATGGCGGTCTTCTCCTCGCCCATCGGAGCGCTGATGAGGAAGAGGTTCTCGATCCGCCAGTCGCCTTGGTAGCTCATGCCCGCGTGGACGGTGTCGCCCACGAGATTGCCATCCATCATTGCGGCGATCACGCCCGTACACGCCCGTCCCTTGGCGTCGGTGAACGTGAACTCGACGTGCCCGACTTGTCCCAAGTTTCGGTACTTGGGGAGGGCGGCGCCGGTCAGGGGATGGTCTTCGCGCTTCGTCACGTGGATGTCGAGCTTGAAGAGTGCCTTGACCTGGTCGACGAGGAAATCGGAGAGTCGGTTGGGCGGGGTGACGCCCTGCTTGGTGCCCTGGGTCATGACGTTGACCCACATTCCTCCGTTTTTGACGAAAAAGTGGAAGTCCTGCCCCTGAAGGATCAGGTAGCCGAACCGCTCGTCCGGACTCGCCGCAAAAGCGGTCAGGGCCGTCGGCGACGAGATCTCGCTTTGCCAGGTGACCGTGGCCTTTGCGACCCAACCCTTTGGTGCGATGTAGCGATAGGCCACGCCATGGATCGCCGTGTCGTCCACGACGGTGTGCATCGTCATCGGGGCGGTCGTGGTGGACGCGCGGCCCGCAAGGAGGGGAAGGAGAAGGGGGATCATGGTCTTAGCCTTTCTTGAGTCGGCTCCAGCCGCCGCCGGAGCCCTGATTGGGGTCGTAGCCGATGTTATCGCTGAGCACCACGTCGCCCGCCCGGTTCGTCCAAGCGTCCTTATAACCGGAGGAGAGCTGCATCTCCGAGCCGTCGGCGGTGTGGTACCGGTCGATGTCGCCAATGTAGTCGCAGAAGCCGCTTACCGCCTTGTTCTGGGCCGCCTGTTGGCTGCGGTAGTTGCCCATGATCGCGTCCTCCTTCTGTCGGCTGAGCTGCGCGGTCAGCTTGCTCAGTTCGCCGGTCCTTTGGATATTCACCTGAATCTGTTGGTTTAGGGCGAGGATCAGCGCTCCGCGCGCCTTGATGAAGGCGGAGGTCGGCGTGTAGGTCGGCACGCCGAGCGAGAAGAATCGCATCCCCTTCTTCTCCTCGCCCTTCGGGCCATACACCATATAGAGGTTCTGAACCTGCCAGTCGCCCTGGTAGGGGGTCGACGGCTGGTTGGGGTTGCCGTGGACTTGGCCGTTCATGCTGGCGAAGAGCACGCCCGTCTCCGGCTCTCCGTTCTTCGTGCAGCGGAACTCCAGCGCCGACTGAGAGCCGAAGCTCCGGTACGGACCGAGCTGCTCGCGCGTCAGGGGGGTGTCTTTGCGGTCGACGACCTGAAAGTCGGAATTGCCCGCTCCCTTGACCATGCTTTGCGCGAGGTTCGCCAGGTAGTCGCTAAATCGATTCGGCGGAACCTCTCCGCTCTGGTTTCCCTTGTTGTATTGGCCCCGCGCGATTCCGAAGAAACGGTGCTCCGACTCCGGAACCATGATGTATCCGAACTTTCCGTCGGGGCTCTCCGCCGCCGCGAAAAACGGCGTCGGCGCCATGATGTCGCCGGAGTAGCCGAGCTTCGCGTTCACCTTCCAACCCTTGGGTGCGAGATAGCGGAAAGCGACGCCGTGGATGCCTTGCTCGTCCACGACGGTGTGCATCGTCATGGGATAGGTCGTCGCCAGCGCGAGGGGCGCGGCGAAAGCGGCCAGCGAGGAGAAAAGGCTTCTCATGGATAGAGCCTAGCCCCGTTTCTCCGCCTAATCTTAGTTTGTCACGCTCTTGTCACGCGGTCCACCCGCGAACCGTTTCATCGGCATAACGTCACGCTTCCGCGTATCCTGATCCTATGAGAGCGACGATGGCCGACGTGGCCCGGGAGACGGGCCTTACCCTCGGCACCGTCTCTCGCGCGCTCAACACGGAAGGGAAGTACGCGATCGCCCCGGAGACCCGCGAACGCGTGCTGGCCGTCGCCACGCGGTTGGGCTATCGTCCGAACCGCATCGGTCGCGCGCTGGCCTCGGGAAGCGCGGCGCTCGTCTTGCTTATCAGCCCGGATCCCTTCGCGCCGTACTACGTGGAGATCAGTCGTCACCTCTCCGACGAGGCGGCGCGTCACGGGTACTCGTTCGTGACGGGCGGCACACTTTCGGAGCCGGACAACGGCCGAATCTCGCCGAACGACTGGCTCTACGGGGTGGATGGGATCGTCGTGTCCGACTACCTTCCGCACCAAGAGGCGCACATCGTCGAGGCGATGCGGCTCAAGATTCCCATCGTCGCGCTCGGCGTGCGGTATCCCTTCCCGGGAGATTTCGTGCATGTCGACCTTCGTTCGGCCTCACGCGACCTCATGCGCCACCTCCTCGAACAAGGGTGTACCCAGCCCGCGATGATGAGAGCCTCGGGAACTCACGCGGACGATTCTCGCGTCGCGGCATACCTCGCGGCGGCGAAGGCGCAGGGATTTCCGCCCACGATCATTTCCGCCCGCAACCAGAGCCGTGCCTCGGGCAGGGAGGCGATTCTCGACTATTTTCGTGGAGGCGAACCCATCGATGGACTCTTCTGCGAGAACGATTTTCTCGCGGTCGGCGCCTACCGTGGATTGACCGACCTCGGAGTTCGGGTTCCTGAAGACGTCCGGCTCGCCGGATGCGACGGCCTGGACGACGCGCTGTATCAGTACACCGCCATCACGACGATCTCCCAGCCCCTCGCCGAGATGTGCGCTTCGGCGTGGGCGATGCTGCAGGCCCGGATCGAGGGGAGCGTCGAACCGCCCCGTGCCGAGGAGTTCGCCGCCGAACTCATTGTCAGGCCTTCGACGGGCAGGTAAGGCGAAAAGATTGTCCCACCTCGGAAAAGTCGTGCTATATTTACGGAAAGCGCTTTCATTAATGAAAGCGCTTTCCGTACAAGATTATGAAACGAAGCGGTTTCACCCTCATCGAGCTTCTCGTCGTGATCGCGATCATCGCGATCCTCGCCGCCATTCTCTTTCCGGTCTTTGCCCAAGCGAAGCGCGCCGCGAAGGACACTTCCGCGCTCTCGAACGCCAAGCAGGTCGCGCTTGGAAGCGTGATGTACTCCGGCGACAGCGACGACGCGGTGATCATCTGGCAGCAGGACGGATACGGCAACTTCGTTTCCTGGCCCATTATCATGCAGCCCTACCTCAAGAACACGGACATCGCTTGGGATCCGGGGCGTCAACGTTCGGTGACGGTCGGGTCGCAGCCGTGGGCCGCGCGGCCGAACATCGACTGGGGATGGCAGACGCACATGGCGATCAACATCTACGCCTATGCTTCGGCGTACAACAACGGAACGCGGACCCAGACGAGCTTCCCCGCGCCCGCCGAGCGAATTGCGTTCACGTACGGCGAGCGCCAGAGCCCGGATAGCGTTCTCTCGCAGCATTGGTTCGACGGCACGCGATGCTCCTGCCCCTCGCTATCGAGCACTCCCACGAACCAGGGCGACGACAGCTACAACCAGTGCGCCCGAGCCGCCGTCAAGTACCACGGCGACGGCACCATTTCGTCCTACACGGACGGCCATGCGAAGAAGGTGAACTACAAGAGCCTTTCGGTCAATCAGCCGAGTTTCTCGGCCTCGGGTACGTGTGAGAGCACCAACTACGTGGGGCCGGATGGCCAGCGAGGCACCGCCGACGACCTTGACACGCCCCTGACCCGCGCCTGGGGCCGCTGGTACGACACGTCCTACTGAGTATGGTGAGAAGACTCACGATCCTTCCCCTCGCCGTTCTCGCCGCCGCTTCTCTGGGCGGCTGCGAGCCCGCTCCTTCGACTCCGCTCGCGCCCGAACAGAAGATGCCGGACATCAGCAAGATGTCGCCCGACCAAGTCGACAAGCTGCTCAAAGGCAACGGACCGCCCGGTAGAAAATGAACGGGCGCCGCTTTTCATCGTTCGCTTGTCGTCCACGGCCCGATGTCGTCCTTTCGCCGGATGCGCTCGCCGTGCGCAAAACCGATCGTCATCCCGCGCGACGCTCGCCTCGCGCCGTCCGCCTCCGAAATCCATGATTCCCCTGCTCGCCCTTCCTTTCGTCGCCGCGCCGCTGCCCCCGGAGATCGAGGACGAGCAAACCCTCGGGGTCAACAAGGTCCCTTACCACAGCACCCTCGTGCCCTACGGAAGCCTCCTGGACGCACTTCGCGCCGATCGTTCCATATCGACCTTTGCCCAATCGCTCAACGGTCCTTGGAAGTTTCACTGGGTCAAGCGTCCTGAGGAGCGGCCGGTCGATTTCTACAAAACCGACTATGACGTCTCCGCTTGGAAGACGATCCCGGTTCCGTCGAACGTCGAGGTTCAGGGCTACGGCACCCCCATCTACACGAACTTCACCTATCCTTTCCAAAAGGATTGGCCCACGGTAACGCACGAGCCGCCGAAGGACTGGACCATGCACGATGAGCGCGACGCGGTGAGCTCTTACCGGCGCTCGTTCGAGCTTCCCGCCGCCTGGAAGGGACGGGAGACGTTCCTTAAGTTCGATGGCGTCGACGCGGGTTTCTTCTTGTGGGTCAACGGCCAGAAGGTCGGCTACTCGCAGAACTCGCGCAACGCCGCCGAGTTCGACGTGACGAAGGCTCTCCACCCGGGGGCGAACACCGTCGCGGTCGAGGTCTATCGCCTTACCGCTGGATCCTACTTCGAAGATCAGGACATGTGGCGGCTGTCCGGCATCTTCCGCAACGTCACCCTCTGGTCCGCGCCCAAGCTCCACGTCCAGGACACGTTCGTCACGACCGACCTGGACTCGGCCTACAAAGACGCGACGCTGAAGGTCGTCGCGAAGGTCCACAACTACGACGAGTGGCCTTCGCGCCCCCAGACGTTAGCCGTCGACCTATACAATCCCAAGGGAACGAAGATCGGCACCCTCGCGGCGCCCGTGCCGGCGGTCGCCCCGGGTGAAGAGGCGACGGTCTCGGGAGCGATGCCCGTCGCGAATCCTTTATTTTATGCTGCGGAGACCCCCAAGATCTACACGGCGGTGCTGCGCCTGGCCGGAAACCGCGAGATCCTGTCCCACCGCGTCGGTTTCCGCAAGGTGGAGATCAAAGGGCGCGTCTTCATGGTCAACGGCAAGACGGTCAAGCTCAAGGGCGCGAATCGGCACGAGATGAACCCGGAAACGGGCCACGCCGTGACCGAGGCGGACATGGTCAAGGACCTGACCATGCTCAAGCGCGCGAACTGCAACCACGTTCGCACCTGCCACTACTCGGACGACCCGCGCTGGTACGAGCTGTGCGACGAGTGGGGCATCTATCTCGTGGCGGAGGCGAACCTCGAGTGCCACGGTTGGTACAACGTGCTCGACCGGGAGCCGCGGTTTCGGCGGATGGTCGTCGACCGCAACGTCGCGAACGTCGAGAATTTCAAGAACCATCCCTCCGTGGTGATCTGGTCGATGGGCAACGAGTGCGGCGGCGGTTCGAATCTGCGGGCCGCCGAGAGCACCGTACGCGCGCTCGACCCGAGTCGCCCCACCCACTACGAGGCGTTCGGCGAGGGCGCGAACAACCCTGCCTCGATCGACAGCCACATGTACACGCAGCCGGATGAGTTGGAGCGAGCCGCGAAGAGCGACACGCTCACCAAGCCGATGTACCTGTGCGAATACGCCCACGCGATGAATAACTCGATGGGCTCGGTCGGGGAGTACAACGACCTGTTCGACCGGTACCCCGCGCTAATGGGCGGGGCGATCTGGGAGTGGGAAGACCAGGGACTCTGGAACCGTCGCGACCCGAAGCACCCGATCCTCGCCTATGGCGGGGAGTTCGGCGACAAGCCGAACGACCAATACTTTATCCACAAAGGCGTCGTGTTCTCCGATCGCTCGCCCAAGCCTCACTTTCCCGAGCTCAAGCGGGCGTATCAGTGGGTCGCCTTTAAGAATCTCGGCGGCGGAAAGGTCATGGTGAAGAATCGGTTCGCCTTCGCGAACCTGTCCAAGTACGACTTCCGGTGGACGATCGTGTCCGACGCGGGCACCGTCGCGACGAGTGCGATCCCAGCGTTCTCCCTCGCACCGGGAGAGGAGAGAACCTTGACGATCTCCTTGCCGAACGTAAAAAGCAAGGCGGGAGGGTCGCTCTATCTGAACCTTGCGGCGGTACTCCGAACGCCCGAGCGGTGGGCGCCGAAAGGTTACGAGATCGCTAACGCCCAGTTTCCGATCGGGATCGGAGCGAACGCTGCCCCCAGCCCGTCTGGCGAACTGAGCCTGGAGACCCTTTCCACGGGCGACGTGACGGTAAAGGGCAAAGGCTTCCGAGTGACGTTCGACCGGAGCTCGGGAATCCTCTCCGAACTCTCTCAGGGCGGCAAGAATCTTCTGCGAACCGGAGGTGGGCCGAAGCCGCACCTCTGGCGGGCGCAACACCGGAACGACGACGGATGGGCGGCGGGAGGCTGGGCCTCAGCCGGGCTCGAGGATCTTAAGCAGGAAGTGCTCGATCTGCACTCTTCGAAGAAGCCCACCGGGGAGGCCGTCGTCTTTTCAAGCGTTCGATACTTGGGCAAGAACGGGTTCTCGGTGCTTCACCTAACGACGACCACAGTCTATGCCGACGGAACGATCGCCGTCGATAACGCGCTCTCGCCCTCGGGACCGAACATCGCCCTGGCTCACGTCGGCGTGCGCATGTTGCTCGACCCGGAACTGAGCGCGCTGACCTACTTCGCTCGAGGACCCATGGAGAACTATGCGGATCGTAAGCGCGGATCCGACGTTGGGCGATACGTCAGTACCGTCGCGGATCAGCTCACGCCTTACGAGAAGCCGCAGGAGTGCGGCAACCACGAGGATCTCAAATGGCTCTCGCTTAGGGGCGGCGGAATGGGGCTGAGCCTACTCGGCGACCACGGTCCCCTTCAATTCTCCGCCCTGCCGTTCCGGGACGAGGAGATGGAGAATGCTCGCAACCGGATCGACCTTCCGAAGTCGACCGCCACGGTGTTGATCCTCTCGGAGAAGACGCTTGGCGTGGGTTCTAACGCGTGCGGCCCCCGTCCCCTTCCCGAGTATCGCGTCGACTCCGAGCCTCGCGCCTTCTCCTACGTGATTCGTCTGGGAGCCGGCGATGCTCCGCTCACCGCGCCGCGCCGGGACGCAGGGCCCGTTCTCGTTCGGCGAGCGAACGACGGCAAGACCACCCTGAGCGCCGACGAGCCGATCGAGACCTCGGTCGACGGTAAGACCTGGGCCTCCTTCAAGGCACCGCTCGTCGTCGATGGACCTGCCCTGCTTTGGGTTCGCACCGCGGGCTTCGTGGGGGTCGTCCCCATCGACCCGCCGCCCGCGAAGCTTGCGTGGCACGCGACGGCGAGTAGCTTCGAGCCGGGCGAAGGCGAGCCGCAGAACGCGCTCGACAACGACCCGGCGACCTTCTGGCACTCTCGTTGGAGCGACCCGGCGGCCAAGTCGCCGCACGCGCTTGTCGTCGATCTCGGCAAACCTACCCTGGTGGGGCACGTTCTGCTGACGGCCCGAGGCGGCGATAACCACAATGGCCGCATCCGCGATTACGAACTGTACGTGAGCTCGGATGGGCAGACCTGGGGCGCTGCCGCCGCGAAGGGCGCGCTGCGGGACCGCGACGGAGCACAGACGGTGAGGCTGAACGAAGCCAAGACCGTTCGCTTCGTCAAGCTCGTGGTCCTGAGCGACTGGTCGAACGGGGGCTGGGCTTCGCTGGCCGAGTTCGACGTCGCGCCGTGATCTTTCGAAGCGCGGGCCGGGGCCCGCGCTTCGTCATTTCAACGACCGGTACTTCTTGATCAACGCGTTCGTACTGGAATCGTGCTTGGGCTCGTCTTCGCCGGAGAGCTCGGGAATGATGCGTTGGGCGAGCACCTTGCCGAGTTCGACGCCCCACTGGTCGAAGGAGTCGACCGCCCAAACCGTGCCTTGCACGAAGACGCTGTGCTCGTAAAGCGCCACGAGCCGTCCGAGGTTGTCCGGGGTGAGCGACTCGAGGAGCATCGTGAGCGAAGGCCGGTTCCCCTCGAAGACTTTGTGCGGAACGACCTCCTCTTTGACGCCTTCGGCGCGAACCTCGTCCGCGGTTTTGCCGAAGGCGAGCGCTTCGCTCTGGGCGAACACGTTGGCCATCAGGGCGTCATGGTGCTCGCCGAGCGGGTTGAGCGACTTGGCGAAGCCGATGAACTCACAAGGAATCTTTTCAGTGCCTTGATGAATGAGTTGGTAGAAGGAGTGCTGCCCGTTCGTGCCCGGCTCGCCCCAGTACACCGGTCCCGTCTGATAGTCGACGCGCTCGCCGTCCAGCGTGACGTGCTTGCCGTTGCTCTCCATCGTGAGCTGCTGCAGATAGGCGGGGAAGCGCTTGAGATACTGGTCGTAGGGAAGAACGGCGACAGTCGGAAGGTTGAGGAAGTCGCGGTTCCATACGGCGAGAAGGCCGTGAATAAAGGGGAGGTTCTTCTCGGGAGGGGCGGTGCGGAAATGCTCGTCCATGCTGTGGAAGCCGGCGAGCATTTCATCGAAGCCGACCGGACCGACCGCGAGCATCGTGGAAAGGCCAATCGCGGAGTCCATCGAGTAGCGGCCGCCGACCCAATCCCAGAAGCCGAACATGTTCGCGGTGTCGATGCCGAACTTCGAGACCTCTCCCGCGTTGGTCGAGACGGCGACGAAGTGCTTGGCGA
>CAXUKB010000050.1:10069-17850 GCA_964251345.1 uncultured Fimbriimonas sp. | reverse complement strand
ACGGCGTGATGTTCGGGGTGATGGAGTTCTACATGGAGTGCAAGAAGAAGGGGGTTAAGCCCCTTCTCGGCGTCGAGGCCTACGTCGCACCCCAGGGCATCCATCACAAGAAAGGCGAGGGCGAGAAGGCGGCCTACCACATGGTGATGCTCGCCAAGGACCTGGAGGGTTATAAAAACCTCTGCAAGCTCTCCACGCTCGCCGCGCTGGAGGGCTACTACTACAAGCCGCGCGTCGATCACGATATCCTGCGCGCCCACAGCAAGGGCGTCATCGCGACGAGCGCGTGCCTCGGTTCGGAGGTCTGCCAGGCGCTCTTACGGGGTAACTACGAAGGTGCGAAGGACATCGCGGCCATGTACAAGGAGATGTTCGACGAGGACTCGTACTTCATCGAACTCCAAGATCACCGCATTCCCGAGCAGGCGGCGATCAAGGACGGTCTCCTCCGCATCGCCCGCGAGCTCAAGCTTCCCCTCCTCGCGACGAACGACGCGCACTACATGTGCAAGGGCGACGCCCAACCGCACGACGTCCTTCTCTGTATCCAGACCGGCGCGCTTCAATCGGACGAGAAGCGGATGCGCTTCCACAACGACGACTTCTATCTCAAGTCGCAGGAGGAGATGGGCGAGTTGTTCAAGGAGCACCCGGAGGCCTTGGAGAACACGGCGCGGGTGGCGGAGATGTGCAATGTCGACCTCGGCAAGCGGCGCGCGCCCATGCCCCAGCCCGAGGTGCCGGAAGGGACGGAGAACTTCGCCTTCCTGCGCGAACTTTCGGAGAAGGGGCTTTACGATCGGATGAAGGCGCCCGAAGCGGCGCGGCAACGGCTGGAGTATGAGCTCGGCGTCATCGAGAAGACGGGTTTCGGCGACTACTTTCTCCTCGTGCGCGAGTTCGCCCAGGAGGCGCGGCGCAAGGGGATCTTCTACGGCGTGCGCGGCTCGGCGGCGGGCTCGCTCGTTTCCTATCTCATCGGCATCACCGACGTCGACCCCGTCGACTACGGTCTCACCTTCGAGCGGTTCCTCAACCCCGAGCGCATCTCGATGCCCGACGTCGACATGGACTTCGAGGACGCGCGACGGCAGGAGATCATCGACTACGTCACGGAGCGGTTCGGGCAGGACCGCGTCGCCCAGATCGTGACCTTCGGCACTCTCGGCGCGAAGGCGGCGATCAAGGACTCCGGCCGCGTTATGGGTTACACCCCCCAGGAGACCGACCGACTCACGAAGTGCATCCCCACCCTGCCGGGCTGGTCGCTCGACCGGGCGCTCAAGGAGCTTCCGGAGTTTCGGCAGATCGTCGAGAACGACCTCCGAGCGAAGAATCTTTTCGACACGGCGAAATCGGTCGAGGGGATGTCGCGCAACTGCGGCGTCCACGCGGCGGGCGTCGTCATTTCGAAGGATCCGCTCGTCGATTACATCCCGCTCTACCGGGGCAACGACGGCCAAGCCATTACCGCCTTCGAGATGGGCATTCTCGAGAAGATTGGGATGCTCAAGATGGACTTCCTGGGGCTCTCGAACCTTACGGTTCTCGCCCGGGCATTCGACAACATTCGTGCGGCGGGCAACCCGAACTTCAAGATCGAGGACATCGTCGAGGGCGACCGCAAGGCGTACGACATGCTCGCACGGGGCGAGACCACCGGCGTGTTCCAGCTTGAAGGCGGTGGCATGACCCGATGGGTTCAGCAGCTCAAGCCCGCCTCGATCCGGGAGCTGGCGGCGATGGTCGCGCTCTACCGGCCGGGCCCGATGGAGCACATTCCCCGCTTTATCGACACCAAGTTCGGCAAGCTCAAGGCCCACTACCTCGACCCTCGGATGGAGCCCATCTTGGAGGAGACGTACGGCATCATCGTCTACCAGGACCAGGTCATGCAGCTCGTGCAGGCGCTGGCAGGCTTCTCCCTTGGCAAAGCGGACGTGCTTCGCCGTGCGATGGGAAAAAAGGACGTCAAGGCGATGGCCGAGATGAAGACCGAGTATCTCGAAGGGTGCGAGGCGGGTGGTGTCGATCCCAAGGCCGCCGAAGAGGTTTGGCAGCTCCTGCTTCCGTTCGCGGGCTACGCCTTTAACAAGGCGCACGCCGTCTGCTACGCGATCCTCGCCTACCAGACGGCATGGCTCAAGGCGAACTACCCCGTCGAGTACATGGCGGCGTTGCTCTCGGTCTACCTGGACAAGGAGGACCGCGTCACCGCGTGCGTCGAGGAGTGCCGGCGGCAGAAGATTCCGGTCTTGTCGCCCGACGTAAACTGCTCGATCAAGGACTTCAGCATCGAAGGGGGCAAGTCGATCCGTTTCGGGCTCCTCGCCATCAAAGGCGTCGGGGCGGGCATCGTGGAAGGGATCATCGCCGACCGCAAGGAGAACGGCGACTTTCGCCACCTCTTCGAGTTTTGCGAGCGGACGAAGCCCACGGGCATGAACCGCACCGCACTGGAGGCGCTCATCAAGGCGGGCGCGCTGGACACCATCGACAAGAACCGGCGCAAGCTCCTGAATCACGTGGACGGCGCGCTCGCCTACGCGGACCAGATGAACCGCTCGCGCCTCGCCGGACAAGATTCACTCTTCGAGGGCGACGACAGCGGCCCCGCGTCGATGTCGATGCCGATGCTGCCGGAGACCGACATGCCAGGCCGCGCGGAGAACCTCGCGATGGAGAAAGAGGTGATGGGCATCTACGTCTCCGACCACCCCCTGCGCGGCCACGAGCGCACGGTGATGCAGCACTGCTCTCACACCGTCGCTCAGACGCTCGAACTCGGCGAGAACGAGCACGTCAAGCTTGCGGGCGTTATCGCCAAGATGCGCACAATCATCACGAAGGCGGAGGGCAAGAAGATGGCGTCGATCGTGCTGGAGGACTTCACCGGCCAGATCGGCGCGATCGCGTTCCCCGCCACCTTCGAGAAGCTGCGCGATGTGCTTGTGAAGGATACCGTCGTGACGATCACCGGCCACGTCATGCATAAAGAGATGCGCGGCGAGAAGTCGGTCGAGTTGCGGCTCGACAAGGTCGAGCTCTTAGAAGGCACCCTCGACATGGGCGGCACCGACGACTCTTTTGGCACGGTTCGGATCTACCTTCCGAAGGCGACGGAGTCGGAGTTACGCCAGTTCAAGCGCCTGGTGGACGAGTTCCCGGGCGATTACGACTTGATGGTGCAGGTCTTGCCCGAGGATTCGTTCCTTCCGTTCTATCCCACCCAGCACGTGAATCCGTCGGAGACGTTCGTGCGGGCGGCGCGGGAGCGACTGACGAAGGCGCGGATCGAGATCGTTCACGGGGACGGCCGCTAGGCCGCGACCGCGGGTTAAGTCGACTCGCGACCTTTGACCCACGGCAGGAACGGACCGCCGCGTAGTACCGTTATGGGCGAGAAGCGCATGAAGCGATCGATCGTCCTCCTCCCCTTTCTCGTGCTCGCCGGCGCCGCCCGCGCGCAAGAGTCTTTCGATGCCCACGTGGCGGACGTGGGCCTGCTCCAGGCGAAGCAAATCCAGACCGACGTCGGGATCACCGCCGCCCAGCGCGACAAGATGAACGTCGCCGCCACGGCCTACCGGGGCCAAGTTGCCGCCTACGGAAAGCAGCTCAAAGCGCTCGGGCAGACCAGTCCCGACCAAGCGAAGATGCGGGGAATGTTCGACGTTCTCAAGAAGCAGGTGATCGCCGTGCTTACACCCGCTCAGGTACGGCGCGTGCGCGAGCTCACCCTGCAGCGTCTTGGCCTCATCTCCTTGACCGACGACGTGGTGGCGAAGCGCGTCGGCCTCTCCCCCGCGCAGGTCGGCCGGCTCAAAGCGGCTTTCCAGGCAGGACGCGCGAATTTTCAAAAACTTCAGCAGACGGCCCAGCAGGCAGCCCAGCCCGTCGTGGTGCAGTACAAGGATCGGAAACCGAAAACTCCGGCGGAGGCGGAGGCCTTACGGAAAGAGGTCGCGGCCAAGCTCGCTCCCGTACGGGCACGATTTCTGCCTCAGTTCCAGGCGATCGGCAAAGAGACCGACGTCGCGATGACGGCGGTCATGACTCCGGCGCAAAAAGCGGCCTGGGCCGCCTTGAAGGGGCCGCCGTTTAAGGCAAAGTAAGTTTGGGAGTGCGGGAGCCCGCTTCCGCACTCCCAAAATTGGGGGTAACCTTTTCTCCAACGCCCTCGGCACGGAGAAACAAGGCTTGACCACCCCTTCCCGTCCGGCGCCCGCCAATCCTCTGGCCGACGTCGACACAATGCCCCAACGCCCCCGCGACCTTCTGACGCGCGAAGACCGGCTGGAAATGTTCCGCCAACTCTATCTCGCGCGTTACTTCGACGTCCGCCTGATCAAAGAGAAGAAGCGTGGACGCCTGCGGGGCACCCTCTACTCCTCCCACAACCAGGAGGCGACCCTCGTGGGATCCCTCTTCGGCCTCAAACCGACGGATTGGATTTCACCTATCCATCGGGATATGCCCGCGTTCTTCCTCAAGGATCTGCGCGCAGGCTGGGACAACGACGAACGGGTCGGGATGACGATCGAAGAGGTCTGTGCCCAGGTTTGGGGCAAGGTCGGTTCGCCGGGACGGGCGCGCGACAACTGGTCGCACATCGGCTCCAAGAAGAACCGAATCGTCCACTCGACCTCGATGCTTGCGGGCACCATTCCCGTCGCGGCGGGCGTGCTCTACGCCGACCGCATGCAGGGTGGCGACGCGGTCGCGGTGACGCTGAACGGCGAGGGCTCGACGGCACAGGGCATCTTCCACGAGGCAGTCAACTACGCCGCCGTCCATAAGCTTCCGGTGATCACCGTCGTGGAGAACAACCAGTGGGCCTACGGAACGCCGACCCACCTGGAATATTCCCTCGAGGACTTCGCCCGGCGAGCCGACGGCTACGGCATCCCCGGCTTCATCGCCGACGGCCAAGACGTGTTCGACGTCTACGACAAGGTCATGATGGCGGTCGAACACGGCCGCGCCGGTAAGGGTCCGAGCATCGTGGAGTGCAAGACGTTCCGCGCGTACGGCCACGGCGACCACGACGACGATCGCGCGGCGAAGTACCGGCCGTCCGAACTCGTGGAGACCGGCCGCCAGCGCGATCCCATCGCGATCTGCCGCCGCGCGCTCGTCGAGCTCGGCGACATCGACGAAACCTACGGCTACCTGGCGGAAGGGAAGGGCGCGGCTCAGACCACGAACGAGGACTTCCCGCCGGACGTCGTGGCCTACCTCGATCGCGGCATCGAGTTCGCGATGGCCAGCCCCGTGCCCGCCGCTGAAGAAGCTGCGATGTGGGTTTTTAAGGAGAACGACTGATGGCGAACACCGCGATCGAAGCCCCGGCGCCCGGCGCGAAGTTCTCGCCCGAGCAGGCCCCCGTTACCACGCCCGCTTCGGCGAAGAAGAATTACGTCACCGCCCTCAACGAGGCGCTCCGCGAGGAGATGGCGCGCAACCCGATGATGGTCTGCCAGGGTGAGGACATCGGCCTTCTCGGCGGCGCGTTCGGCGTCACCGAAGGACTACAGTCCGAGTTCGGCGAGCAACGGGTCGTCGACATGCCGATCTCGGAAGCGTGCATCGTCGGTTCCGCGGTGGGCCAGGCGCTCAACGGCGGCACGGTCATGGCCGAGATGCAGTTTATCGACTTCATCTCCTGCGGCTTCGACCAAATCGTCAACATGATGGCGACCTACCACTACCGAACGGCGGGCGAGGTCAACCTTCCCGTGGTCGTGCGCGGACCGGCGGGCGCCTACGGCGGCGGGGCGCTCTACCACAGCCAGATGAACGAGGCATGGTTCGCCCACGCGCCGGGCCTCAAAGTCGTTTGTCCGAGCACGCCCTCCGACGCGAAGGGGCTGCTTAAGTCCGCGATCCGCGACGGCAATCCGGTGATCTTCTTCGAGATCAAGGAACTCTATCGCAAGAACGAGATCGCCGAGGAACTGCCCGAGGGCGACCACCTCGTGCCCCTCGGCAAGGCGGCCATCCGGCGCGACGGTAAGGACATCACGCTGGTCTCCTACGGCCAGAACGTGTACCACTGCCTGCTGGCGGCGGCGGAACTGGAGAAACTCGGGATCTACGCCGAGGTGATCGACCTGCGGAGCCTGGTGCCGCTCGACGAGGAGACGATCTACAGGTCGCTGGCCAAGACGAACCGGCTGATCGTCGTCAACGAAGCGCCGATGACCTGCGGCTTCGCGGGGGAGATCATCGCGCGGGTGACGACGAACGCCTTCGACCTTCTCGATGCGCCACCCGTGCGTATCACTCGCCTCGACACTCCGGTGCCGTGGGTGAAGCCCCTTGAGTTGTTCGTCTTGCCTTCGGTCGAGAAGATCGTTCAGGCGGCGCTCAAGACGGTCAAGTACTGAGTTCTTGGGAGTGCGAGGAGGGCTTCGCGCACTCCCAGAGCCTTCTACAATAGACCCATGGGTAAACGTCTTCGGGACGG
This sequence comes from uncultured Fimbriimonas sp., assembly GCA_964251345.1. GTDB lineage: Bacteria > Armatimonadota > Fimbriimonadia > Fimbriimonadales > Fimbriimonadaceae > Fimbriimonas. The sequence goes on along the minus strand of CAXUKB010000050.1, from coordinate 11,381 downwards.
AAAGGGCACCCTCGGATGGCCCAACGCCAAGGATCTCTTCGGGAATCTTCCGGGCGGCGGTCCGCCGACCATCACCGGCTCGACCCTGCGGACCTTTGCCCAGCACGCCGGCGTCGACGAAGCGTCGGCGCTGAAGATGATCGAAGCGATGGCGGGGAAGCCCGTCGTCGTGATGGAGCCGACCGAGCCCTTCGTGGTGATCGTGTCCGACTACCTCGCCGTTGCGACGAGCCGCGCCGTCAAGTGCTCGCTCTGCGATCGGGATTGCTGGGCCGCCGAGGCGTACGGGCCTCTCGCGACCTACCTTTGCATCGAATGCGCTCAGCAGGGCAACTTGGACGACGGCGCAAAACCGGGCGATTGATCTCAGACTCTCATACCACGACGTCATGGAACCGATCCCCGAGCCCGCCGGATCGAGAACTCTCCCGCCCGGGTTCCTGCCCACAAGAATCGGCGCGGGGCTGCCTGACGAGGGTACGGCGCTCATCGACCTTCACTATCCAGAGGAGTCGAGCCTCGTCGCGGAGGCGCTTCGGCGGCTCGGATGGCGAACGCAGGAAGGCAGCTTAATCGAGGCCGCGCTCGTCGGCGGCTACGACCTCGTTCTCACGGACGCGTTCGACACGCTGGCCGTCTTCCTCGACGAACTGCATCCGGAACCTCTGGCGGGAATGCCCGACGAGTGTATCGTATGCGTTCTTTCCGACTCAGATCCCAAGTCGATCGCCACCGCCTGGGGAGCGGGCGCGGATTGGGTCGTTTGGAGGCCGTTCGATCCCGGCGACCCTTTGGAGACGCGCGGGTTTATGCCTTAAGGTATTTCGAGAAGCGGGGTGCCACGGGTGCAGGAGAAGGGATCGTGTCCCCAAAACCCGTCATCCAGTGAGATTGCAGTCTCCGGGTTACTGCCGCAAGAGCCTCGGCCTGCACCCTTGGCACCCCTCAGTCGCTCTTCTCAAAACCTCCGATGAGCTTATTACCAGCCTTCCTCAAGCAACGCCCGAGTCTCCTCCACGGCGACCGCCCAGATGGCGAGCATCTCCTCATCCGACCGGAAGTATCGGCCACCGAAGTTGCCGTCGCCGACCGCCTCGCGGACGCGATGAGGATCGGGGTCGCGAAAGGCGGCGAGGGGGAGCATCGGCTTCTCCTCGTCCGGCGAGTCGACGCCCGGCAGGCGCGTCCAGGGAAAGTTTTCCATCCAGGAAGCGTGGGAGGCGTTCGGGTCGGTCGCTTGGACCTTCGCCCAGGTCGCGGGCGCGTTCCACCAGTCGTGCCACTTGAGGGGCGTGTCTGGACGGTCGAGCAG
>CAXUKB010000050.1:6711-10059 GCA_964251345.1 uncultured Fimbriimonas sp. | reverse complement strand
ACTGAGGCCCGTATCTGAACGGCAGAGCCGCCACCTAGTCGCGCTCGCCCTCGCGGGAGCGTTGCCACCGTGGCCGTTCACGATGAGGATGCGACGGAAGCCCTGACGTCGAAGCGACGTCAGGAGGTCTTTGACGACACGGCCATACGTCTCGAGCGAAAGGGTCACCGTGCCGGGGTAGGCGGCGAAGCTCGGCGTCAGGCCGTACGGCAAGGCGGGGAAGACCGGGATTCCGAGCGGCTCGGCCGCTTCGAGGGCGACCCGTCCGGCAAGGATGGTGTCCGTCGCGAGGCTCAGGTGGGCGTGCTGCTCGGTGCAGCCGAGGGGCAGCACGCAACGGTCGTCCCGCCCAACCGCCGCCTCGGCTTGGAACCAGTTCATGGCCTCGATCCGCATGTACGGATTGTGGCCGAGATCGGGCTCAGCGTCGGCGACGGCGGAGGAGAGCGGCGGCACCGAGGCCGAGCGCTAGGAATGAACTCGGTTCCGGCGCGGATTGGACCTGAATCGTGCCTAGGCTCGACCCGTTCGCCGCGTTTCCGAGCGTCGTCAAGAGACTAACCGGCGCGAGCGGCGGCTTCGCCAACGCTTGGCTTCGGGCAAGGGCAGGCGTCGTCGGCGCGGCGAGGATCTGCGACTTCACCCACTTCTTCACCTTCGAATCGGTCAGGTCGATGGCGCTGCTGCCAAAGTAAGCCGATTTACTCCAACCGTACGTCGGCTTGTTCTTGGTAAGGAAGGTGAACGACGAGATGCCGACGAGCTTGCCGTTCACGAACCAGCCGCCGCCCGAATCGCCGCCGGTGAGGGCCGACTCGCCCGCGCCATCCAGCATGCTCCGCAGGGTCGGGCCGTAGCCCTTCACCGAGTTGTGGCTGGTGATGCGGTTATCGCCGGCGCGCCGCCCGCCACCGCCCGACACGACGTATCCAGAGTCGATCGCGTTCACGACGCCGGCGGCGCCGTAGCCGACCATCGTCACGTGGCTCTTCGCGTTGGCGGAGCTGCCGAGGTCGTACCAACCCGGTAGAACATCGGTGAGCTGGACGACCCGCAGGTCGATTTGCGATCCGCCGATCTTGGGCGCCTCGAGGGTGGAGGCCATGCCGTACGTTTTGCCGTCGAGATAGAAATCTCCGGCGCCGACGTGCTTGGCGGTGATGATGGTGCGGGGACCGATCGCGACGGCGGAGCATCCGCCGATCTGGCCGACCCAAGACCAAGTCGTGTCCGACGTTCCCGGATCGCTTTTAGAGGTCGTGTCGACGATGGCGAACGACGCGAGGGGGAGGAGGGTCAGCGAAATGACCAGGGTTGACCGCATGGCAACCGTCTCTTTCCGCACCCGGACCTAGTAGTTGATGGGGTTTCGATGCCAGTTTTGCCCTTTCACGCATTCGCCGCTTTGGAGCCGTCGCGCGTCGGAAGCCTGCCTCGGCGTCCTTACCCGCGAAAAAGACGACAGCCTCTCGTCCGCCTGCGGTCTGCCGACCCAGGGCTTAGAATCGCCGGGATGGGAAGCCTCTTATCCGGCGGACAGCTTGCGAAGCGTCTCGAGGTCTTTCGCGTGGCCATCGTCCTCCGTCGGAGTTTCGAGGATGACCGGCTTGTCCGCGAACCGTGGGTCGTTGACGAGCAGGCGGAACGCCTCAATGCCGATCTTTCCTCTCCCCAGATTGGCGTGGCGGTCGACCTTACTCCCAAGATCTTTTTGGCTGTCGTTGCAGTGGACCACCTTGAGCCGGTCGAAACCGACCTTCGCGTCGAACTCGCCCATCGTTCGCTCGTAGGCCTCGGGGGTGCGCAGGTCGTATCCGGCGGCGAAGACGTGACAGGTATCGAGACAGACCGCAAGTCGCGGGTCGCCCTTGAGATCCTCGAGCAGTCCGGCCAACTCGTCGAAGGATCGGTTCATCGCGGAGCCCTGACCCGCCGTGGTCTCCATAAGAAGAGTGACCTCTTCGGGGGAGTCGTCCAACACGCGCCGGATGTACTCGGCGGCGCGCGCCCGGGCCGTCTCCGGCTCTTGGCCGAGCGCGGAGGCGATGTGCGACACGACGAACGGAATGCCGTAAGCCGCGCTTCGCTGCAGCTCCTCCGTAAGGCAGAGGCGCGACTTTTCCCGGGTGGCCTCCTCGGGATGGGCGAGATTAACGAGGTACGTGTCGTGGCTCACGAGCGCGGGACGTCCGCACTCTTCCCAAGCGGTTTTGAGCGCATCCGCTTTCTTCGGATCGGCCGGACCGCCTTTCCACATACGCGGGCTGGAAGTGAATACCTGCACCGCGCCGCAGCCTATCGCCGCCCCGTCTCGCACGGCCTGCGCCAACCCTTTCGAAGTGGAGAGGTGCGCGCCGAGGAGAGGATGAGACATGGGGCGGAGAATACCCATGATGCTAATATGCTTTTATGCGTACGACGGTCGACATTCCGGACGATCTCCTTCGAAAGGCAAAAGTGCGAGCCGCAGAGCGCGGAATCACCCTCAAGGAGGTCTTTGCGGCGGGACTAAGAAAGGAGCTTTCCGACGCGTCGAACGAGCCCTTGCGCAAAGGCATGGGACGTCCCATCCCTGTCGTCATCGAAAGCCGCGGCTGGACGTTTCCTTTTCGGACCAACGCAGAGCTATTCGAAGCAATTGAGCACGAGGAAGAAGCCTAATCGCCGATCTTCCCGACGCCAACGTTTGGATTTCGTTAACCTCCTTCGATCACTCCGCGCATCGGCGAGCGGCAGAGTACTGGCGCCACCAAGCGGAGGGACCGGTGGCCTTTTGCCGAGTAACGATGCTAGGGCTCATCCGCGTTCTGTCCATGCGTCACAGTGTAGGGGGCGAACCGCTCACGTTCGAGGAAGCTTGGCTCCGGTATGAGAACTGGAGATCGGATCCCGAGGTCGTGCTTTTCGCCGAGCCGAGCGGCGTCGAGCAACCGTTCGCTCATTTCGTCGGATTGGGGCTGGTGACGTCGAAGAACTCGACCGACGCCTACCTTGCCGCGTTCGCCGTCGCGGGCGGGCTTCGGCTCGTGACTTTCGACCGCGACTTCGAGCGGTTCCCCGGGCTTGACTTGCTTCGTCTCTAGCTTCGCACGACCCGCGCTTCGCCACGGCGTTCGGTGAACCCCTCTTCGTCGAACCGTTCGAGGAGCGCCACCGCGACCCGGCGGTTGGTGCCGAGCGAGTCGCGCATTTCGCCCAGGGTGAAAGGCTTGTTCTGTGAACCGTCCCGGATGCGGTCCCGAATGAGCCCCAGGCCGCGGTTTGTGAAGATCACGCCATCGGCGAGGGTGACGAGTTCGCCGGAGTCCTCGCCGAGGCTGAGGATTTCGCCGACCGCCTGCGGAGGCG
>CAXUKB010000050.1:4131-6701 GCA_964251345.1 uncultured Fimbriimonas sp. | reverse complement strand
CCGATCTCGTGGGCGTTCGGCGGATTGGTGCCGCCTTCGTCGAGGATCGCGAGGATGCGATCGAGTAGACCGCGCTGTCGCTCACCTAGATGCACCCGGAAAGCGGGGCGACGGATCTCGTCGTCGCGCATCGCGATCGCGCCTTTCTCGATCAGACGGGAGAGGATGCGTTCGAGCGGCTTGCCCGACCAGCTCAAGCGGGCCGCGCCGACCACCTTCGCAGGTGGATGGGATCCCTGAGCGGGGAACCGCGCATGGAGCGAGTCGAGGGCCTCGATCAATCGATCCACCCCCGCATCGAACGCGGCGGGCTTGATCCACTGGCCCGCAAAGCCAAGCAGCCGTCCCTCCCGCTTGAGCGACTCGAAGGCGTCGCCCAACTGTTGGGGAGTCTTGCCCACGGTCTTGCAGACCGCCGCCGTGCCCCGCCCCGCCGGGTCGTCGCCCACCGCGTCGAGGATCGCCTCTTTGGTCTCCTTGTTTGGGGCCGCCTTGGGGGCGGTCTCTTTCACCGTCCGACCAGGGCGGAGAACGCTTCCGTGCCGGAAAAGATCGATCGGCACCGGACCGAAAGCGAGGGCGACCCTCTGGCCTGGCGTCGCTTCCGTCACGCCGCGGCCGTCGACCCGGATGTCGCGGATCCGGATGGCGCGATCGTGTCCTTCGCGGGTCGCGTTCTCGCCCATCCGAAGACGTCCGCCGGCGAGCGTGCCGAAAACGACGGTGCCCGGACCGCGGACCTCTTGCGCCTCCTCGATCGTCACCGCCCAGCGTCGCATCGCGCGCCGGATCGTTCTCGCGCTCGTCTCTTCGACGATAGGCACCCATTCCGGAACGCCCTCGGGCGGAAACTGGCCCGGCACGACGACGACCGCGTCCACCGAGAGGCCCGGGCGGTACGGCACCGTTTCAAACTCCGGCAACTCGACGTCGAGTTCGCCGACCACTCCCACGACCGGCTTCATTCGCAGATCCCCTGGTAAGCCTTCACGTCGATGCGCCCTTCGACGCCACTCCAGAGGTGGAAGGTGCCGCGATTGACCGCCGCCCCAAAATCGCCGTCCGCCCGGAGGGCGAGCACCACGCTCTGCATCCGCATTCCGTCCGGTTGTCGGCGGACGAGGTGGCGGATCGTCTCCTCGCAAGCCTCTCGAGCGGAGAGCCCGCGCCGCATCGCCTCGCAAGTGCGGAACGAGGCGACCGCTTTCCAAAGCTCTTCCCCGTGGCCGGTCGCCCCCGCCGCACCGACCTCGTCGTCCGCGTAGATGCCCGCGCCGACGATGGGCGAGTCGCCCACCCGGCCCGGCCGCTTCCAGGCAAGGCCGCTCGTGGCGCTCGCCGCGACGAGGTGCCCCGCGTCGAGTCCAAGCATGGTCACCGTGTCGGCGTGGGTCGAAAGCTCCTCAGTGGAATGCATGTACGCGGTGTGCGCCCCTCGGGTGCGCCACTCCTCCCAGGCCTCCAAAGCTTTGGCCGTCATCGTCTGGCGCGGCGTCATTCCGTGCTCCATCGCGAGGCGACGCGCGCCCTCGGCGGCCACCATGACGTGGTCGGTGTGGTCCATCACCAACCGCGCGACGCGGATGGCGGGCACGATGCCCCGAAGCGCGCACACCGCGCCCGCCCGCAGGTCGCGCCCTTCCATGATCGCGGCGTCGAGCTCGAGTTCGCCATCCGCGTTCGGCAAGGAGCCGAGTCCGATGGCGAGGAAAGCCGGGTCCATTTCGCAGGCGGCGAGCCCTTCGACCAGCGCCTCACGCAGGACGGGCGACTCGCCCCAGGCACGCCAAGCGGTCTGGACGGCGGTCTGTCCGGGGTTCTCCCAGGTGGCGAGAAAGGTGGGCACCCCTCTATTGTGTCGCCTTTAGAGGTTTCCTTCGGAAGTGCCGCTTTCCGGGAGGCATCTCCCTCGCGATACCGGCTGTCAGCCGGTATGGCGCCGACGGAAGAGATGGAAGAATGGGCAAGCCTTGAGGACGTAAAATAGAAGCGTGGGCTTCGACGTTCCGGGTTTTCATATCGACGACGACAGCCCGGAAGGACGGGCGCTGGAAAGGATCATCGCGCGGGAAGGCGTGACGCCTGAGGAGGCGCTGCGGCGAATTCTTCAGCGTTCTGAGATGCTTACGGCCGCCGAGGAGGCGATCGGAGCGTTCTCGGCTCCGAAAGACCGAGTCATCTTAGAGCAAAGCATCGCTTGGGTTCGAGAGAGCGACCATCGGTGGGAGCCTTATGACCTTGGCCTTTGAGCCGACCTCCGAGGTACTGCTCGACACCGATATCTTTTCTGAAAGTTTTGAAGGCATTGATGTTGCGGTCGTTCGCCGCGCCAAAATCTACGCCCAAGGGCACTATGCCTTTCTCTTCACCTCGGTAACCGCACTTGAGGTTCTGCGCGGGCTTCATCATAAGGGCGCAGTGGCTCAGATCGCTCGAGCCGAGATTATTGGAGCACTTGATAGAAAAGGCACCCCGATTGGGTTCTCCGATCCGCTTATCGCCGCAGTCGCAATCAGAAGACGTTTGACCCTCGCCACCGGGAGCACTCGGCATTTTGGCTACGTTCAGGC
>CAXUKB010000050.1:0-4121 GCA_964251345.1 uncultured Fimbriimonas sp. | reverse complement strand
GGCCGCGGGATATCCTTTAGATCTCGAAGATTGGCGCCGAGAGTGAAGTCCTACCGCCGCGCGATCTGCTGGGTGCGGCGCGATCTGCGGCTGCGAGACCATGCGGCGCTCGCCCTGGCGACGGCTCGGGCGGAGCGGGTCGCGGTGGTCTTCGTCTTCGACACCGCCATCCTCAACGCCCTGGAGGATCGCGACGACCGACGCGTCACCCTGATCGAGCGAAACCTGCGGGAGATGGACGAGAAGCTTCGGCGGATCGGCTCGCGGTTGGTCGTTCTCCGGGGCGATCCCATCGAGGCGATTCCCGCGCTTGCGCGCGAGTTAGACGTCGAGGCCGTTTTCACCTCCCGCGACGCGGAGCCCTACGCACGGGCTCGCGACGCCGCGGTGGAGAGAGGGCTCCTTTTGGAAGGACGGACCTTCGAGACGGTCAAGGACATCGTCGTGTTCGAAAGCGGCGAGATGCCGGACGCATCGCATCGCGATTTCGAGCGAGAATGGCGGCGAAGGCTCCTTCCGGCGCGGGACCTCGCCTACCATCAGGCCGACCGCACGGCGCTTTGGCCCTTCGACGAAGTGCCGGAGGGAGACTGGAATCATGGGTTCGCACCGTCGGCTCTTGCCTTCGAGCCCGGGGAAGAGGCGGCACGGGCACGGCTCCGAACGTTCCTGCCCAAACTCGCGCGGTACCGCGGAGACCGCCACCGGCCCGACCTTGAGGGCACGAGCGGCCTGTCGGCCGACCTTCGCTTCGGCACCCTTTCGGTGCGCGAATGCGCGCGGGCCGCGCTGGCGCACCCCTCTCCCGGCGCGGACAAATGGCTGAGCGAGCTGATCTGGCGCGACTACTACCACGCCGTTCTCGGTCACCATCCCGAGGCGACCGCGAGTCCTTTCCGCCCGACGGTCGCAAACGGCCGTGGGAGCCACGCGGAGGCGTGGCGCGAGGGCAGGACCGGTTACCCGCTCGTGGACGCGGCGATGCGGTGCCTTCGTGAGACGGGGCTTATGCACAACCGATTGCGAATGGTCGTCGCCTCGTTTTTCGCCCAGGGACTGATGCTCGATTACCGCGAAGGCGAAGCGTGGTTCGCCCGGCATCTGCTCGATTTCGACCTCGCGAGCAACAACGGCGGTTGGCAATGGTGCGCCGGAACGAACGCCGACGCCCCGTCCTATCCACGCACCCTCAACCCCGTCGTCCAAGGCGAGCGATTCGATCCCGAGGGCGTCTTTACTCGCCGCTGGGTGCCCGAGGTGCGGGAGCTGATCGGTCCCGCGCTCCACTTCCCGCCGCGCGCGACCCCACTGGAACTCGAGGCGGCGGGAGTGATCCTGGGCGAAGACTATCCCTGGCCGGTCGTTGATCTGGTGGAGGCGAGGCATCGACGGGCGCACGCCCAAAATCTGTAGCCGCACTTGGTGGCCGAAGAGCGACCTAAAAAGGGTCGGCTACGTAGAACGGGAAATGGCCGAGAAGCCCTACCGACGCGCGCTGTGCTGGGTCCGCCGCGACCTGCGGCTTTTCGACCACGCGCCGCTCGCCGAGGCGACGGCGAAGGCGGACGCCGTGGCGGTCGTTTTCGTGTTCGATCGTCACATCCTCGACGCCCTGGAGGATCGCGACGACCGGCGCCTCACCTTTATCCATCGGGCGCTGGAGGAGATGGATGCGACGTTGCGACGACGGGGAAGCCTCCTCCTCGTGCGAATCGGTAAGCCGGAAGAGGAGATTCCGAAACTGGCCAAGGAACTTGACGCGGATGCGGTGTTCGCGGGGCGTGACTACGACCCGTACGCCGTCGAGCGAGATGCCGGGATCGGCAAGCGGCTCCCGCTCGAGTTGAGCAAGGACGTCGTGATCTTCGAGGCGGGTGAGGTGCTGACCCAGGACGGCAAGCCTTTCCGCGCCTATGCGCCGTACCGCAACGCTTGGATGAAGCAGTTCGAGGCAAACAGGGACGCCGTGGAGCGTCGAGCCGACATGAAGGCGCTCCTAAGCGCGAACGACTTGCAGAAGCACGAGCGCCCCTGGGACTACGCGGACATTGGGTTCGAGGAGACGGAACTCTGGCTGACCGCCGGGGAAAAAGCCGGGCGGGATCGGATGCACGCCTTTGCGAAAACCCTCCCGGACTACGCAGACAACCGGAACGAGCCCGCCCGTCGGGGCACGAGCGAGCTCAGCGTCCATTTCCGGTTTGGCACGATCTCCGTGCGCGAAGCGGCGCGGCTTGCGGTGGCGAACGAGGGCGAGAAATGGCTAAGCGAGATGGTGTGGCGCGACTTCTTTCAGGACGTGCTCGCCCACTTCCCGGAGGTCGTTCACGAGGCGTACAAAACCCAGTTTCGCGGCCTGAAGTATCCGGGCAAGCCGGAGCATTTCGAGGCGTGGAAGGCAGGGCAGACGGGATATCCGGTCGTCGATGCCGCGATGCGCGCCTTCAATGCGACGGGATTTATGCACAACCGCCTGCGCCTCATCGTTTCCTCGTTCCTTTGCAAGGATCTTCTCCTCGACTACCGCGAGGGTGAGGCCTACTTCGCGCGGTTCCTGCTCGACTTCGAGTTGGCGAACAACAACGGAAATTGGCAGTGGTCCGCCTCGACCGGCACCGATGCCCAGCCCTACTTCCGAATCTTTAATCCCACGACGCAGGGTGAGCGCTACGATCCCAAGGGAGAGTTCGTGCGGGCGTGGCTTCCGGAACTCGCCAAGCTTCCCGACCGCTGGATCCACGAGCCCGCAAAGGCTCCTCGTAAGGTTCTCGAGACCGCCGGAATCGTCTTGGGGGAGACCTACCCGAAGCCCATTGTGGACCACGCCGTGCAACGCGCAAAGGCCAAGGATCTGCTTCGCGACGCGGCGGCCGCGTAAAGATCAAGCTTTGGGCACGCGGACGCCCGCGATGAGCACGTCGACGAGGCGGCGGGCGCCCTCTTCCCAGTTCGGCCCGGCGCTGGCGTTCGCCACGCCGGCCAACGCCCGGAGCAGATCGAGCGGTTCGAAGTCGAGGCGGATCTCGCCGCTCGCTACGGCTCGTTCCGCAAGCGCCGAGATCGCCGTCTTGACGAGCTCACCGGACGTCGCATAGAGCTCGGCCGTGCCCCCCACCATCGCGTTGAGCGCCTCCCGCATCGCGTCCTTGGCCGCGAGGAGATCGACGAAGAGCAGCATCCACTGGCGTAGCGCCTCCACGGGAGGCAAGGACGCGGCCAACTCCCGCTCCGCGACGGCGAGCCGTTCCATCTCCGACAGGTACAGCGCCTCGACGAGGGCGTCTCGCGTGGGGAAGTGGCGATAGAGCGTGCCCACCCCCAAGCCCGAGCGACGAACGACGTCGTCGAGCGTGACGTTCGCGCCCTCGGCGAACGCCTCCCGCGCGACCGCGAGGATGCGCTCGCGGTTGCGCAAGGCATCGGCCCGAGGCTTGCGGGGCGGGCGATCTTGAGGGGATTGGGTCATGGGACTTGAAAACGGAGAGTGTCTCCGTTTATAATTTATCCGGAGGCTCTCTCCATTTTATCTGGAGAAGAGTCCCTCAGGAGAAAGAGATGACGAAAACGTTCGATTCGACTTCGACGACCGAGGAGGTGCTCTCGGGCGTCCGCCTTCAGGGCAAGCGCGTCCTCGTCACCGGGGTCTCGGCGGGGCTTGGCGTCGAGACCGCGCGTGCCCTCGCGGCCCACGGCGCCGAGGTGGTAGGCGCCGCGCGCGACCTCGCAAAAGCGGAAACGGCGACGGCGGTAGTCCGGGAGGACGCCGCGATGGGCGGCGGAAGCTTTGAAACGACGCAACTCGACCTCGCTTCGCTTGCGAGCGTCCGCGCCTGTGCGGATCGGTTGCTCGCGGACGGACGTCCCTTCGACCTCATCGTCGCCAACGCCGGCGTCATGGCCACGCCTTTCGGGCACACGGCGGATGGCTTCGAGACGCAGTTCGGCACGAACCACCTTGGCCACTTCGTGTTGGTGAATCGCCTCGTGCCGTTGCTGCGAGAGGGATCGCGCGTCGTCAATCTCTCCTCGTCCGGCCATCGGTTCGCGGACGTCGACCTTGACGATCCCAACTTCGAGCGCACCCCCTACGATGCTTGGGCCGCTTATGGACGCTCCAAGAC
>CAXUKB010000049.1:3608-17887 GCA_964251345.1 uncultured Fimbriimonas sp. | reverse complement strand
GTTTTTCCGCGCCGTTTCGTGAAAAAGGCGTCTCTGGCGGGGAGAGTAGGTTTTAGCCCTAACATCCCTAACCGGCGCAGGCTCAAAGGAACCTGACGTCAACCCTAACCGGAGTTAGGGCTGCCGGGTTTTCGGGGTGTTGGGTGCCACGGATACGGGGGATGATCGTGCCCCGACCAGGTGTCCTCTCGGGACTTCCGGACACGGGTGACGACCGCACGAATCCTCGGTCTCTACCCGTGGCACCCCTGGTCGAGTCGGGGAATATCGTAACGACCCTCCGAGGTTGAAACGGCCAGTGGCCCCCGCGACCGATTGCACGCTATTCGTCTTTCGACGTGGGGGAGGATGGCCTAGCCTCTTCTGGGTCTCGCAAACCTCCCGCCCCTTCGGACGTATGCACGTCCGAAGGGGTGGGCCACCGGCCGATCGTTTCGCTACGCTCCGGCCGGCGCCCTCGAACCCGCCCGGGAAGGCGGGAAGGGCCATCTTCGAGGCCCTTTCTCGGGTTCTCGCCAAGCCGCGAACGCGGGGATTACGGTGAGGGCACTCTCGACGTGCGCTACAACCCCAATTCGTCCGCCGCGGTCTGCAGAAAGCCGAGGCAGTTCGCGACGTGCGTCTCGACGGGAAGGCCGATCAACTCCGCCCCGTGCGCCACGTCGTCGCGGTTCACGCCCGCGGCGAAGGCGGGGGTGCGGAGCTTCTTCAGCGCGCTGGAGAGCTTCACGTCGCCGATCCGCTTGCTCGGCTGGACGTAGGCGCAGGCGACGAGAAGGCCGCTCAGCTCGTCGCACGCGAAGAGGTGGCGCTCCAAGGGCGACTCGGGCTCGACCTGCGTCTTCGCCGGGTAGTGCGCGGCGATCGCCCGGACGAGCGCCGGCGGCCAGTCGTCCGCCTCCAGAAGGGCGATGCCCCAGAGGGGATGCTCGTCGGGATGCCCTTCGTAGTCGAAGTCGTGCAGGACTCCCGCGTCGTTCCAGAGCTCGACGTCTTCCCCCAGAAGGGCGGCGTAGCCGCGCAGGCAGGCGGCGACCGCCATGCCGTGCCGCCGCAGGCTCTCGCCCGGCGTGTGGGCCCGCATCAGTTCGAGCGCCCGCTCGCTCACGACTTGGGCTTCTCCGCGGCGGCGGCGCGCACCTCGTCCTCCCACGCCTTGCCCTTGGCGGGGTCGAAGCCGAACCAGAGCTTCCGAACCGTCCCGTCCGGTCCGACGAGATAGAACATCGGCGTCCCCGGCGGCGAGAGTTTTTTGATCAGCGCGCCGGAAGGATCCTCGACGCTGCCCTTCTCGATGAGGAACACGGGCATCGAGCGCCCGAGCTCGATGAGGAAGGGGCGTGCGCTCCGGCTCGGGGGGGAGTCGGTTCCAAGCACGGCGAGAAGGCGGGGCAGGCCCCGTTGCGGATCGTTCAGGTCGACCGCCCGGCCGCCCTTGCGCCAGCCGACGAGGGGCGCGGGTTCGCCAATGGCGAGGGGCGTGGGCATCTCGGGCAAGGCGTGGGGAACGTAGCCGAGCGGCGGGGCGAGACGGAAGGGCGCGGGATCGGCTTTTCCAGGGATGATGGAGACCACCCGCCAGTTCCGCGTGCTGCCGCCGCCCGTGGAGGAGAACCGCAACGGCTGGCCGTCGGGGGCGACGAGGAGACGGAGGTCGACGGGACCCATTTGGGTTTGGGCGGTCGCCCGCAGCTCGTCGCCCCCCGCGACGGCGGCGACGGTCGGCTTCAGCCCGGAGAACGCGCCCGCCGTGGAGCCCGCGAGCAGGAAGTTCGGGATCAGGCCCTGGGCGTCCGGGTCGATCCGCGAGGGGTAGATTCGAAAGCCGCCGATCGAGGTGCGCTCGTCGTACACGCGCTCGGTCCGCTCGATTTCGACGTACGCCTCGGGCGTCGAGGCCATCGAGTAGTCGAAGCCCGCGCCCTTGGCGTCGAAGCGCAGCAGGCGGGGCCGGGCGACGCGCAGAATCCCGGTGCCCACCCTCTGCCCGCCCGACGAGGCTTCGACGGTCGCGACGAAGGCGGGCCGGGCCTTCATGTAGGCGTCGAACCGCGCCGCGGGGTCGGCGGCGTGGAAGACGGGAAGGAGGGGCAGGACCATGGTGAGTCCATTATGTACACTGCTCGATACCGTGACGCCCGAGCCGACCGCCCCAACGGAGCGCCCGCGACCTTCTCCCGTCGTGTGGACCGTCTTGGCGCTTAACGTGATCGTCTTTCTGTGGGACCGTCACGGCAATCCCATCGGCCCCAGCGTGACCTTCGCGGATCTGGCGATGCACCCGAACGAGGTGGTGGCGGCGATCCCTCACCTGGGCTTCCCGCTCGTCACGATCCTCACCTCGATGTTTCTGCACGGCGGGCTGGGCCACCTGTTGGGCAACCTGGCGTTCCTGTACGTGTTCGGTCCGGGGGTGGAGGAGGCGATCGGCTCCACGCGGCTCGCGCTGTACTACCTCGCCTGGGGCGTGGCGGCGGCGGCGGCGCAGATCTGGGTGAATCCCTACACCTCGGTGCCGACCCTCGGTGCGTCGGGGGCGATCGGCGGCGTGCTCGGGGCCTACTTTCTGCTGTTCCCGTCGAGCCGCATCGAGATTCTCATTCCGTTTCTGGAGTTCGAGGCCCCCGCGTGGCTCCTCCTCGGCGGCTGGTTCGCCTTCCAGGTCTTTTTCCGGCAGGAGGGCGTCGCGAACTGGGCCCACGCGGGCGGCTTCCTCGCGGGAATGTTTACGGTGCTGATCCTGGGTGGCCGGACGGCGGTGCTCAAGGACAAGCCCGAGCTCTTGGAGTATTAAGGAGGCGTCGGGAAAGGGGGAAATGCCCCGGAGACGCCGGATGCTCTCATACCGGCGTGGGATCTCGCAGGACGAAGCGCCCGTGCGACCCCGGAGATCGCGGCGACGAGCCCTTCGAGCCTCATGCTCTCAGAGTCAGGGACCAAGAACCCGAAGGGTGGTGTAAGAGGCTTCCCCGTTTGGAAATGTAAGATCGGGAACGATGGGTGCCACGGGTCGAGGTGGGGGTCTGTACCGCCGAATCCGTGCCGTCAACCGCACGGGTGACGGCCGGTCCTGGTGCCACGGGCACAGGACCATGGCTCGTGCGGCCGCCACCCGTGCTTCTGCGAACGCCGGGAGGCACGGGTGGCGGGCACGATCATCCCTCGACCCGTGGCACCCTCGGTTTTCCGAGGGACGGTGGCGCGCGCGACCTCTTTCTGCGCTAGACTCAAGGCGGCGTCACGGAGCGCCGCCGGGTTCGCGGGAAGGACGGAGTCCATCTAAATTGCCTTGCCGACGGTCGTCTTACGCGACCTCCCTTGCGCCCGGACGCGAACCACGGGCCACGCAACGGAGGTTACGTATGCCCGAACACCACGACAAACCCGCCGACGTGCGGCAGCTCCGCACCCAGGCCAAAGAGCGCCTGCAGACGCTCCAGGCCACCGACCCCACCGCCAAGCTGGCCGACGCCCAGCGCGAGATCGCCCGTGAGAACGGGTTTCCGAGTTGGCCGCGTCTCGTGGAGTCGCTCGAGACGCCCCTTCTGCTCGAACGCCTCAAAGGCCAGATCGAGCGGGGCGACGCCGACGGCCTCGACCGGCTGCTGCGCCGCCGTCCTTCGCTCGCCAAGCGGCTGAACGACCCGATGTTCGGCTTCGATGCGCCGCCGCTCGTCCGGGCGTCCCACCACCCCGACGCGGCGCGGCTCCTGCCCGTGCTCGCGCGCCACGGCGCGGACCCCAACGGCCGCTCGAAATGGTGGGCGGGCGGCTTCTCCGCGCTGGACTCCGCGAAGGCCGAGGCGACGGTCGACCTGCTTCTCGAACTCGGCGCGCGATGGGACGTCTGGTCCGCCGCGGGCCATGGACGGCTCGACGTCCTGCGCGCGCTTCTCGACGCGGACCCGAGCCTCGTGAGCGCCCCGGGAGGGGACGGCGAGACGCCCCTTCACTTCGCGAAGACGCCCGAAGTCGCGGCGCTCCTGATCGACCGCGGCGCGACGCTCGAGGCGCGCGACGTGGACCACGAGAGCACGGCGCTTCAGCACCAGATCAACAACGGCCCGGTCGCGCGCCTGCTGGTGGAGCGCGGTGCGAAGGCCGACGCCTTCGTCGCCGCCGCGTTGGACGACCCCGATCTCCTCGCGCGGGTCTTGCGGGACGATCCCGAGGCGGCAAGCGCCCAGGTCGGCAAGCCGCCTTTCGTGACGCGCAAGTCCACGGGGGGCCACACCTACGTCTATGGGCTCGGCGTTGGAAAGACGCCGATGCTCGTCGCCGCCGAGCGGGGCAGCCTCCGGGTTCTCGCCGCCCTCCGGGGCCGCCGTGCCGTGGATGACCTCGTCGCCGCGGCTTGGATGGAGGACGAGGCCGCGTTCCGCCGCGCGTTCCACGGGAAACCCCCGATCGCCATCGAAGACCAGGCCGCCCTCGCCGCCGCCGCGAAGGAGGGGCGCACGGGGACGGTTCGCCTCCTGCTCGAAGCGGGCTTCGATCCTCTCGCCCCCGGCATGGACTCGGGCACGAGCCTTCACGTCGCCGCCTGGTTCGGGTGGCCCGAGACGGTTCGCCTGCTCATTCCCCACGTCCCGCTCGACACGCCCGACGCCCATCACGGCAGCCCGCCCCTCGGCTGGGCGTTGCACGGCGCGCAGGGGTGCCGCAACGCGCAAGGGGACTATCCCTCGGTCGTCGAAGCGCTCCTGGAGGCCGGCGCGGACCCGAGCGCCCTGGCGAACTCCGCCGGCACGTCGATGCTCGATCAGGCGGGCGACCGCGAGGACGTCAAGGCCATTCTTCGACGGTACGTCGAGTAGCGCCGTCTTCAGATCAGTACGCCGAAGGCGTGTAGCCGGAGGCGCCAGCCTTCGCGGGGGCCATCCGAACGAAGGCTTCGTCTCCAACACCAACGACCCCTCACCCTTCCCCCGATCCTTTCCGGTAGTACTCGTAGGTTTTCATGAGCGGCCCGAGCTGGGCGGGGGGAAGCTCGCGATAGCGCACCGGCTTCGCGTTCGGAGCGAACGCGAGGTCGCTGAGGAAGGCCTGCGCGCACAGCGCCGGCACCGGCCAAACCGCTACGGAGAAGCTCCGCATCGCTCCCGGGACGAAGGGCGTTTTCGCGAGGTCTGGCGTGGAAAGGTCGGGGCGATAGCCGAACCGCTCCTGGTCCGCGAGCGTCTGCCCCATTCCTTCGGCGTCGTTAAAGATCGTCTGTCCGTCCCTCGTCCACTCCAGCATCGGAACCTCCACCCGGTGCTCGAACGACAGCCGCGCGGAGGGCCCTAGCCCGTCGGCAAACAGGGTGGCATCGAGATCGTAGGCCGCGAGGCGGCCGTCCGGTCCGTAGACCTCCGGTTTCTGCCCCGTGGCATCGAACGCCAATTCGGCCAACGCCTCGCGGCCCCGGGGGGACAGCTCGCCGGCCGGCAGCGACGCCCCGCCCGCCAAGGCGGTTCGCTGGGCGGGCGAAAGCGCGGCGTACACGCGGAGGGCGTGGCGGTCCCGAAAGAAGGGGCCGTTCGGATCGAGGCGAAATCCGGCCGCCTCGATCGCAACGGACTCGAAGAAGGTGAAACGCGAGGCGGGATTTTGCGCCGCGGTGTAGGCGGCGGTCGCGTCGAGGCGAGGATTGCCGGTCGCCACCAGGGCGATGGCGTCGCGAAGCAGGGTCCGGTCTGTTTTGGTGCGGGCGAGCTCCGATGGACGCCGCGCCTTCCCGATCAGCGTCCCGCCGTCGCTCTCGAACGCAACCGAAACCGCGAGGGCGTCCGCGAACCCGCCGAGCCTGGGATTCTGCAAGAGCGTTCCGCCCGCCATCGTCACCGTCTCGTCCGGCACCGCGACGATCGCCTCCTCGCCCACCGCGGCCGCGAGACGGTCCAGCGGGTCGGCCATCAGGGCCGCTAGGGGCTCGTGGGCCACCGGGTCGCGCAGGCGTACGGCCTCCCCCGAGTCCGGCGCCCCATTCATGCTGCGAACGAAGGAGGCCGTGACCGGGCCCAAGACGAGGGGGCGATCCTTCCATTGGGCGTAGCCGGGAAGGCTTTGGGCCAGGGAGAAGGTCCGATGGGACTCGTCGAGATTGAGCCACGCGGCCAGCTCGGGCAGGCCGCTTCCGGTCGTGTAGAGCGCAAAGCGAACGTCGCCGGGGAAATTGCGGGTGATCGACAGCATCGCGCCGTCGACGGCGCGGGGTTCTGCGGACCGGGGGCTCAGGTTGAAGTCGAACGACGTTCGGAACCGGGTCTCCTCGTCGGGGAGCGCCTCCAGCTCCGACGCCAGGGCGTTGCGCTCCGCGGCGTACTGGCGCACGCTCGCCTCGGTCGTGCCGGTCATCGGCCGTTGGAGACGGTTTGGATGCAGGGCGAACCGAACGGTTCCGCCGGGCGGCGCGCCGCCCAGCTCGTCCGGAGGCAGGGCGCGCAGGACTCGCGAGAGCAGGCGTCCGCCGGGCGTGGCGTTCCGATGCCAGGGGTCGTCGTCCGACGGACGGGTGGTTCGCTTGCGAAGGTTGACGAGGGGATGGTCGCCCGTCCAAGGCACGGCGTCGTCGGGCGCGAGCAGCGGACGCAACCGCCCGGCGAGATCCGCGCCGAGGGAGGCGGCGTCCTCTCGGGCCTGCCGCCGGACGAAGGAGGGCGAGCGCCCCAGCGACACCGTTCCGCCGTCTCCGATCCACTCCGCCGACGCGGCCTTGGCCACCCAGCCCATCAACTCGCCCTCGGGATGCGGTCCGAGGTTCACGTAGAGAAACTCGTCCGCCAGTTCGCGCCCCACCCGCAGGTCGCGGCCCGTCGCGCGGCCGAGCTCCGCCACGATCGCCGCCACGCTGGCCAACCGGTGTTCGAGCCGAATGGGAGGAGCCGCAAGAACGCCGCCGAGGATCACGGCTGGCGCCTCATCTTCTCGTAAAGACCCAGGGTCCTCCGAAGCTCTTTCAGGTGCTCGGCCGGAAGGTCGCCATACGCGACCGGCCGGGCGTTAAGGTCGATCGCGACGTCCATCAGGGTTCCCCGGTACCGGCACGTCGGGGACAGATTCACGTTGATCCGGTAGTCCATCTCAAGACCGGGGATGAACGACGACTTCTCGACCAGGGGGTAGCCCAATCCCGGCTCGAGAAACTCGCCCGCCTTCTGTTGACTGAGAATGTAGCCCAGATTGGACGTTTCGCCGAGGAAAAAGCCGCCCCGTTGGTCCTGAGTGGCGGCGATGGGCAGCCGCTTCGCCGCGGCGCACACGAGGGTGTCCGAAGGATCGATCGCCGACGTGACCCAGACCGCGTCGATCGGATCCTGCTTGCCCCCTCCGAGATCCTTTTCGACCTGGATGCCGCGGGTGAAGAGCAGCGACTCCAGGTCGGCCCGAACGTCCGGCGAAAGACCGCCGACGAGCAGCGGCTTTCCGGCGAGAAGATCGGCCCGTTGCGCGGGCGAAAGCCCGCCGTAGACCCGGAGCAGATCGCGATAGCCCTCCTGCACTATCCTTTGGTGCCGCCGTCGGAGCGCGGGCGAGCGATCGAGCCAAACGTGGCCCTCGTCCCGCACCCACTCCGCCGACGTCGCCCGTGCGAGGAGCGCCATCAGCTCGGCGGCGGGTCGGGGCCGCAGCGACACGAAGACCGCCTCGTCGTCCAACTCGTGCCGGATCCGTAGATCCTGCCCGCTCTTTTTCCCAAGCTCCTCCACCACCGATTCGACACTCGCGACTCGGTGGTCCAAGGCGACGGTCGCGAGGCGGAGGAGAAGCGGGGCGAACACGGCAGAAGCATAGTACGACAGATTTGACTACCGTTGTAGTCAAATCTTCGGCGAGCGGTCGTGTTCTGAGGGGTTGTTGAGAAATGGACCGTAGCGGCAGGGCTTGCCCTGCGGGGGCCTCGCGACGTGCCGCTCGCGAGCGGAGATCGGCATCCTCTCGCAGGGCAAGCCCTGCCGCACCAACGCCTAATTTAACGGCTCTCGACCCTCTCTAAGAGCGGAGGACAAAGCCTAGGTTTTGGGCGAACCGTAAGCGGGGTATCTCCCCTCTCCTCCTCCGCAAAGAGGAGGAGAGTGAGGTAAGGCTTGGCTTAGTCCCTCGCCCTCGCCTGTCTCAGGCGTTTTGGTCCAGTTCGCGCCGCGCCTCGAGGCGTTCGGCGGCGAGGCTTGCGTCCTCGGGGAGAGGGACGATCGCACGGAACTCCCGGGCGAGCCGTTGGGCTTCGTCGCGCAGTTCCGCGAGGCTCGCGTCGATCGCCCGGAGGTCGGCCAGCGCCTCGTCGTCGGGGAGGCGGCCCATGATGGTCGCCCGATCGGCGCGAACGAGCGCCTCCTTCATCAGCACGTCCAGCGACTTCGAGATCGGTCGGAACGCCTCCAGTACGACGGGGCGGCCGGCGTTCGCGAAGTGTGCTTCCGCCGCCGCGGCGACGGCCGCGTTCGCCGAAGCGGCGCACGACTCCAGAACCGCCCGCGCCTCCGCGCCGACCTTGTCCTCGTAGCTCCCCTTTCTCAACCGCCGGTCGGCGTTCCGGAGGGCCGCTTCGGGAAGGCTCTTCGCGACTTTTTCATTCAAGGTTCCGCCGCCCAGCCTGCGGTGCGCCAGGCCGACCTGGGCGGCCAGCGAGGCGACGAAGAAGCCCGCCGCGACGGCGTAGTGCCCAGGCCCGAACACCACCGCGAAGCCCACGGGCGAACTCCAGCGAAGCCACTCCTCCGGACGCTTCGCCGCTTGGAGCCGAAGCTGGACCATCGCGCCCCGGACGTACCGCTCCAATTCGGTTTTCTCGCGCTTACGGGCCATAGAACGGTTTTAGCTTAGCCTCAACGCGGCTAAGGGAGGAGGCGGTCGCCCTCAGACCGTCGCGACGGCGGGGCCACCGATCAGGAGGTCGTCCACCGCGTGCCATTCGTGCCGAAGGTCGCGCATCACGAGGGCGTGGTCCAGGGTGACGCTCCCTTCGGGGAACCGCATCCGGTCATCGAAGAAGGAGGACCGAACGCGGTCCACGGCGAAGGGTCTTACCGCCCAGCCGTGCGTCTCCAAGCGCATTCCGTCGAGCCGATTGGAGTCGCGCGTTACGGAGTAGCCGACGCTCCCACCCTCGAAAAACGCGGACGACTCACCGAGCGAGGCGAAGCAGGAATCGACGGGCCACGCGTCGGTGGCATGGCCCGCCACCTCGACCGCCAGCCCCCCGTCGAGGGCCGCGACCGAGAGAGTGACCGCCGAGCCGTCGTCCTCGACGGCAAATTTTGCCCGGTGCTGCTCGCCGGGGAAGACCCGACTGCCGGCAAGATGGTTGAGGAAGGAGCCAGTGTCGCGCCGCGCGACGTAGACGCCCTCGTGCGGGCGGCCGTCCGCGCCGTCCCACTCGACCGCCACGCGGTGCGCTGCGTTCTCGCTGGAGAGCGCGATGAGGGCCGGAGCGCCCGCCGGGCGCACGTCTTCCAGGCGAATCAAGCAGATGCCCGCGACCGCGAAGCCGCCTTGGAGCTTCGGACGCAAAGGCGCGGGAAGGATGCGCTGGACGGTCTCCGCATCGACGCGGTAGTTAATGAGAAGCCGCCGTCGGATGGAGCCTTGGAGCACGGGAAGCCGCATGGATCGTCCTGGACGTCCTCGCGTCCCTCCCGCGACCGTACCCGACGTGGCAGAGGGGGGGGTTCTTCCGGGAGAACGCCGGGGTGGGTGATAGACTGGTCAAAGGATGCGAATCGAGTCTCTCCGGGTCGAGAACTACAAGGTTCGGCGGAGCGTGCGGCTGGAGAGGCTCACTCCGATGACGGGTCTCCTTGGGGCGAATGGCAGCGGCAAATCGACCCTGCTCGACGTGTTCGCGTTTTTGCGCGACTGTGTTCGCGACGGGGTGAAAGCTGCGGTGAACGCCCTTTTCTCGACTACTACCTTTACTTAGGAGCCGATGGCGAGCGAGTCTACGTTCAAAACGAGTTTCTTCACGAGCGCACACAAGATGGCAAGGCCCACATCCGCCTTTTCAATTTTGAAAACGGTAAGGGATACGCAATTCCGGACAGACCGGGACGGCCCGCAGGGTACTCCACGGGCTTAGAGGTTCCCGAACAGGGCGATGACTCCGAAGGATTTATGGGCGCGCTCGCATCCGCAGACTTTCTCGCTCTTGGCGCGTTAGGGATGATGGGGCGCTACTCGACCGTCGCTAGCCTCCGCCAGACGATCGACGATTCGCATCACGCCTCGTTGCGCTCCGAAAGCTCGTCTGGGACTGGCCTTCGTGTTGCGAACAGTCTTTCGACAAATGGAGAGAACCTTGAGGCAGTTGCCTACTATCTTTCCAGCGCACACCGCAGACGGTTCGATGAAGTCATCCGCAAAATGAAAAAGCAGGTGCCGGGACTGGCGGGGGTCGAGCCCTATCTGACGGAAGACCGGCGAGTGATCCTGCGATTCGCGGACGGCTCATTCAAAGACGCCTTTCCCGCCCGTGCCGTCTCTCAGGGCACGGTCAAGCTGTTCGCTCTGCGGCTCATGCTCCATGAGCCCGAGCCGCATCCGCTGCTCACCGTGGAGGAGCCGGAGAACGACCTCTATCCGCAGATCGTACGGCCCCTCGCCGAGGAGTTCCGGGCTTACGCGGAACGAGGGAGTCAGGTTTTCGTCTCGACTCACTCGCCGGATTTCGTGAACGCGCTGGAACTGGACGAGCTCTATTGGATGGAAAAGCGCGACGGATTTGCGCACGTCGTTCGGGCGAAAGACGACCCAAACCTCGTCGCGCAGCACGTCGAGGGCGAGCTTCTCGGATCGCCCTGGCGCGAAGGATTTTTAGGCAAGGTCGACCCTTTGTGATTCGGCTGGTCCTCTTCGTCGAGGAGGAGTCGATGCGCGTGCTCCTCCACGGGCTCTTACCGAGATTCGGCCTGCCGATCGAGCCGCGCGTGTTCAGCTTCAACGGAAAACACGATCTCCAAAAGCGAGGGGGGGGCGGACCGGATGCGGCGGTACGTCGAGGAGCCGGGGATCGAGCCGCGGTTCATCGTCGTTCAGGACAACGACGGCGCGGATTGCCGCCCGATCAAGGCGCGTTTGGCGGCGCCGTGCGAGGCCAGCGGAAGGGCATACCGGGTACGAATGGTGATGCAAGAGAGGGAGGCCTGGATGGTGGGCGACCTTGCGGCGGTCGCGACCGCGTACCCCGAGCGAAAGGTGGAGTGCGAGGCCGGACGGGCACGGCTCCGAGATCCCGATCTCATTCCCAAGCCGAGCGACGCGTTGTCCGAGCTGACGGGCGACCGGCGCAAGGTGGGGCGAGCCGCGGACATCGCGCCGCACATGCGTCTCGACACCAACGTCTCACGTTCCTTTCGGGTGTTCTGCGATGGCGTGAGAGCGCTTACCGGAATGGACTAAGTCCACGGCCCAACATTCCTCCTAGGGCGGCCGTCTCCCGAGTACCCTCTTGCGCATCGCCGACGTCCGCCCCAACCGAATCGAGACGCTGTCCAGCCTGCGCGCCGCGACCGGCGACGTGGCGTTCGCGACCGCGTTCGGGGCGCTCACGACGGGGGCGTTTATCGCGGGCTTCGCGAAGAGTCTGGGAGCGTCGAACGGGCTCACCAACCTCTTGGGCGCGTTGCCGAGCCTCATGGGCGTTCTCCACAACCCAGGGGCGATCCTCGGCCGGGGAGCGGCGGGCTACCGGGCGTTTATCCGGCCCGGCGGCCTCGCGTGGCGCGTGCTGTACGTGGGGCTGGTGGCGATGCCGCTGCTGCCGCTCGCGGCGGGCGTCCGGCTGGCGATCGTCGTGGCGCTCGTCGCCCTCGCCACGGGCGCGAACTCGGTCGTCGGGGCGATGTACAACGAGTGGATCGCGGAGACGGTCCCGCCCGACTCGCGCGGCTTCTTTTTCGGGAGGCGGCAAGCGATCGCGACGGCGGTCGGCGCGCTCGTCGGACTCTTCGGCGGCGTGCTGCTCGACGCGTTCCGGGGCGCGGGCCGCGAACCCGTGGGCTTCGCGGTGGTGTTCGGGCTGGGCTCGATCTGCGCGGCGGTGAGCATGGCGTCGTTCGACCGCATCCGCGACCTGCCGCGCGTGCCCGCGCCGGTCGACCTGAAGACGGGCCTGCGGGCGATCGCCGCGCCGTTCGGCGACCGCGAGTTCCGGCGGGTGCTGGTCTACACCTCGGTCGCGATCTCCGGGCAGGCGTTCGCGGGCAACATGTTCGCGATCTACGCGCTAGAGACCCTCAAGCTGCCCTACACCGTGGTGCAGGGCACGGGGCTGATGTACAGCGTGGGCGTGGTGCTCGCGACGCGCTTCTGGAGTTCGCTCAGCGACCGCTACGGCAACCGGCCGATGCTTGCGCTCGCGGGGGCGCTCACCGCGACGAACGTGCTGTGGTGGTGCCTCACCGTACCGGGCCACACGGTCGCGAACTCGGCGCTGCTCCTCACGACCCACGTCCTTATGGGCGCGGCGTTTTGCGGCCAGGCCCTTTGCCAGTTCAACCTCATCTTGGTGACCGCCAAGCCCGAAGACCGGGCGAACTACATGGGCGCGGGCACCGCGGTGATGGCGGTGGTGGGCGGCGTGGCGCCCCTGCTCGGGGCGGAGATGATCCCCGACCAGGGGGCGGGCGTCTGGCACTACAAGACGCTGTTCCTGTGCGCCGGCCTCCTTCGTCTCCTCGCGGTGCCGCTGCTCGGAAAGGTTCGCGAAGCGGGCTCGTCCGGCATCCGCTCGACGATCTCCAACGTGCGCCGCATCAATCCCCGGTCGGCCCGCGCGATGCGCCGCCTCGACCGGAGCGACGACGCCGAGGAGCGGGTGGAGGCGATCCAAGCGGTGGCCGAGGAAGGCGCGGAGATGGCCTCCGACGCGATTCTCGCCGCATTGCAAGACCCGCAGCCGCAGGTTCGGCGCGAGGCGGCCCGGGCGCTGGCGCGGCTTCGCTCGCCGGGCGCGGTCGGGGCGCTGCTGCGGAGCCTGGAGACCGCCCCCGACCTCGCGGAGGAGGAGACGATCGACGCGCTGGGGTACCTCGGCGACCCCGCGGCGGTGCCCACGCTCGTGGTGGCGCTGGACAATCCGCAGCCCCTGCTGCGTCGCGCGGCGGCCCGCGCGCTGGGCCGCATCGGCGGCGAGGCGGTGGTCGCGCCCTTGGAGCGGGCGGTGGAGACCGGCGACACGGATCTGCGCCGCGCGGCGCTCCAAGGCCTGCGCCGAAGCGGGGCGGCGAGTTCCGCGGCGGTCATCGCCCGCGCGCTCGACGATCCCCACCCGAGCGTGCGCACCGCGGCCGCGGAGGCGGTCTCCGAACTGGAGCTCCGCGCCGCCGCGCCCGCGCTGCGCCGCACCCTCGGCGACCGGGGCGACGAAGCCGAGGCGGAGGCGGCCTACGCGCTCGGCGTGGTGGGCGATCTTTCGGACCTACCCGCGATTCTCGGGGAGGCGGCGCGGGCGGGGTCGGCCCCGGGGAGACGGCGGGCGCTGTTGGGGGCCGCGCGACTCCTGGGCGCGGAGCGCGAGACTTACCGGCTCATGCTGCTCTCGGGCATGGCGCGCGACACCGCGATGGTCGAGCGGATGCGTCCGCTCGTCAAGGTCTCGGCCGAGGCGCGGCTGTCGATGATGCGCTACGGCGCGGGCGAAGAGGCCGCTGCGCTCGCGGCGCTCGCACTCGTCCGGCCCGCGCTCGCGCCGCTCGCCGAAACGCCGGTCGAGGAGGCGTTCCTGGTGGCGGTGGCGGCATCCTAAGCCCCATGCGGGTTCTCCTCGACGAGGGAAATCGTGAGTCCTCTTCCGCTCCCATACCTTGTCGACCGAACGGCGAGGCCTCTTTTGCGCCACAGGCGTTTTAGGCTTCGCAGAGGCTCTCGACAGGGTCGACTTCCGGCCCCTCCCCGCCCCGAACACGGCAAGAGGAGGGGAGCCCGGAAGTCCCAAAACTCTGCGACCCCGAAACCCGGCTGCACGGGGTACCGTTGAATCCTTCCGCAAGATGCTTCAGTTCCTGCTCCATATCGACAAGCACATCGCGGAGCTGATCGGCGCGTACGGACCGCAGGCTTACGGCATTCTTTTCGCGATCGTGTTCGCCGAGACGGGGTTGGTCGTCATGCCGTTTCTGCCGGGCGACACCCTACTCTTCGCGGCGGGCCTTTTCTGCCGTCCGGACAAGGCGGGCCACCTGAGTTTCCCGCTGATGTTCGTCATCTTTATGGCGGCGGCGCTCTGCGGAGACAACGTAAACTACTGGATCGGCCGCCGTCTCGGACCGCGCCTTTTCAAGAATGAGAACTCGAAGGTCTTC
>CAXUKB010000049.1:0-3598 GCA_964251345.1 uncultured Fimbriimonas sp. | reverse complement strand
CAGACAACATCCTCCTGCACTTCTATGGCATTGGAAGGTCTTCAAGCGAAGCCACTTGGAGAAGACCCACGAATTTTTCGACCGTTTCGGCAAGCGGACGATCATCCTCGCTCGATTCGTGCCCATCGTCCGCACCTTCAGCCCGTTTGTGGCGGGGATGGCCAAGATGCGGTACCGCGAGTTCTTGGTCTACAGCGTGGTCGGCGCCCTGCTCTGGGTCGGCATCTTCCTCACCGCAGGTTACTTCCTGGGTCAGATTCCGGCGGTGGAGAAGAACTTCACCCTGGCGATGCTCGCGATGGCCGTCCTCACGTTTATCCCGATGGCGCTCGAGTTCATGAAGCACCGCCGTCGCGGGACGATCTGAAGAGGGTCGTCGCGAACGATCGCTTTTCTCAGGGCGACGTTCAAAATGGGGAGCGACGGTCGGCCCTCGTCAGCGTAAACTAATTTATGCCGCTGCTCCCCCTGCTCCTGACGATCGCCGCCGCGCCCCGGTGGACGGTGGTCCCCACCGAAACGACGGCGAGCTTTCGCGCGGTCGACGCGGGCGAGGGCAAGGTGTGCTGGGCTTCCGGTTCGAAGGGCACCATCGGCCGCACCCTCGACGGCAAAACCTGGACGATCGGGAAGGTCAAGGGCGCGGAGGACGGGGATTTTCGCGCGTTGGCCGCCTTCGGGCGGGATTCCGCGGTCGCCCTGGCGATCGGTGAGGGCCCCGAGTCGCGGGTCTACCGCACCGAAGACGGGGGAACGACCTGGACGAAGGCGTGGCAGAACCCCGACCCGAACGCGTTTTACGACGCGCTCGCCTTTTGGGACAAGGACCACGGCCTGATGTTCGGCGATCCCGTCGGCGGCCACATCCCGCTTCTCGCCACGGACGACGGTGGCCGAACCTGGAGCAAGATCGACGCCGACATTCCCTTTGCCCTCCCCGGTGAAGCCTCGTTCGCCGCCAGCGGCCGGAGCCTTGCCCTCAGCGGCCTCTCGGACGCCTGGATCGTGACCGGCGGCGGCTCGGCGCGCGTGTTCCACTCCACCGACCGGGGACGCTCGTGGACGGTCGCCCCGACGCCCCTCGTCCCGCTCACCGGCAGCGCGGGCCTGTTCGGCATCCTCCCCCTTGGTGGCGGAGACGCCCTCGCGGTGGGCGGCGACTATGAGGCGGACGACCAGACTGGCAATCTCCTCTTCTCCCGCGACGACGGCCGCACGTGGCCCGTCGTCCCGAGTTTCCGGCCTTCCGGTCTGCGCGAGGCGGCGATTCGGCTCGGCGGCGGCTACCTGCTCGTGGGTCCGACGGGCACCGACCTCTCGACCGACGGCGGGAAGACCTGGCGCGCGGTCCAAAACCCGGGCGCGCTTCACTCCGTCGCCGACGCGGGCGGCACCGTGTGGGGCGTGGGCGAGGACGGCCTCATCGCCCGCCTTGGCAGTTGAAGCATGGACGGTAACCCCACCCGCATTTACCGCATCACTCACATCGATAACTTGCCGCATATCTTGGAGCAGGGTGGAATCTGGTGCGGCAACGAGATGATCCGGCAAGGCTTACGTACGTTCGAGTCGGTGACCCGGACTTGACTCGGAAGCGATCACATAAATCAGTCATGGTCGCCTCGATGGGCGTCCTGAACGATTACGTTCCCTTCTACTTCTGCCCACGTTCCGTAATGCTTTACAACATATGGCGGAAAGCCCCAAATACTTATGGAGGCGGTCAAGAGCCAATTGTCCATCTTGTTACGGACATCGACAAGATCAGAAGGATTGTAGGTTCATGCTTTTTTACCAAACAGAACGCCTTTATGGAATACGCCGAGCAGATTGACGACTTCAATCGAATGGATGAGCTCGATTGGAAGACCCTCCGATCCCCTAATTGGAACAACACACGCGATGATAATAAGCGCCGGGAGCGTAAGATGGCCGAGTTTCTGGCATATCGCTTCGTTCCATGGTCCTGCTTCGTCGGTATTGGTGTTTATAGTGAGCGTTATCGCGAGGAGGTCGCCAGCCAATTGACAGGCGACCAAAGCTTGCTTCCGGTGAAGGTCATGACCGGGTGGTACTATCCGTGAGCCCGAAGCGATGATCATCGAAGGACAAGGCAGCCTGCTCGAAGCGCAAGCGGATGCGCTGGTCAACACCGTGAACACGGTTGGCGTCATGGGCAAGGGAGTTGCCCTCCAGTTTAAGCAGGCCTTTCCGGCGAACTTCACCGAGTACGAGAAGGCCTGCCGCAAAGGGCAAGTGGAACTCGGCAGGATGTTCGTGACCCACACGGGTAAGTTTCAGCCGCGCCTGATCGTCAATTTCCCGACCAAGAAGCACTGGAAAAACAACTCTCAACTTGCTGATATCCGAACTGGGTTAGAAGATCTTGTACGGATAGTGAAAGAAGAGAAGGTCGGTTCAATCGCTTTGCCTCCGCTAGGTTGCGGCCTCGGTGGACTGAGGTGGGAAGAAGTACGTCCACTTATTGAAGAAGCTTTCGCTTCTTTAACAAACGTCGAGACTATTCTCTATCCACCAGGAAGTTCTCCAGCACCGACGCACCGCGTCGTTCGGACGATCAAGCCTGAGCTTACGGCTTGGAGTGCCGCTCTAATTCGCATTGTTCAGTCGTACATGCTCCTAGGTTTCGAAGCGACTCACATTGAAGCTCAGAAACTACTTTACTCCCTCAAAGAGGCGGGGGAGCCGCTGAAGACCAACTTCACGGAGGGGCCTTACGGTCCCTATGACGAAGGAATGAAGCACGCCCTTTTGCGAATGGAAGGGCACTACATCAACGGCTTCGGCGAAGGAGGAAGACTTGATCCCGTAAGTCTCGCCATCGGTGCTTCGACAGAGGCTGATCGCGTGTTAGCGAACGCACCTGAGACAGATCTTCGCATCGATCGAGTTCTTGAATTAATTGATGGATTCGAAAGCCCTTACGGTCTTGAACTTCTTACAACGGTTCACTGGGTCGTAACCAAAAAGGGTGCAAAGAACGCGAACGAGGCGGTTGCGCTTGCCCACGCTTGGAACGATCGGAAGAAGAAGGTGTTAGATACGCGTGACCTACATATTGCGTGGGATCGCCTCTACTCAACCGGTTGGTTTGCTACTCAAGGCTCAAATTAATTAATCTGCCCTCACCGCACGATCTCTCGCCGGGCGAGATCGTAGCGTTGGCCTTTGCCGAGGAAGAAAATCTTGCCCTTGTGCGCGGCGTCGTTGGGCGAGGTCGCGTCCGCCGTCCACTTGCGCGCGTCGGTGATCGCGACGTAGCTCGCCCCGATCACCTCGAACTCGTCGCCCTGAACGACGATCGCGGTCGACTCGTTGATGCCGATCCCGAGCAGGTCGGGCCGCTTCTCGACGAAGGGAATGAGGTCGAACTGACGGTTGCGCGCGAGAATGTGCTGATCGATCGCGACCCCCTTGAGGAACGCGAGGCCCTGGGTGTGGTCACCCTCGCCCCGTTCGGGGCCGCTCGTGTCGCCGCGCCAGAGGTACTCGCCCTGGATCGTCGCGCCCGCCGAGGAGCCGCCGATCACGCCGCCGCGCGCGAGGACGGCGTCGAACTACCGCTGGGTGCGGGTGC